>JAGWSV010000054.1 GCA_028869315.1 Rhodospirillales bacterium
GGACCTCGCGGGCGGCGTCGCGCAGGTTCGTCACGAGTGCGGGCCGGACCGCTATATCGGGCGCTACCGGGTGCTCGATCCCGGCTGCTGGGTCCTGAGCTGGCGGGTCATCGGCCCGCGCAAGCGCCAATTGATCACCAGCCGCTTCGTCCGGATGCCGCACGCCGGATAGGCTGCGTCACGGGGCGCCGCCCGGTCACGGCCGGCGCAGACTGCGATACGGGCGGCGTCTTTGTCCGGCCGCATGGCGCGCGGGGATGGTGCGGCGGCTGCGCGCCCAGGCAGCATGCGGCCGCTGGCGTGAACTATCCGCGCTCGTGCTCTGACACAATCGGAGGATTCAGCATGAATCAGAGCACTCGCTTGATTTGGTGGGCCGATTCAGCCAACGCCTGAAGCAGGTGTCGGCATCGGACCGCTAGGCCTGGTCGAGACGATCGATCGCCTGCGCCAGCCGCACGTCCTGCGCGGTCAGTCCCCCGGCGTCGTGGGTGGAGAGCGTGATCTCCACCCGGTTCCACACGTTGGACCAATCGGGATGATGGCCCTGCTGCTCGGCGAGCAGCGCCACCCGGGCCATGAACCCGAAGGCGGCGGAGAAATCGGCGAACGCGAAGCGCCGGCGGATCGCGTCCGCCTGGCCGGCGGCGGCGGGAACCAAGGTCCAGCGCGGCAGGCTGACGGCCAGTGCGGCGCGCTCGGCGTCGGTCAGGCGTGCGACCATCTTGCGTCTCCCACTCAGGAAAAGGCGTCCGAACTTGCCCCCCGCGCGCTGCCGGAGGCAACACGCGGCACGCGCACCAGGCGGCGCTCACCGCCGCCGCGTCCCACCGGGAGACCCCGCCGGGGGACACCGGGGATACGGCGCGCTTGGCCCCCGCGCGCCGGCGCGCGTAGCATCCCCCGGCGCGAACGCCGCCGGCCGAGTGGCGCGTGCAGGAGGGACGCGCCGCATGAACTTCGCCTTCTCCGACGACAGCCGGCTGTTGCGCGACCAGGCGCGGCGCTTCCTGGCCGAGCGCTGCCCGGCCAGCCTGGTGCGCGCCGCGCTGGACGCCGCGCCGCCGCAGGCCGCCGCGCTGTGGCGCGAGATGGCCGGGCTCGGCTGGCTCGGCGTCGGCTTGCCGGAAGCCCATGGCGGCGCCGGCCTCGGCGCCGAGGCGCTGTGCGTCCTCGCCGAGGAACTCGGCCGCGCGCTGGCCCCGGTGCCGTTCCTCTCCGGCCGCTGCCTCGCCGCCGAGGCGATCGCGCAATGCGGCAGCCCGGCGCAGCAGGCGGCCTGGCTGCCGCGCCTCGCGGCGGGGGAGGCCACCGCCGCCTTCGCGCTCGCCGAGGGCGCCGGCGACCCAAGCCCCGGCGCGATCCGCGCCCGGCTGCGGAACGGCCGCATCGACGGCACCAAGCTCCCGGTCGCCGACGGGATGAACGCCGACATCGCCGTGATCGCCGCCCAGGACGCGGACGGCCCGGTGCTCGCCCTGGTCGATCTCGCGGGCCCCGGGGTGGAGCGGCAGCCGATGGCGATGATCGACCCCAGCCTGCCGCACGCAAACGTGACCTGCCGCGCCGCGCCGGCCGAGCGCCTGCCTGGCGCGGCGGGCTGGAACGCCATCGCCGCGCTGCTGGACCGCGCCGCCGTGCCCGCCGCTTTCGCCGCGCTCGGCGGCGCCTCCGCGGCGCTGGAGATGGCGGTCGCCTATGCGAAGGAACGCCACGCCTTCGGCCGCGCCATCGGCTCCTTCCAGGCGATCAAGCACAAGCTCGCGGATGTTTACGTCGCGGTCGAACTCGCCCGCTCCAACGCCTGGTACGCCTGCTGGGCGCTGGAGCGCGACGCCGGGGCGCTGCCGCTGGCCGCCGCCACCGCCAAGGTCTCCGCCGATGCGGCGTTCTTCCAGGCGGCGAAGGAAAACATCCAGACCCATGGCGGCATCGGCTTCACCTGGGACGCCGACCCGCATCTGTTCTACCGCCGCGCCATGCTGCTGGCGCATGCGCTCGGCGGTCCGCGCTTCTGGAAGGAGCGCATGATGGCGGCGCTCGAAACCGCCAACGCCGCCTGAACCGGGGACACGCCGATGGATTTCGACGACACGCCGGACGAAGCCGCCTTCCGCGCCGAAGCCCGCGCATTCCTCGACGCCAACCGGCCGCGCAAGGACCGCGCGCGCGCCGCGCCGCGCTATGGCGAGGTGGACGCGGCCGAACTTGCCCGCGCCAAGGCCTGGCAGGCGCGCAAAGCGGCAGCAGGCTTCGCCGGCATCACCTGGCCGCGCGAATGGGGCGGGCGCGGCGGCAGCCCGATGCAGCAGATCATCTGGAACCAGGAGGAAGCGGGCTACGACGTGCCCTACGACGTCTTCCTGATCGGGCTTGGCATGTGCATCCCGACCCTGATGGCGTACGCCGGCCGTCCGGTGCTGGAGCGGTACGTCCGCCCCGCCCTGCGCGGCGAGGAGATCTGGTGCCAGCTGTTCTCCGAACCCGCCGCCGGATCGGACGTCGCCGGCCTCTGCACGCGCGCCGAACGCAACGGCGAGGACTGGGTCGTCAACGGCCAGAAGGTCTGGACCTCCGGCGCGCATTTCTGCGATTTCGGCCTGTTGCTGGCCCGCAGCGATCCGGCCGTGCCCAAGCATGCCGGCCTCACCGCGTTCTGGATCGACATGAAGGCGCCCGGCGTGGAGGTGCGGCCGATCCACCAGATGTCGGGCGGATCGCATTTCAACGAAGTGTTCTTCACCGACCTGCGCCTTGCCGACCGCCAGCGCCTCGGCGCGCCCGGCCAGGGCTGGAAAGTGGCACTGACCACGCTGATGAACGAGCGCCTGGCGGTCGGCGAACCGCGCCGGCCCGACATCCACGACCTGATCGCGCTCGCCCGCGCGGTGGCGATCGACGGACGTCCGGCGATCGCCGACCCGGCGGTGCGGCTGAAGATCGCGGAATGGTGGGCCGACAGCGCCGGGCTCGCCTACACCCGCTTCCGCACCATGACCGCGCTGTCGCGCGGGCAGACGCCGGGACCCGAGAACGCCATCGCCAAGGTGGTGAACGCCGCCAGGCTGCAGGCGATCGCCGCCTATGGGATGGACCTGCTCGGCCAGGCCGGGGCGATCGCCGATCCGGCGCTGGCGCCGATGGCCGGGCTGTTCCAGGACGGGCTGCTCGCCGCGCCCGGCCAGCGCATCGCCGGCGGCACCGACGAGATCCTGCGCAACATCATCGCCGAGCGGGTGCTCGGCCTGCCCGCCGAACCGCGGGTGGACAAGGACATGCCTTTCAACCGGCACGCACCCGCCCGATAGCCGCGGCGATATCGGAAGGAGGAGACCGACATGCCGGACCGACAAGTTGCCATCGTGACGGGTGCGGCCAGCGGCATCGGCCGCGCGATCGCGCTCGGGCTGCTCGATGCCGGCGTCGATGTCGCCGCGGTCGACCGCGACCAATCCTGGCTGCGCGCGCTGGCCGAGACGGTGGGGGAGCGGCGCCCCGCCGGATCGCTGCACCCCGTCGCCGCCGACCTCGCCGAGGCCGACAGCTTCGCCCGCATCGTCGAGGAGGTGCTCGGCCGCTTCGGCAAGATCGACGTGCTGGTGAACAACGCCGGCATCGGCCAGGGGGCGATCCGCCCGGACCAGAAGGCGAACCCGATCCGCTTCTGGGAAATCACGCCCGGGCAATGGTCCCGCTTCGTCGCGGTGAACGCCACCGCGCCGCTGATGATGGCGCGCGCGGTGGCGCCGCATATGATGGAACGCAAACGCGGGCGGATCATCGGCGTCACCACCAGCCTTGGCACCATGATCCGCGGCGGCTTCGCGCTCTACGGCGCCCCGAAGGCAGCGTCCGAAGCGGCGCACGCGGTGATGGCGGCCGACCTCGCCGGCAGCGGGGTCACGGTGAACGTGCTGGTGCCCGGCGGCATGACCGATACCCGCATCATCCCCGAGGCCGAGGTCCCGGCCCGCGACAGGCTGATCCGCCCCGAGGTGATGGTGCCGCCGCTGCTGTGGCTGATCTCCGACGCCGCGCGCGACGTGACGGCGCGGCGGTTCCTGGCGGTGCACTGGAACCGCAGCCTGCCGCCGGCGCAGGCCGCGGACGCCTGCGGCGCGCCGATCGCCTGGACCAGCCTCGGGGTCCTGCCGATCGAACCGGAGTGACCCGCGCCACCGACGGAGATCCTGCCATGCCCGCCCGCATCAACCGCGCCATCGATCTGCTGTCGCAGGACCAGGCGATCTACTATGTCGGCGCCCATTCCGGCCACGTGCTGACCCGCGCGCAGGGCCGCGCCGACGCCGGGACCTGGGCCGACTACATCAATGTCGGCATGGAACATGGCGCGTTCGACATGGCCGGCCTCGCCGAGTACATGGCCGGATTGGTGGAGGCCGGGCCGACCCGCTCGGGCCACCGCTGCCCGGCGGTGATCGTGGAGGCGCCGGTGAACGGCATCGACGCCGCGCATGTGCGCTTCGCCGCCTGGCAGTTCCGCCAGATCCTCGGCCGCGGCGTGCACGGCATCCTGCTGTGCCAGGCCGAGACCGCCGGGGCGGTGCGCGCCTTCGTCGAAGCCTGCCGCTACCCGCACCAGCCGGCCGGGGTCGATCCCGCCCTGCCCTCGCCGCTCGCCCGGCTGGACGGCGCGGCGGCGGGCGAACCGGCCGCCGGCACGCTCGGCCGCGGCACCCGCGGGCGCGGATCGGAGGGCAGCGCCGCGCCGGTCTGGGGGATAACGCCCGAGGAGTACCTGCGCCGCGCCGACCCCTGGCCGCTGAATCCGGAGGGCGAATTGCTGCTCGGGGTGAAACTCGAAAGCCCCGAGGGCATCGCGCAATGCGAGCGGATCCTGGACGTGCCGGGCCTCGGCTTCGCGGAAATGGGGCCAGGGGACCTGGGGTTGTCGCTGGGCTACCTCAGCTTGCAGCGCGAGCCCTACCCGCCGGAGATGCAGCGCGCCCGCGACCGCGTCCTGGCGGCCTGCCGCGCACGGGGGATCGCGTTCCTGGAGGGCGGCTCCCCGGGCACGGTCGTCACCCGGCTCGACCAGGGCGTGCGGGTGATCGCCGACCACATGGAGGACTCCGCCCGGCTGGGCCGGGCGCATCAGGGGCGGCGCATGCCGGTGTAGTGGGGCCGGTGTACCGGAGCCGGTGTCGCAGGCCCGGCGGCCCTATCCCAGCTTCCCGTGGCAGTGCTTGTATTTCTTCCCCGACCCGCAGGGACAGGGCGCGTTGCGCGCGGTGGCGTGCCAGGTGGCGGGGTCGTCCGGGTTCACCGCCTCCACCCGCAGCGGTTGCGCCGCCAGCGCGACCGGCGCGGCCAGGGTCGCCACGTCCGCGTCCCCTTCCGCCGCGAACCCGGGCTCGCCGCCGGCGAAGGCGGACATCGGGTCGGGGTGCAGTTCCATGTAGCGCATCGGCTGCGGCTGGAAGTCGGCCGCGGGCGGCGCCTCCGGGCCCATCTCCACCCGGCTCAGCATCGTCGTGATGCGTTCCTTGAGCTCGTCGAGCATGCCGTTGAACAACGCGAACGCTTCGGCCTTGTATTCGTTCAGCGGGTCCTTCTGGCCGTAGGCGCGCAGCCCGATGCCCTGGCGCAGATGGTCGAGCGCATAGAGATGCTCCTTCCACACGCCGTCCAGGGTCTGGATCAACAGCGACTTCTCGACGAAGCGCATCAGCTCGGGGCCGAGATTGGCCGCCTTGGCGGCCATGAACTGGTCCGCCGCCTGCTCGATCCGTTCGCGCAGATGGACCTCGTCGATCCCTTCCTCGTGCCCCCAGTCCTCGATCGGCAGGTCGAGATTGAGCACCCGGCGCGCGTCCTCGGTCAGTTCCGCCAGTTCCCACTGCTCGGCGAAGGCCTTGGCCGGGATGCGCCGCTCGACCAGGCCCGCGATCACCTCGGCGCGCATCTCGGCGACGGTCTCCGAGACGTCCTCGGCCCGCATGAACTCCTTGCGCTGGGCGTACACCTCCTTGCGCTGGTCGTTCATCACGTCGTCGTATTTGAGCACGTTCTTGCGGGTGTCGAAGTTGCGCGCCTCGACCTTCATCTGCGCCTTTTCCAGCGCCTTGTTGATCCACGGATGGAC
>JAGWSV010000055.1 GCA_028869315.1 Rhodospirillales bacterium
AGCAGGGTGCGCCTGCCGTCCGGCACGTCGCCCTCGAACAGCGCGTTGCGGCCGAAGCCCTTGGGCTTCTTGCGCACATAGGCCATCGGCGCGGCCATGCGGTCGGCGATCCAGGCGGCGAAGGGGATGCCCGCCGTCTCGCCGCCGGCCACCGCCTCGATCGTCTCGTAGCCGACATGGCGATGGATCTTGTCCACCGCGAGTTCGCAGATCTTCGACCGCACCCGGGGGAAGTAGATGATCCGCCGGCAGTCGATATAGACCGGCGACTTCCAGCCCGACGTGAAGGTGTAGGGTTCCTCCGGGCGGAAATTCACCGCCTTGATCTCCAGCAGCATGCGCGCGGCGGCGAGGGCGGCGTCGCGGTCCCAATCGGACAGGGCCGGGGATTTCTGCAGCGGCGGGGCAGGCGTGGCCATGTCGGGGCTCCTCGTGATCGCGCCCGTGTCCTAAGCTGTTTGCGGCGGAGAGGGAACATCCCGGGGAGCGGAAATCCTGCGACCTCGAAATGCCCGGCCGCGGTCCCCACCTGTTACCGCAGGATGTTCAGCCACGGAGGTATCGGGCCATGAGCGACGCGGACAAGGCTGCCCACCCGTCCGAGGACACCAGGGAACAGATCGCCCGGCTGCGCGCGCAGGTGGACGCGCTGATGCGGGACCGGGTGGAACCCGCGGTCTCCCACATGGCCGAGCGCGCCGAGCACGCGATGGGCGCCGTGCGCGGCCAGGCGGATACGGTGTCGGCGCAGATCCGCGCGCAGCCCTTCATCTCGGTGCTGGTCGCCGCGGCGGTCGGGTTTGTGATCGGCCGGACCCTGCGCTGAGCCGGCGGCAGGGCATGACGGTCCCGCGCCGGCGCCGCCGCGGCGTGCCGCCCCCGCCAACGAGCACGCGCCCGCGGTCGCGGCCGCGGTCCGGGCGCTGAGGGATGCGCACGCTCCGGCTGGCGCGGGTGGCGGTTGAAGCGGAGACGCTGCGGCTGCGCCGGGTGGCGCGCGGGATGGCCGGACGGGCCGTTCGCGCCAGTCTGGCGCTGCCCTTCCTGCTGGTCGGGCTGGGCTTCCTGGAGGTGGCGCTCTGGCTCTACCTGGACGGCCGGCTGAAGTCCTGGGCCGCCGCCCTGGTGATGGCCGGGGCTAATCTCGCGCTGGCGCTGCTGCTTGCGCTGCCCGCGCTGTTGCGGCCGGCGGAGGACCGCATTGCGCGCGAGGCGGCGGAGGTGCGCCGCCAGGCGGTTGCGGCGATCGAGGAGCGGCTGCGCCTCGGCGCCGCGGCGGTCGACCTGGTCCAGGCGCTGGCGGCGTTCGTGCGCCGCCGCACGCCGCCGTAGTAGGCGCGCGCTCATACCGACGGCCGCATTCCATGGCCGTTGGGGCCGTCGGGCGGCCGCCGGTATCCGCCTGGGTTCGCGCGCAGCCGCATCCCCGGCTTCCCGTGGCGACCCTGGCGCGCCACACGGTCGGCCAAAGCGGCCGCCTGTGTCAGCGTTCCGCGAAGGCGCGCTCGACCACGAACTGGCCGGGGCTGGCGTGGCTGCCTTCGGCGAAGCCGCGTGCTTCCAGCACCGTCCGCAGGCTGGCGAGCATCGCGGGGCTGCCGCAGAGCATCGCCCGGTCGGCGGCGGGATCGAGCGGCGGCAGATCCAGCATGGCGGCGAGGCGGCCGTCCTCGATCAGCGCATCGATCCGCCCGCGGGTCGGGAACGGTTCGCGCGTGACCGTGGGCACGTAGCGCAGCCGCGCGCACACCTCCGCGCCGAGCAATTCGTGCTGCGGCAATTCCTCGGTGATCATGCGGCGGAAGGCGAGCTCGGCGGCATGGCGGCAGCCATGCACCAGCACGATCTGCTCGAACCGCGCATAGATGTCCGGGTCCCGGATCAGGCTGAGGAACGGCGCCAGGCCGGTTCCGGTGGCGAACAGATAGAGCCGCTCGCCCGGTTCCAGCAGTTCCGGCACGAGCGTGCCGGTCGGCTTGCGGCCGAGCAGGATCTCATCGCCCGGGCGCAGGTGTTGCAGCCGCGAGGTCAGCGGTCCGTCTGGCACCTTGATGCTGAGGAAGCCGAGCTCATCCTCGTAGGGCGCGCTCGCGATGCTGTAGGCCCGCAGCAGGGGGCGGCCGTTCACTTCCAGGCCCAGCATGATGAACTGCCCGCTATGGAAGCGCAGCCCCGGATCGCGGGTGGTGGTGAAGCTGAACAGGCGGTCGGTCAGGTGCTCGACCGCGGTGACGCGTGCGTTGGTGATGTGGCTCATGCGACCTCCGATGACGAATCGAAAATAGGCGCCATCGGGTGCGCCGGATATAAAAGCGATTCTTTGCTGGTCTATAAGTTGCCAAATTTTTCCGTTGTTCGAAACAGAAACGGAATACGGATCCGGAACGGCTCCGGGCCGCCCTGGCCTACAGCAGGTCGGCGAGCGACCCCTCCTCCAGCATCACGTCGAGGCCGCCGAGGCCGCCTGCGAGTTCGCCGCCCATCGCCACCAGGCTCTCCTCGCGGATCAGTCCGGCAAGCTCCCGGCGGAGCGCGAGGAACTTGGCGCTCAGGATGCTGTCAGGATCGCGCGGGCGCGGCAGGTCGATGCGGAATTCGGCCTTCACCCGGCCTGGCCGTGCGGTCATCACATACACCCGGTCCGAGAGGAAGATCGCCTCGTCGATGTCATGGGTAACGAACAGCACCGAGATTCTGAGGCGCTGCCAGATATTGGTGAGGATCTGCTGCATGATCAGCCTGGTCTGCGCGTCGAGCGCGCCGAACGGCTCGTCCAGCAGCAGGACTTTCGGCCCGGTGGCGAGCGCGCGCACGATGCCGACCCGCTGCTTCATGCCGCCCGAGAGCCGGTCGGGATACTGGTCCTCGAACCCGATCAGCCCGGCCAGCGCGAGCAGGGTGCGCGACATCCGCTCCCGCTGCGCGCTGCCGATCCCCTTCATCTTGAGCCCGAACTCGACGTTCTGGCGCACCGTCTTCCAGGGGAACAGCGAGTATTGCTGGAACACCATGCCGCGGTCGGCGCCGGGTCCGCGCACCGTCTCGCCATCCACCCGCACCCGGCCCCGGCTCGGCGCACGAAATCCGGCAACCGCGTTCAGCAGGGTCGACTTGCCGCAGCCCGAGGGGCCGACGATGGAGACGAACTCGCCCGGCCGGACGGCGATCGAAACATCCGCCACCGCCTCGGTCGCGCGGCCTTCGGCGATGTAGTCGAGGCCGAAATGGTCGATTTCGACAAGCCCCTTGGTGCGGCTCACTGCGGATCTCCTCTCACTGCGCCGACAGCCAGGGCATCACCAGCCGGCCGAAGCCGCGGATGGCGGAGCTGGACACGAGGCCCAGCAGCCCGATCGCCACCATGCCGAGGATGATGTCGGGATACTGGATGAGCGAGTAGGCCTCCCAGGTGAAGTACCCGACGCCGGACTGGCCCGATATCATTTCGGCAGCGATCACAGAAACCCAGCCCACGCCCATGCCGACCGCCAGCCCGGTGAAGATCGCCGGCAGGGCGCCGGGCAGGTACACTTCGCGGAAGATCGCGCCTTCGCTCGCGCCCAGGCTGCGCGCGGCCAGCACCAGCACCGGGTCGACCCGCTGCGTGCCGAGGAGCGTGTTGAGCAGGATCGGGAAATAGGCGCCGAGGAAGGTGATGAACACGATGCTCTGCCAGTCGGTGGGCCAGATCATGATCGAGATCGGCACCCAGGCGATCGCCGGCACCGGGCGGAGAAGCTCCGTCAGCGGGAACAGCAACTCGTGCGCCACTCGGTAGCGCCCGATCAGGAGCCCGGTCGGCACCGCCAGCGACGCGGCGATGCCGAAGCCGAGAAAGACCCGTTCGCAACTGGTCAGCACGTCGTTCAGGAACGCAGCCGACCCGACCACCGTCAGCGCCCGCAGGGCGACCTTGGACGGAGCGGGGATGTTGTCGAAGCGCAGGAAGAAGTCGAGATGGGTGGCGCTGGCCGCCTGCCACAACCCGAGGAAGATGGCGATCGTGAGCCCGCCGAGCAGCCAGGCGCGCAGCCCGTCCCGCATCCGCGGATGGATCCGCGGTTGCGCGTCGCGCCGCCTGGCGGGCTGCGCGGGCGCGGTGGCGGAAAGCTGCGGCTGGTCGGCTGGCACGGGAAGATCCATTGCGTCACCTGCTCTCGTCGAACGCGGCGCAGGATCGCGGCGCGATGCACGGCCTGCCAACTATTTGGGCCAGGGTTCGGCTGATTAGTTGCCTACAGCGACCACGATGCGCAAATTCTGTTCGTATCAAGCGATCGATGCACAGGGAATAATCAGCATGCTCAACCGGCACCGTCGCCTTCCTCCTGCATCGCGCGCAACGCCTGGGGATCGAGGATCAGGATGCGTCCGCGATGGGTTTCCAGCACGCCCTGTTCGCCGAGGCGCTTGAGGCTGATCGTGACCCATTGTCGGGTCGCGCCGACCATGTGGGCGAGATCGGCATGGGTGAAACTGGCGGACACCAGGACCCCGCGCGGATCCGCCACGCCGTAGGCGTCGAGCAGATGCAGCAGCAGCCGCGCCAGCCGTTCCGTGACCGAACGGGTGCCGAGCATCTGCGCCAGGGCCGAATAGCAGCGGCCCTTGAACGCCAGCCCCTCGATCAGGCCGATCGCCAGCGCCGGCATCCGCGCGACCAGGCCGCGCAGCACCGCGCCGCGCAGATGCACGACCACGCTGTTGGCGGCGGCGATGCCGGACCACATATGCGTCCGCTCGCCGAACACCTCCGGTGCGCCGACGAAATTTCCGGGATGCCAGTAGGCGAGCGTGATCTCCCGCCCCGACGGGGCACCGTAGAACACGCGGATGCGGCCGTGCTCGATCAGATAGAGCCCGTCATTGGCCGCGCCCTGACGGAAGACGGTGGCGCCCCGATAGAACACCCGGCGCGTGCCCTGGTCGAACAGCAGGGCGCGCTCCTTCGGCGACAGGGACTTGAGCAGGTTGGGCGGACCGCCGATCAGCGCCGGGTGTTCGCTGAGCAGCAGGGCGTGGCCGGCCTCGCCCAGCGTGGGGCTGGCCTCGGGCGTGGCGGACGGCGAAGTTGCGGTCGCTGGCATCGCCGGTCGACACGCAAACGGCGTACCAGACGACCCGCCTCAGGGCCCGTTCGACAACTATCGAATCGATCAGCGATGTCAAACGGGCCCTAAAATTCAATTTTAACAGGCATCTTTGTCGGCGTGCTGACGCACTTATTTGCCGACGATGCCTTAGCCCCGGCAGCGGCCGATCGCCCAGAGCGCCGTCTTGCGCACCTCCGGATCGGGATCGGCCGCGGCGGTCCGCAGCGCCGGCAGCGCCGCCGGATCGGCGATTTCGCCCAGTGCCGCGGCACTCTCCTTGCGCAGGTTGCTGATTTCGCTGGCGAGCGCGATCGCCAGGGCCGGCAGCGCGGCGAGCGCACGCAATCGGCCCAGCGCGCCAGCGGCTTTCAGGCGGACCTGCCAGACCGGATCCTCCATCGTCCGGATGAGCGCGGTCTCTCCCTCCGGCAGCCGGCTGCGGGCGAGGGTGGCGGCGGCCTCCTCGCGCACCCGCCAGTCGGGGTCGCGCAAGCCCGCCACCAGCGCCGCCGCCCCGGGCGCACCGGAACGGACGGAGACGAGGGCGGTCATCGTTGCGCGCCGCACCTCGGGCTCCGGGTCGATAGCCGTGCGCATCAGGCCCGGCTGCGCCGATTCGTCGCGCAGCCAGCCCAGCACCGCGACCGCTTCGCGCCGCACGTCCGGGCAGGCATCGGCCAGCGCCTCCAGCGCGACGCCGCCCGCGTCCGGCGCGGCCAGTTCGCGCAAGGCTCGGAACGCCGCGGCTCGGGCGAACGCGGTGCCGGCGGCGGCGCGCGCGATCAGCAACGGCGCGGCGTCGGCCTCGTGGCGATCGGCCAGCGCCGCTGCCGCCGCCTCCCGCACCCGGGGCTCGGGGTCATCGAGCGCGGCTGCGAGCGCGCGGACGACGTCCGCGCCGGCATGTTCTTCCAACGCCTGCGCGGCGGCGGCGCGCACCTCGGCGGCCGGATCGGCAAGGCCGGCGATCAGCAGCGCCGCCGCGTCCGGCTCCGGCGTTTCCGCCAGCGCCAGCATCGCCACCCGCCGCACCCCCGCGTCCTCGCTGCGCGCGCGCGCGGCGAGATCGGCAAGATCATCCGTATCCGTATCGAAGACTGTCATGATCAGCGCAGCAGATAAGGGATGTTGACGGTCACGGCCCCGGTCGGACAGTCGACCTCGCAGGGCATGCAGTACCAGCACTCGTCGTATTTCATGAAAGCACTGCCGCGGACGAGGTCGATCGCCAGCACATCGAGCGGGCAGACATCGACGCAGACGGTGCAGCCCTTGGCGGCGATGCACTTGGCGTCATCGACCACGACGGGAACGCTGGCGGCATGGGCGGCGAGCGGCATGGGAGGGGTCCTTCTATTCCGCCGCTTCGGCGGGGACGATGCGCAGCTTCTGGTAGGCGGTCATTTCGGTCGCGTCGACCGGCACGACATAGGGATCGACCGCGTGCTTGCGGTGCCGCATCCGCCCGTCCGCATCCCGCGACAGCAGGGTGTGACAGAACCAGTCGTCGTTGTCGGTCTCGGGGTAGTCGATGCGGTAGTGATAGAAGCCCCAGCGGCTCTCGGTGCGGAACAGGGAGGCGGCGGCAGCCATGTCGGCGCAATCCAGGATCGACTGCACTTCCAGCGCCCGCATCAGCTCGTGCGGATCGCGGGCGACGAGCGCACCGAGGTCGTCGCGGATTTCCGCGAAGCGTTCCTGCGCGATGCGCATCTTGGCGGTGATCTTGGGCGGCGCCAGGTAATCGTTGACCAGCCGCCGGGTCTTGTATTCCACCTCGAACGGAGTGAGCCCGTCGCCGCGGCGGGTCGGCGCCAGCACGCGGTCCTGCTCCGCGGCGACGGCCGCGCCATCCGCCTCCGGCAGGTCCACCTCGGCGCAGAACCGTGCCGCCTCCTCGCCGGCGATGGCGCCGTTGACGAATGCGCCCAGCATGTAGTTGTGCGGCACGCTCGCCATGTCGCCGGCGGCATAGAGCCCGGGCACCGTCGTTTGCGCCCGCTCGTCGACCCAGACGCCGGAGGCGCTGTGGCCGGCGCAGAAGCCGATCTCGGAGATGTGCATCTCCACCATCCGCTGGCGGTAGTCGGTGCCGCGCCGGGCGTGGAAGCGTCCGCGGGACGGGCGTTCGTTGCTGTGCAGGATGGTCTCGATCTCGCCGATCGTCTCGGGGGCGAGATGCGTCATGTTGAGGAATACGGGGCCGTTGCCGCTCTCCAGCTCGCGCCAGAACTCCAGCATCATCTGTCCGCTCCAGTAGTCGCACTCGATGAAGCGGTTGCCCTTGTTGTTGGCGGTGTAGCCGCCGAACGGGCCGGTGACGTAGGCGCAGGACGGACCATTATAGTCCTTGATCAGTGGATTGATCTGATAGCATTCCAGATTGGCGAGCGCCGCCCCGGCGTGATAGGCCATGGCGTGGCCGTCGCCGCAGTTGGCGGCGTTCTCGTAGGTGCCGAACAGGTAGCCCGACGCCGGCAGGCCGAGGCGTCCGGCCGCCCCGCAGGTCAGCACCACGGTTTTCGCGCGGATCACCAGGAACTCGCTCGTGCGCGTGTTCACCCCGATGGCGCCGCCGATGCGGCCGTCCCGCGTGGTCAGCAGCCGGGTCGCCATGTAGCGGTTGACCACGCCGATGCGCAGGCGGCGCAGCTGGCGGTACAGCACCTTCTTCACGTGGTGGCCCTGCGGCATCGGCAGCACGTAGGTGCCCATGTGGTGGACCTTGCGCACCGCGTAGTCGCCGGCGCCGTCCTTCTCGAACTTCACGTCCAGCTTGTCGAGGTAGCGGATCATGTCGTAGCTGCCGTTGGCGTAGGCGAGCAACGGCTTTTGCTGCACGATCCCATCGTTGGCGATGGTGATCTCCTTCACGTACTGCTCCGGCGTCGCGTAGCCGGGGATCACGGCGTTGTTCAGCCCGTCCATGCCCATGGAGATGGCGCCGCTGCGCTTGACGTTGGCTTTCTCCAGCAGCACCACGCGCAGGTGCGGGTTGGCTTCCTTGGCGCGGATCGCCGCCATCGGCCCGCCGGTGCCGCCGCCGATCACCAGTACGTCGGCTTCCAGGGTTTCGGTCACGGGCGCGTTCATGCCACCGCCTCCGCGGCCAGGGACGCGAGATAGACGAAGGGGAACACCCCGCGTGCGTGCCCGTCGGTGAACGCCAGATTGAGCGCGTAGCCGCCGATCGGCGCGGCTTTGGCGATGCGGACGGCCGCGTCCGGTTCGATCGGCGTGCCGAGCAGCCCCGCCGCCCGGCAGCCGGCGCAGCGGCAGGCCCGGCGGAGCCGCGCGGCGGCCAGCCGCCGGCGCGTCCCCGCCTGGTCGATAATCAGCACCCGCCCGTCCTCGCCGATCGCGACGGTGTCCGGCACGGCGGCTTGCAACAGATCGTCCTGCATGTTCGGTTTCCTTGCGAAGCTGCGCGAGTGTGACGGCGGCGCCTGGAGCGAGCCAGCAACTAGTTGCGCTGGATCTGCTTCGTCGGGCTCATGTGCATCGGCATCTGCCGGCGCGCGATCATCGCCTCGGCCAGGCCCTTCACGCCCAGCGTTTCGGCGAAGCTCTGCACCTTCGCGGTCCCGGCTGCGTGCGTGGCCTCGCCGGTGGTCATGTAGGCGGCTATCCTGCCGTCCGGCTGCTTCACGTAATACGCGAACTGGGCGAACAGCTTGAGGCCGGTCGCCTGGTCGTAGACGTAGGCGGCGTCGATCTTCTTGTTCGCCGCGCCGGCGGCGCGGATGGCGGCGAGCAGCGCGGCGTTGTCCGGCAGCCGGCGGACGTGCTGGCCGGCGAGCCACAGTTCCGGCGGCAGACCGATATTGGATTTCGGATTGTCCGGCGTCGTCGCCAGCGCCTTGGCGTAGTTGAGCCCCAGTTCCTTGTAGGCGGTCTCCATGAAGCTCGGGTTCACCCAGGCCTTCATGTCGAGTGGCGGGATATGCGCGTATTTCGCCAGGATGGAGTGGTCATAGGCCAGCGTCTTGAGCCAGAGCGGCTTGAAAGTGGGATCCGGGTTTAGGTAACCGCCATGGCTGAAATACAGGTACAGAACCTCCTTCGGGATCATCGTCCACTTTGCCAGTTTCGTCGCGGCCCGTTCCGGGTCTGCCGTGATCCAGGCCTGCGCCGCGATGAGCGCCTTCACATAGGCAACGGCAATCTCGGGGTACTTATCGGCGAAGGCTCGGGTCACCACGATGCCGTGCAGATAGGGCACATGGGTTGCCGCCCCGGAATAGATCATCCGCCCGGTGCCGTTGAATTCCATGAATTCCGACATCGGGCAGAAATCGGCATGGGCGTCGATCTTGTGCATCGTGATCGACGCGATCCCGACCATCGGGGTCTGGTTCACGATGTGGAACTTGTCCATCGGGATGTGCTGGTCCTGGGCCATCTCGAAGAGCATGCCCCAGGCGGCGCTGCCGATCGGCACCGAGATCGTCTTGCCCTCCAGGCCACGCACGCTCCTGACCGGCGAATCGACCGGCACGACGATGCCGTTGCTGGCTCCGTCAAGGTTGTAGTTGGTGAGCGCAATCAGATAGGACCGCTCCTTGTCGGTGGCCTGGAAGCGGGCGCCGTTCACCACCAGGGGGTAGTCGCCCATCACCCCGAAATCGAGCTTGCGGGCCATCATCATCTGCGTGATCGGCCCGCCGGAGGAGTAGTCGCTCCATTCGATATCGTATTTCATGCCGGCGTATTTGCCGGTATGCGGCAGGTATTTGGCCAGCAGGCCCTTGTGCATGACCACCTCGCCCGCGGGATAGGTGTCGGTGCACATGCTCTGGTGGCCGATGCGGATCTCGATCGTTCTGGCGGTTGCCGGCGCGAACGTCGCGGCGAGCAGACCGAAGGCGAGGGCGGCGTGGCGCAGCATCCTGAAACCTCCCAATGGGGTGTCAAGGCACCAGCCCGAACCCGGGCGGGCGCACATGCCGCGATCGCAGCGTTCCTTTCCCTTGCGCGATCATGCCGCCGGTCGGCCCGGCCGGCGCAAGTCAAACCTGCCGGCGGTGGCAATTCCTTGCCTCGCCGGAGGGGGCTCGAACGGCGGTGGTGGTCATGCCTCCTGTGTCGGCCGCAAGTAGCGCGCGGCGGCATGGTCGCGGGACAGGTTGGGCGCCATGGCGAGCCGGGCAGCCTGCAACCGCTCCCACTCGCCCGGGTCCGGCAGCGACGGGATGGTGATCGCCTCGCCCTGGTCCAGGCCGGCCAGCGCGGCATCCACCATCTCGTCCACCTCCATGAGGTTCTTCGGGGGAAGGCTGGCGACGTCGAGGCCGGCCTTGGCCCAGATGTCCGTCCGCGTGGCGCCGGGCAGCACGGCCTGCACCCGCACCGCCGTCCCCTTCAGTTCCGTTTGCAACGCCTGGCTCAGGTTCAGCAGGAACGCCTTGGTTCCGCTGTAGGTCGCGTTGAAGCGCTCGGGCGCCAGTGCGAGGACGGAGGCGATGTTGATGAGGGTTCCCTGGCCGCGCGCCACGAACCCCGGCACCGCGGCATGCGCCAGGCGCAAGGCGACGGTGACGTTGAGATGTACCATCGCCTCCAGCCGATCCGGGTCGGTGGCCAGCATCGGGCCGGCGACGGCCATGCCGGCGTTGTTGACCAGCATGGTGATCGAGTCGTCCTCCCGCAGGCGCCGCTCGATCCTGAGCAGGTCGTTCCGCTCGGTGAGGTCGGCTGCCGCCACCTCGACCGAACGGCTGCGCCCTGGCCGCTTTGGCCTGCGAGATGCCGCGCCAGGGCGAGGCGGTGCGGCAGGGCTTCACTGCCAGGGTGCGCGGGATGGTCGCGCGGCTGGCGGGCCTGCTGCCGGAGGGGAAGCGGCGCGAGGACGCCGCGCTGGCGGCCGCCGCGACCCTGATCGGCACCCTGGTGCTGGCGCGCGCGGTCGATGATCCCGTCTTGTCGGACCGGATCCTCGCGGCCGGACGGGATGCGGTCAGCCGGAGCGCCGAGCCCGGCCCGCACCCGGCAAAGCCAGCTCCGCCGGCGGCACAGGCCGCGACGGCGTCATAGGCCGCGTCGATAGTGTGGGCTGAGCGGACGCGTCCTCGTTCAGGCCGCCTCGCTGTCTGCCTCGGCGCGGCGCTCGCTGCGCTTGCGCTCGTGCGGATCGAGGTGGCGCTTGCGCAGCCGGATCGCGCCGGGGGTCACTTCCACCAGCTCGTCGTCCTCGACATAGGCGATCGCCTGCTCCAGGCTCATGCGCCGCGGCGGGGTCAGCAGCATCGCGTCGTCCTTGCCGGCGGCGCGGATGTTGGTGAGCTTCTTCTCCTTGATCGGGTTCACCTCGAGGTCGGAGCCGCGGCTGTTCTCGCCCAGGATCATGCCCTGGTAGACCTTGTCGCCCGGATCCACGAACAGGGTGCCGCGTTCCTGGATGTAGAACAGCGCATAATGCACCGCCTCGCCGTGCTCGGTCGAGATGAGCGAGCCGTTGCGCCGTCCCTCGATCGGACCCTTCCATGTCCCGTAGCCGGCGAACATGCGGTTCATGATCCCGGTGCCGCGGGTGTCGGTGAGGAACTCGTTGTGATAGCCGATCAGGCCGCGGCTCGGGATGGCGAAGGTCAACCGCACCTTGCCGCCGCCGGAGGGGCGCATGTCGCGCAGCTCGCCCTTGCGGCGGCTGAGCTTCTCCACCACCACGCCGGTGAAGGGTTCGTCCACGTCGACCAGCGCCTCCTCCATCGGCTCCTCGCGGGCGCCGGTGTCCGGGTTGCGGCGGGTCAGCACGCGGGGGCGGCCGATGCACAGCTCGAAGCCCTCGCGGCGCATGGTCTCGATCAGCACGCCGAGCTGGAGTTCGCCGCGCCCGGCGACCTCGAAGGCCTCGGTCTCGTTGCTGTCGGTCACCTTGATCGCCACGTTGCCCTCGGCTTCGCGGAACAGCCGCTCGCGGATCTGCCGCGAGGTGACCTTCTTGCCCTCGCGCCCGGCGAGCGGGCCGTCATTGATACGGAACGTCATCGCCAGGGTCGGCGGGTCGACCGGGATCGCGGGCAGGGGGGCGGCGAGCTCCGGGGCGCCGATCGTGTCCGGCACCGTGCCCTCGGCGAGGCCGGCGACGGCGATGATGTCGCCGGCTTCGGCTTCCTCCACCGGTACGCGGTCGAGGCCGCGGAACGACATCAGCTTGGTGAGGCGCCCGGTCTCCACCACCCGCCCGTCGGCGTGCAGCACCTTCACCGGCATGTTCAGCTTCGCGCGGCCCTGCTCGACCCGCCCGGTCAGCACCCGGCCGAGGAAATTGTCGTAGTCGAGGATGGAGGCGACCATGGCGAACGGCGCCTCGGGCGCGACCTTGGGCGCCGGCACGTGGCGCAGCACGAGGTCGAACAGCGCCGACAGGTCCTTGCGCGGCCCGTCGAGGCTCGTATCCGCCCAGCCCTGGCGGCCGGAGGCGTAGAGCATCGGGAAATCGAGCTGCGAGTCGGAGGCGCCGAGGGCGGCGAACAGGTCGAACACCTCGGTGTGGACCTCGTCGGCGCGGGCGTCGGCGCGGTCGACCTTGTTGACCACCACGATCGGATGGATGCCGCGGGCGAGCGCCTTGCCGACCACGAACTTCGTTTGCGGCAGCACGCCCTCGGCGGCGTCGACCAGCACCAGCGCGCCGTCCACCATGTTCAGGATGCGCTCGACCTCGCCGCCGAAATCGGCGTGGCCGGGAGTGTCCACGATGTTGATCCGCGTCATCTCCTCGCCCCCCGCAGCGGCCGAGCGCCACATCACGGAGGTGCATTTGGCGAGGATGGTGATGCCGCGCTCGCGCTCCAGGTCGTTGCGGTCGAGCGCGCGCTCGGCCACCGCCTGGTGGTCGCGGAAGGCGCCGGACTGGCGCAGAAGCTGGTCGACCAGCGTGGTCTTGCCGTGATCGACGTGGGCGATGATCGCGATATTGCGGATGTCCATGACGGTCCTTGCGGGCGGGGCCCGGGTGGGGCGCTTCTTGGGTCGGGCGCTTCTCGGGCGGGGCTCTGCGGGCGGTCCCGCCGGCGCCCGCCCGCCTGCGGCTGCGCCGCGCGGGACGGGTCGGCCCGGAAGGTGGGTGTTGCGGCGCACACATAAGGCCTGACGCGCCCGGATGCGAGCCGAAAAGCGCGCCTGGCGCGAACGGACCTGCATGGCAGGGTTCCGGCGCCCCAGGGGCCGGGCCACGGGGAGCCCCGGGTGCGGCGTATCCGGGCGCGGGTCCGGCGCCGGTCCGCGGGGTCAGTTCTGTACCGTGACCGACCCGCTGCTGCTCAGGGTCACCGCCGGAAACACGTCACCGAGCAGGACCGGCGTCCATGCGTCGCTGACCGTCACGGTCAGGCTGCTGCCCGGCGCGTCATCCGGCGTGACGCTCACGCTGCTCGACACCGCCGCGCCGGCGGCGCCGAGCAGCGTGGTGGCGGTGGCGGTGGCGACCGCGCCGATCTGCGCGAGCGATGCCGACGCGCTGCGCACCGAGCCGTAGCGCAGCGCCTGGTCCACCGCATCCTCGAGCGCCCGCTGCGTCGCGACCAGGCGGTATAATTCGAACGCAGCCAGGAACGCGAGCAGCAGCACCGGGAAGGTCAGCGCGAACTCGACGGCCGCGGTTCCCCGCCGCCGGCGCCGGCGCGTCTCCTGGTCGCGGCGGCGCCGGTGGCTGCGCGAAGATCCCGTGCGGGCGGTCATTGCATGCGGACCGTGGCGGTGGCGCTGAGCACCAGGGGCGAGACCAGTCCGGGCAGCGGAAACGGCAGGCTGGCGGAGCCGCGGGTGGTCAGGCTCATCCATTCTCCCGCCACCTGGTCGGAGGGGCAGGCGTCGGTGCAGGCCACCGGCGTCGCCTGGGCCAAGGTGCCGGTCGCGGGCAGGCAGTCGCAGGAGAACCCGACCTGGGCCGAAATCGCCGGGCCGAAGCTGCCGCCCCCCGCCACCGCCGCCGGCACGATCTGGGCGGCCGAGGGGCCACTGAGCGCCCAGGCGGCGAACATGCCGGCCTGCAGGGCGCGATCCACCCGCAGCCGCAGGGTCAGCGCGGTGCCGAGATCGAACAGCCCGAGCAGCATCGGCAGCACGACGAGCGCCAGCGCGAGCGCCGCTTCGATCGAGGCGGCGCCCCGGCGGTCGAGGCCGCGGCGCCGTACGCCCGCACGGGCAGCCCCGCCCGGTATCCCCGGGCCATCGGCGGCGACGAAGCGGCGCCGCGCGTTCATTGCGTCAGCCGCGGCCTTGTGCCGCCGCCGCCGGCCGCCGCCGCCGCCGCCGCGATCCCGGCCGAGCCCGAGACCTCGATCGTGTTGGCGACGACGCTCATCCCCCCCGCCGCGGCGGCGACGAGTTGCGCGTTGTTGCTCATGTCAAGGCTGCCGCACGGCGCGTAGAAAGCGCCGGAGGCCACCAGGGTCGAGCCGCCCGCCATGCTGTTGTCGGCAGCGTCGCCGCCGCTCCCGCAGGTCTGCCAGACCAGGATGCCCGCGGTGGGGCCGGAGGTCGGTGCGCTCATCTGCGTCGGGGTGGTCGAGTAGTTGGTCCAGAGGAACCCGCCGGGGCTGGTGCCGGTCAGCACGAAGCTGACGCCGGAAGCCGCTGTGATCGCCGCGTTGTTGAAGGTCAGGTTTCCGTTCACGACATAGTAGATGCCCGGCGCGAACGTGTCGGTGCTGCCGTTGCCGCCGATCGTCGTGTTGCCGCAGAACACGTTGGTGCCGCTGGCCGGGTCGAAGCTGTAGGGCGTCGCCTTCCAGGCGGTGAAGCTGGTGCCGGGAGGAAAATCGCAGCTGGTCGGGGCCGCGGGCGGGGTCATCGCGCCGTACGGGTCGGCGACCGGGGCGGCGCCGGTGGTGCCGGGCGCCGGCGAGAACACGTTGCTGCCGCTGTTCGACAGGTCGATCCCGCCGACGGTGCCCACCGAGGTGCCGCTGATCGTGCCGCTGTCGAGCGAGATCGCCTCGCTGCTGGAGGAATTGGCGAAGATCCCGCAGCCGCTGGCCCGGACGCTGCCCATGTTGTCCACCGCGATCGCCTCGTCCTCGGACGGGTTCAGCGCCAGCACGCAGGCGGCGGCCGGCTTCAGGGCCTCGGTCGCGGTCGCGGTCAGGGTCGGCGGGGCAACCCCGAACGCGCGCGCGAGCACGCTGCCCGCGGTGGCCGTCAGCGTGACGGTGACCTGCGAGAAGTCGGCCGCGACCGTGACGCCGATCGGGCTCGCCAGGGTGCCGATCAGTTTGCCGCCGTCGGTCGCTCCCTCCGCCTCCGACCAGGCGACCGCCTGGAACGCCGCCTGCTGCTGGGTGGCGGTTTGCTGGCGCAGGGAGGCGACGGCGAGCAGATAGCCGGCGCCGTTGGCGGCGGCGTCGGCGGCGATCTGCAGCCGCGCGCGCTCGATCATCCACAGCCCGCCATCCAGGATCAGCGCCGCCGTGGCGATCATGGCCGGCAGCAGCAACGCGACCAGCACCGCGATGCTGCCGCGGCGATCTCGGTGCAGGGGCCTGGCAACCAGGCGGGGCGGAAAAGCGGACATGCCGGCGACGGGCTCCGGTTCGTCCCGATCCTGCCGCGACGGCGGTTAACGGGAGGTGAACCCGCGTCCCAATTCCGTAGCCGCCGCCGGTATCACTCCCGCGCCGCCGAGGCCGGCAGCGCCCCGCCGAAGCCCCGCATGCCGCCGCGCCGGCGCAGCAGCCGCGTGCCGCCGATCGCAAGCGCGATGCCGAGGGTGACCACGCCCACCCAGTGCGCCGGGCGCAGGCCGAAGCGCAGCGTCTCGTTCGCTGCCAGGACCCGCCAGGGATCGATGCCGGTCGCGATCGCGTACCAGGCGAACTCCAGCCCCGCGCTTGCAGCCGCGGCCAGCACGGCCAGCGCCGCCGGCGCCGCCAGCCGGTCGCGCCAGCCCGGCGGCAGCGCGCGCCAGGCCATCAGCCAGACGAACAGCCCGGCCAGGAACACCGCCTCCCCGACATTGGCCTTGCTCTGGATGAAGTAGTGCAGCAGCGCGAGCACGCCGATCGGGTAGGCGAGGCGATGCAGCCGTTTCCAGCCGCGCCCCATGCGGCGTACCGCGGCGTCGGTCGACGTCACCGCCAGGGCGACGAGCCCAAGCAGCGCCACGAAGCCGATCGCCAGGTAGAACCGGTGCACGATCTCGCCGGCCACCGTGCCGAGCCGCAGGTTCTGGTCGACGGCATAGAGGGTGATGTGCGCCAGCGCGTAGGCGCAGGCGGTCACGCCGACCATGCGCCGCACCTGCAGCAGCTTCGGCCAGCCGAACGCCTGCGCCGCCGGGGTGATCGCGAGCGCGATCATCACGAAGCGAACCGTCCAGAGGCCGATCCACAGCAGCGCCCCCTTGATGGGCCGGCTGCCGATATCGTTGGTGGCGAGCCAGAACGCGACCAGCACGCCCGGGGCGACGCATCCCGCCAGCACCGCCGTCTTGAACCAGGAAAACCGTCCCTGCCGGTCCCGCCACGGGGCGCGCTTGCGCCGGGGCCTGCGTGATGCTGCGGCCATCGCTCGTTCGTCTCCGTCCGCCCCGTTGGCTGCCGAGGGCACCGCGCCGCCGGACACCGCCCTATCCTGTCGTCGCGCCGCCAGGCCGTGGCGCTTTCGCGAACCACCCGGCCCGGTCCTTTCCGCGCCGCGCACCCCCGGGTCGCCCGACGCCCCGTTCGACGGCGACCGAAGCGGCCGGCATCCTGTCGGCCTGCCGATGCAGGTGTTCGCCGGCGATGCCCTACGGGTGGCGCGGTCCGGACGGACCGAAGCCGATATGGGGGAGGTCGATCTCGCGAAAACCTGCGGGCGGCACAAAAAGCGCCGGCGGCTGCGGTCCATACCGAACTTTAACCGCTTCGATGCGGCCGCTGCCGGCGACGCCCTCGGCGCGGCCCCGTCCCTCGGCGCGCAGCACCAGTCCGTCGCGGGTGATGCAGGCGGTGCCGTGGTCGCGTGGTCCCTCGACCCGCCAGACCGCGCAGCCGAGGCCGGCCACCGCATCGCTGCCGATCCGGGTCATCGTCGTGCCCGGCGGCACCGCGAGGCCCGGGATGTGGGCGGGATCGAGCGGCATCCGAACGAAGCCGCGCTCCTGCGCGAAGACGACCGTCATGCGGTCCCGCGGGATGTCGATGATCCCGAAGATCGGCAGGCCCGGCATCTCCACCCGCGCCATCTGGCCGTGATCGGTCCAGAAGACCCGGATCACGCCGGATTGCCGCGGGCCGGACCCGTCCTGCCGCCCTTCCGCCCGGTATTCCACGCTGACGCCATGGGCCGGGCGGATCAGCGGCTGCGCCCGCGCCGGCGCCAGGCCGAACCAGGCCAGCAGGACCGCGGCAATCGGGAGGGTGGGCGGGATCATCGGTCGCATCGGGGTCGCTCCGTACCGCACTGCATGTACACCTGTTTCCGTGGCTGGGGCGGGCCGCGCGTGCCGGCGGCCCGCCGGGCCGCATCATGCCGTTCGGCGAGGAACTGTTCCACGCTGTCGCCGTCCGCGGCGGGAGGCCGCCCGGACAGCGTATCCGCCACCGCCTGCGCCGGCAGGTCGAGCGCGCGCATTTCGTCCCAGTCCGCGTCCTTGCGCTGGACGCGTTCGGAGCCGATGCGCGCGCTCGGCCAGCACCCGGCCGGCCTGCCGGCGATCGGCTTCCAGCACCGGATCGTCTTCCGGCAGGCGGGCGATCAGGTCGCGGGCGAGGCCGCCGCGGTCGCCGGCGGGCGGGTCGGTGCGGGGGACTGATTTCCTGTCATAGCGGCAATGCAAAACGTTCTAGTTCGCATCATTCAGAGGAGCGGGGGTGTTTCAGCGTCCCAGGAACCTCATCCGGCGAGTCATCCTATGGCCGTCTTCGGCGCAGTTCGCCAACGCGGCACGGTCGGCAGGATCACGACAAAGCCGCAGACACATGAGATTGAGGCGCTTTCTTCGATATAACAATTAGCTCGGCCATCTGCTGTCTCGCCGTTCGCAGCAGCCGCATCGGTTTTTGGACGCTCGTTAACCGGTGGGTAAGACCTTGGCATTACACCAAACGCCTGTAGTCCCCCGTTTCGGCTGCAAGTCCTTTGCAACCTGGGCTGGAATAGATTGATCCGCATCCGAGTAGGAGGCGAGCATGAGATTGGATGGTCTGGCCGCGGCACTCCACCTCGTGGCAAGCCAATTCGAGGTCGTGGTCGCCAAAACGGCCGACGAACTGGATGATGTGTTCCGCCTTCGCTACCAGGTTTATTGCCTGGAACGAGGCTTCGAGCCTGCGGTGAACGGGCGGGAAATCGACCAGTTCGATGACAACGCTCATCATATCATGGTCCTCCATCGGGCCAGCCGACAAGCGGTTGGCACGGCAAGACTGGTCCCGCCCGTTCCGGGGCGAAAGGGCCTGGAAATGCCGATCGACCGGGTGTGTGGTGTGTCGCTGCTTGGCCACTTGCCGCGTGAGAGCACCGCCGAGATTTCGCGGTTTGCGCTGTCGAAGCGCTACCGCATGGATGGTGGGGCGACGGGCTCGCTTCTACGCCTGATGCTGACGCGAGGGATTCTGGGACTCAGCAGCCAGGTTGGACTGACCCACTGGTGCGCGCTGATGGATCCCTGCCTTCTGCGCTTGCTGCGGACGTCGGCGATTCATTTCCAGCCGGTCGGGCCGCTCGTTGAATATCATGGCTTCAGGCAGCCGGCGTTTGCTGATATTGCGGAGATGCTGCACCGCGGAGAACGCGAGCAGCCCGTGATCTGGGACTTCGTCACCGAAGGGGGCTCGCTTTGGCA
>JAGWSV010000009.1 GCA_028869315.1 Rhodospirillales bacterium
CAAAACGGCGGTTGACCCCGATGGCTTCGGCAACCTCGATCCGGCTCTTCCCTGAGCGCACCATGTTCACTGCGACGCGACGCAGTTCGGCCTGGGTCGACGGCGGGAGTTTCCGGAAATCGCGTTCGCTTGGTATGCCCGCAGCATAGCGCAGACAGGAAGCAACTGCTACCTGTTTGAGTGTTCGACTAGTAACATAATCCTAGCCGTGGAAAGCGAGCTCGTGTCGGCGTACAAGGACATCCAGCCCCCGAAGAGATTGGATCGGAAAGTCGATCAAGTCGTTTTACGACAAGGTGTTAACAAAGAAAATCCCGGCACACGGTGGCGCACTATGTGCCGAAGGAAGGCACCATGTTGCGGGTCAGCGCTCCCGCCACCCAAGCCGCGTTCGCCAATGCGACGTTCGTTGCGGAACCGTGCGCAAGGACCATCATCGTGAGCCACCAGGAACGCCTCACGGTGATCAATCGTGCCCTGGAAGGGTCCACGACCTGAGCTGGGCCGTTGCTGGTAGCACGGGTAAAATATGAAACCACTAATGAACCATACGATCCGAGGCCCGCATCTGGCTTCCGCCAGATACAGAGTGCCAGTGGCTTGCGGGGAAATCCGGAGCTTACCCGGGCTCGGATGGCGTCAGATTGAACCTCGGCGAACCCGGGGCGGTTCAGTCTGGCGGGTCCCGTTCCGAGACCGGTCCATAACCCATACGGAACTATCCCTAGAACGACCCGACCCAGCCGCGGTGCGGGCCACCCGCGCTGCCGGGTGATCGGTTCGCCCCCTCCCCCGCCATGACCCGGGCGAGCCCGGATCTGGCGGGAAGGCGACGTCCCGATCACCCGAGCCGCAGGCGCCGCAGCCGCAGCGCGTTCGATATCACGCTGACCGAGCTGAACGACATCGCAACGGCCGCAACGACCGGGCTCAGCAGGATGCCGAACAGCGGGTACAGGACCCCGGCGGCAACCGGGATTCCGACCGCGTTGTAGAAGAACGCCCAGAACAGGTTCTGGCGGATGTTGCGCATCGTCGCCCGGCCGAGCACCAGCGCGCGAACGATCCCGCCGAGGTCGCCCTTCACCAGGGTAATGCCCGCCGTGCGCATGGCGACGTCGGTTCCGGTGCCCATCGCGATGCCGATATCGGCCGCCGCCAGCGCCGGCGCGTCGTTCACCCCGTCGCCGGCCATGGCGACCACCCGTCCTTCGCCGCGCAGGCGTTCCACCACCGCATGCTTGCCGTCGGGGGCCACCTCGGCCACGACCTCGGTGATGCCAAGCCGGCGCGCCACCGCGTCGGCCGTCGTCTTGTTGTCGCCGGTCAGCATCACCACCCGCATGCCGCGTGCGGCCAGCGCGGCGACCGCTTGCTGCGTGGTCGGCTTGATCGGGTCGGCGACCGCCATCAGTCCGACCGCGATGCCCTCGATCGCCAGGAACAGCACCGTGGCGCCGGTTTCGCGGAGCGATTCGGCCTTGCGCGCCAAGGCCTCGAACGTCTCGCCGCGGCCGGCGCCGAAGGCTTCCATCAATCTTGCGTTGCCCAGCGCGACCGCGCGGCCGGCCACGGTGCCGGTGACGCCCTGGCCGGTGACGGAGGCGAAATCCGTCGCCGCCGGCACCGCCACCTGCTCCTGCTCCGCCATCGCCAGCACCGCGGCGGCCAGCGGGTGTTCGCTCGCGCGTTCCAGCGCCGCCGCCGGTCCGAGCACGTCGGCCAGGTCGTGGCCGGGCGCGGGAACCACGTCGGTGACCCGCGGCTTGCCTTCGGTGAGCGTGCCGGTCTTGTCGACCACCAGGGTGTCGATCCGCTCCAGCCGCTCCAGCGCTTCGGCCGAGCGGATCAGCACGCCGGCATGCGCGCCCTTTCCGACGCCGACCATGATCGACATCGGCGTGGCGAGCCCGAGCGCGCAGGGACAGGCCACGATCAGCACGGACACGGCGGCGACGAGCCCATAGGCCAGCGCCGGGGCGGGCCCCCAGATCGCCCAGGCGATGAAGGCCAGCACCGCGGCGCCCATCACCACGGGAACGAAATACCCCGCGACGTGGTCGGCCAGGCGCTGGATCGGCGCGCGTGAGCGCTGGGCTTCGGCCACCAGGGCGACGATGCCGGCCAGCACGGTGCCGGCGCCGACCGCGTCGGCGCGCATGACGAAGCCGCCGGTGCCGTTCATCGTGCCGGCGATCAGCCGGTCGCCGGCGGATTTCGCCACCGGCATGGATTCGCCGGTCAGCATGGATTCATCGACGGTGCCGGAGCCTTCCAGGATGGTGCCGTCGACGGGCACGGATTCGCCAGGGCGCACCCGCAGCCGCTCGCCGGTGGCGATGTCGTCGACCGACACGTCTTCCTCGGTGCCGTCGTTGCGCAGCCGCCGCGCCGTCTTCGGCGCGAGGTTCAGCAGCGCGCGGATCGCGCCGCCGGTCTGCTCGCGGGCGCGCAGTTCCAGCACCTGGCCGAGCAGAACCAGCACGGTGATCACGGCAGCCGCTTCGAAATAGACCGCGACCGATCCGTCGGCGGCGCGGAAGCCGGGCGGATAGAGCCCCGGTGCCAGGGTGGCGACGATACTGTCCAGCCACGCGGCGCCGGTTCCGAGCGCGATCAGGGTGAACATGTTCAGGCTGCGCGCGCGCACCGAGGCGACCGCGCGCACGAAGAACGGCCAGCCGGCCCAGAGCACGACCGGCGCCGACAGGATCAGTTGGATCCAGCTGGAGAGCGTGGGCGTGACCAGCGGCCCAAACAAGTGCCCGCCCATGTCCAGCACGACCACCGGCACCGTGAACCCGAGGCCGATCCAGAAGCGCCGGCGCATGTCGATCAGTTCGGGGTTGGGACCCGCTTCCGCCGTCGGTGCGGCTGGTTCCAGCCCCATGCCGCAGATCGGGCAGGTGCCGGGGCCCACCTGGCGCACCTCGGGGTGCATCGGGCAGGTGTAGATCGCGCCGGCATCCGCCGGGGCATCGGCTTTCAACTTCGGCCGCAGGTACCGCTGTGGGTCATCGAGGAACTTGGTGCGGCAGCCGGCCGAGCAGAAGAAGAAGTCCTTGCCCTGGTGCTCGGCGCGATGCTTGGCGGTCGCGGGATCGACGGTCATGCCGCAGACCGGGTCGGTGGCCTTGTCATCGGGGTGGGCGGTGTCGGCCGCGCGGGCAAGATAGCGCTCCGGCTCGGCGACGAACTTGGTCCGGCAGCCATCGCAGCAGAAGAAGAAGGCCTTGCCGTCGTGCTCGGCGCGATGCTTGGCGGTCGCGGGGTCCACCGTCATGCCGCAGACCGGGTCGGTGGCCTTGGACGGCGTTTCCCGCGTCCGTTCGGTCATGTGTCCGTGAGTGTCCATATGCGCCTCCGTACCGCGGCGTGACCCGGGCGATCCGGGACCTGCCTCTTGCCTCATATACCCCCCAGGGGTTATGTATCAACCCATGCACCACGCAACCAAGCCTCTTGTGACGGCGCGGCTGAAGCGGATCGAGGGCCAGGTCCGCGGCCTGCTGCGCATGGTCGAGGACGACCGCTATTGCATCGACGTGCTGACCCAGATCGCCGCCGTGCGCGCCGCGCTGGCGAAAGTGGAGGAGCAGGTGCTGCACGACCATGTCGGCAGCTGCGTCGCCAACGCCTTCAGCGCGGGCGATGCGGTCGAGCAGCGCCACAAGGTCGATGAGCTGGTGGAGGCCATCGGCCGCATGCGCCGCTGATCCTGCGCCGCAGCCCTGAGCATGGACCTCTTGGTGAACCTCACGGCACAGGCGATCCTGTTCGCATGACCGCCGCCGCGCGTCCCGTTCTGGTGATCGGCAGCCTCAACATGGACCTGGTGGGGCGCTGCGATCGCCTGCCGTTGCCGGGGGAGACCATCGCCGGGACCGGCTTCGCCACCATTCCTGGCGGCAAGGGGGCGAACCAGGCGGTGGCGGCGGCCCGCCTGGGTGCGCGCGTCTTCATGGCCGGTTGCGTCGGCGACGACGCGTTCGGCGCAAGCCTCCGCGCCGGCCTCGCGGCGGCCGGGGTGGATACCACCCATGTCGCCACGGTCCCTGGCCCGACCGGCGTCGCGCTGATCGCGGTCGATGCGGCTGGCGCCAACCAGATCGTCGTCGTGCCCGGCGCCAACGCCGCCACCGGCCCGGGGCTGATCGACCGGGCGCTGGCCGCGGTGCCCGGTGCGCCCGGCATCCTGCTGCTGCAACACGAAATCCCGCCCGCCTCGGTGGCGCACGCGGTGCGCGCCGGGCGCGCCGCCGGCTGGTTCGTGCTGCTCAACCCGGCCCCGGCGCGTCCGGTGCCGCCGGCGGTGATGGGTGGGATCGACCTGATCGCACCGAATGAAAGCGAAGCGGCCAGCCTGCTCGGGGCCGGGCTGCGCACGCCCCGGGAAG
This sequence comes from Rhodospirillales bacterium, assembly GCA_028869315.1. Classification (GTDB taxonomy): domain Bacteria; phylum Pseudomonadota; class Alphaproteobacteria; order Acetobacterales; family Acetobacteraceae; genus JAJZVS01. The sequence goes on from JAGWSV010000009.1 coordinate 4,398, forward strand.
CGGCCGCCGGCGCCCGTGCGCTGGTCGGCGCCGGGGCGAAAGCGGCGCTGATCACCCTTGGGGCCGCCGGCGCGGTGTACGCCGACGCCGCCGGCGTGCGGACGCAGGCGCCGATCCCGGTCCAGGCGGTGGATACGACCGGCGCCGGGGATGCGTTCCTCGGCGCCCTCGCGTCCGTGCTTGCCGCGGGAGGCAGCGTTGCCGACGGAACAGGTTTTGCCACCGCTGCCGCCGCATTATCTGTCACGCGTCCAGGAGCGCAGGCATCGCTGCCGACCCGAGACGACGTGGCCGCCTTCATCGCCCGCGCCGGGTTCGATTTCAAAGCGGTCTGATCGAGATCAAGGCGTCCCCGCCGCCAAAGGTGTCTGGCAGGTGTGGTCGCAGGAGCGCGCGGAACGGACGGTGAAAATGAAGCGGAACGGGACGACGACTCCGACGCCGTTATGGGCATTCGGCCTGGTGCTGGCGGTGGGCGTGACAGCGCTCGGGATGATGCGACTGGCTCAGGCTGCGCGCAGCTGGGGGCCGGGCGTCGGCGAGATCGTGAGCTTCGCGCAGCCGCGCCCTCCCCTTGCGCCGACGGTGAGGTTCACCGTGACCCGCCTGGACGCCGGCGGCCCGACGACCTGCACCCTTGATTCGACGACGATGGCCCGCAGCCACGGCAGCCTGATCGTGGAAGCCGTGGCGCCGGGCATGACCCGCGGCTATCGTGCCCACTGGTCCGGCGGGCCAACGGCGACCGGAGGCGGGGATTGCGGCGCGCAGGCCAACCTTGCGCTCAGCGGCGCCGATCTCGGCTCTCTCGCCAGCGCCGCGGGTGGCTTCGGGGCCGATCACCGCAGCATGCTCCCCTTGCTGGGCAATGCGCTGTAGGCCCCGCACGCGCGTCCCTGCCGGACCGGCCGCAGCGTACGTGCTGACAGGGATTATGTTCTCTAAATGTTCTTGACCCTCGTCCGCCGAACCGGCAGACTGGGCGCGAACCGACGAGGACCCTCGTCATGCGCCAGACCCCGGATGACGTCAGCCACCTGACCGCCGACCCCGACCTCGACGCCCTCGCGGCGTTGGAGCGGGCGGGCGCGCCGGAACCGCCGCCGGAGACGCCGCTTCCACCGCAGGCGCGCCGCGGTCGGGGCGCCGTCTCCAACCCGCCCAGCCGCTACGACAGCGCCACCGCCAGCCCGTTCGATGACGGGTGGGACACGGTGGCGGCCGACCAGGCGGAGTTGCCGCCGCTGCCGACCACGTTGATCCGCGACGCCACCCGCTCGGCGATCAGTTGGAATACCTCGCCCGATATCGGCTTCGATCGCGCGCTCAACCCGTATCGCGGCTGCGAGCACGGCTGCATCTACTGCTACGCGCGGCCCACCCATGCCTATCTCGGCTATTCGCCCGGGCTCGATTTCGAGACCAAGCTGGTGTTCAAGCCGGACGTCGCGGCGCTGCTGGAAAAGGAGTTGCGCAAACCCGGCTACGTGCCCCGCCCGCTGGCGCTGGGGTCCAATACCGATCCCTACCAGCCGGTGGAACGCAGCCTGCGGCTCACCCGCGCGGTGCTGGAGGTGCTGGACCGGTTCAACCACCCGGTCACCATCGTCACCAAGTCGGCCGGCGTGCTGCGCGACGTCGACCTGCTCGCCGCGATGGCGCGGCGCGGGCTGGCGCGGGTGTGCGTGTCGGTGACCACGCTCGATCCGGGCCTGGCGCGGCGGATGGAGCCTCGCGCCGCGGCCCCGGCGCGCCGCCTGGCTGCGATCGCCGGCCTCGCCCGGGCCGGCGTGCCGACCGGGGTGATGACGGCGCCGATGATCCCCGGGCTGAACGACGTGGAACTGGAACGCATCCTGCAGGCCGCCGCCACCGCGGGCGCGCGCAGCGCCGCCTACGTGCTGCTGCGGCTGCCGCACGAACTACGCGAGATGTTCCAGGACTGGCTGGCGACGCATGCCCCCGACCGCGCGCGCCACGTGCTGAGCCTGATCCGCGAAACCCGCGCCGGCGGACTGACCGACCCGCGGTTCCACCACCGGATGGCGGGCTCCGGGGTCTATGCCGACCTGATCGCACGGCGTTTTGCCCGCGCCACCCGCCAACTCGGCCTGGGCGATGCCCGCTTGCCGCTCGATTGCTCCCGCTTCGCCGTTCCCGATAGCGGCGGCACGCCGGCGCCGCGGCAACTCAGCCTGCTATAGGCTGCCCGAGGGACGGTCCTGGATGGGGCTACCCCTCGCGGATGCCGCTGCCGTGGCCGCCGATCATCGACAGCAATTCGCGCCGGGTCGCCGGGTCGGTGCGGAACGCGCCCAGCATGTGGCTGGTCACCATCGTCACGCCGGGCTTGTGTACGCCGCGGGTCGTCATGCATTGGTGCGCCGCTTCGATCACCACGGCCACGCCGCGCGGCGCCAGCACGTCCTGGATGGTGGTGGCGATCTGCACCGTCAGCTTTTCCTGGATCTGCAGCCGCTTGGCGTAGGCCTCCACGACCCGCGCCAGCTTGCTGATCCCCACCACCCGGCGATGCGGCAGGTAGGCGACATGGGCGCGACCGAGGATCGGCGCCATGTGGTGTTCGCAGGTGCTTTCCACCCGGATGTCGCGCAGCAGAACGATCTCGTCGTAGCCTTCGGTTTCCTCGAAGGTGCGTTCCAGCAGCGCGGTCGGGTCGGTGCCGTAGCCCGAGAAGAACTCCTCATAGGCGCGCGCGACCCGGGCCGGCGTGTCGCGCAGGCCTTCCCGGGCGGGATCGTCGCCGGCCCAACGCAGCAGGGTGCGGATGGCCGCTTCGGCCTCCGCGCGGGTCGGCCGGGCTGCCTGCGCCGCGGCGGAGGCCGGAGCATCCGAGGAAAAGCGAGAGGCGGGAGCGATCACGTCCACCGCGGGGGCTTCCTTGCACAATCAACGGAAATGGGGTGGCCGCGGAATGCGCCCGCCCTGCACGACGGACATGGCCCCGAACCGCGACCCCGCAAGTCGGGCCGATCCAAAGCGGGGCGTTCAATGCACCCCGCCTGCCTGATGCGGGCTGTCCAGGCTGAAAGCCGGGATCGACACGTCGAAGGTCTCGCCGGAGGCCGGGTCGACCATGTGGTAAAGCCCGACCATGAAGCCGGACGGCGTCTCGAGCGGCGTACCGGAGGTGTATTCGAAGCTCTCCCCCGGCTCCAGCAGCGGCTGCTCGCCCACCACGCCGGCACCATGCACGTGCTGCGTGCGCCCGCGCGCGTCGGTGATCCGCCAGGTGCGCCGCAGGAGCTGCACCGTGCGCGGGCTCTCGTTCGCGATCGTCACCCGGTAGGCCCAGACGAAGTGGCTTTCTTCCGGCCGCGACTGGTCCTCCAGGTAGAAGGATCGCACCGAAACGCGGATGCCGTGGGTGGTCTTGCTGTAGTCCTCAGCCATGACCCGATAGAACGCGGGGCGGCGCCGGATGTCCACTCCCCGCATAACCGCTCGCGCAGGGGGTTCCGCCGGGATTTGCGCCGGGGTTCCTACCTGCGCCCCGGCGCCGGCCCGCTGCCGATCAGCCGCCCGCCAGCGCCTGCGCCAGGTCGTCACGCAGATCCTCCGGATCCTCGAGCCCCACCGACAACCGGATCACGCCATCGGTGATGCCCAGCCGCGCGCGTTCGTCGGCACCGATCCGCATATGCGTCGTCGTTGCCGGATGCGTGGCGAGCGACTTGGAATCGCCGAGATTGTTAGAGACGGCGATCAACCGGAACCGGTTCATCGCCGCAAAGGCCGCATCCTTGCCCCCGGCCAGCTCGAACGTCACCACGGTGCCGCCGCCGCTCATCTGGGCGGTCGCCAGCGCGTGTTGCGGATGGTCGGCCCGGGTCGGGTACCACACCCGCCGCACCTGTGGCTGGCCGGCGAGGAATTCGGCGATCGCCTCCGCCCCGCGGCAGCCGGCGGCCACCCGCAGCGGCAGCGTTTCCAGCCCTTTCAGCAGCACCCAGGCGTTGAACGGCGACAGCGCGGGGCCGGTGTTGCGGATGAACGGCTGCAGCACCTCGTCCACCCATTTCTTCCGCCCCAGCACGGCGCCGCCGAGCACCCGGCCCTGCCCGTCGATATGCTTGGTGCAGGAATAGACCACCACGTCGGCCCCGAGTTCGAGCGGCTGCTGCAAGAGCGGTGTGGCGAACACGTTGTCCACCACCACGATCGCGCCGGCGGCGTGCGCGAGGTCGGCGACGGCGCGCAGGTCGACCAGCTCCAGCATCGGGTTGGACGGCGTCTCCAGCAGCACGAGCTGCGCCGGGCGGGACAGCGCGGCCTGCCATTGCCCGAGATCGGCGCCGTCCACGAACTCCGACGTGATGCCGTAGCGCGGCAGCAGGGTGGAGACGATCCAGTGGCAGGAGCCGAACAGCGCCCGGGAGGCCACCACCCGGTCGCCGGCTTTCAGCTGGGCAAGCAGGGCGGCGTTCACCGCGGCCATGCCGGTCGCGGTGGTGCGGCAGGCCTCGGCGCCCTCGATCAGCGCGAGGCGGGATTCCAGCATGCCGATCGTCGGGTTGGCGAAGCGCGAATACTGATAGTGCTCGACCGTACCGTTGAACGTGCCCTCGGCCTGCTCGGCGCTGTCGTAGACATAGCCGGAGGTGAGGAACAGCGCTTCGGACGTTTCGCCGAATTCGGAACGAACCGTGCCGCCGTGGATCAGGCGGGTGGCGGGGCGGAGGCGGGTTGGATCAAGTGTCATGCGGCGGCCCTCGGGTGGTGGTGGGGCCGGCCATCGGAGGGTGGCGGCCGGGCGGGGGACGCCAACGACCACGGGCCTCTTTAGCGCGCTTGTTTCACCTCGCCGCAATCCGGCCGGACAAATCACGAGGGGCGGGGCTGCCGCCGGACCGGGTTCTAGGCTGCGGCGGATTGCGCCGTCAAGGCGGCATGCTTATAGTCCCGCGTCCGTCCGGGCCGGGCTTGAACGGTCAGGCGGGCCCGCGCCTCCGGCTGGAGGGCGGCGGGCATGAAGCGGCGGGCGCCGCGCCGGCGCGGGTGTAGTTCAATGGTAGAACGGCAGCTTCCCAAGCTGCATACGAGGGTTCGATTCCCTTCACCCGCTCCAGACGCGCCCCCTCGGGAACCGCCCCCCGGTCCCGCTCGCAAAAACCCATGTCGCGTGATCCATTTGCCGCGTTGGATCCCGCGTGGGCGCGCCTGCCTTGCGTCGAGGCGGCCGACGTACCCGCAACCGGTGCGCGGATGACGCCCGCGCGGCGCCGCCGGCTCCCCGCCTGGCCGGAGCTCTTCGCCGTGGACACGGCCCCGTATCGTTGCGATGCGCGCGCTGGCGGGCGGACGCGCCCGCTGCGCCCGTCCGCCGGGAGGCGCCGCTAGGGCGCCTCGTTGCCGAAGATGATCGTGCCCGACGCGGCGAACATTCCGCCGACGCCGTGGCAGACGGAGATCCTGGCGCCCGGGATCTGCGCCGGCGCGATGCCGCGCATCTGCCGCACGCTCTCCTGCAGCGCATACATCCCGTACATGCCGGAGTGCATGTAGGAGAGGCCGCCGCCATTGGTGTTGACCGGCAGCTTGCCGCCCGGCGCGGTGTTGCGGTCGGCGATGAACCGCCCCGCCTCCCCGCGCGGCACGAAGCCGAGGTCTTCCAGCCCGTACAGCGGCAGATGCGCGAACGCATCGTAGATCATCAGGTGATCGACATCGGCGTGGCTGATGCCGGCCTCGCGGAACGCGGTCGGCCCGGCGACGCGGAACGCGCGCGAGGTGGTGAAATCCTCCATCTGGCTCACCATCGGCGTTTCCACGCTTTCCCCGGTGCCGAGGATATAGACCGGCTTGCGCGGGAAATCCTTCGCGCGGTCGGCGGCCGTCAGGATCAGCGCGCCGCCGCCGTCGGTCACCAGGCAGCATTGCAGCAGGCGGAACGGATAGGCGATCATCCGCGAGTTCAGCACGTCCTCCACCGTGATCGGGTCGCGGAACGTCGCGCGCGGGTTCCGGCCCGCCCATTCCCGTTGCACGACCGAGACCATGGCGATCTGCTCGTGCGTCACGCCGTAGGTCTTCATGTAGCGCAGCACCGGGATCGGGAACAGCGAGGGCGGGCCCATCGGCCCGAACGGCTGCTCGAACTGTCCTGCCAGGGAGGACGGCGGCACCGCGCGCGGCGGCCGGCCGACCTGGGAGCGCCCGCTTTCGCCATGCGTGATCAGAACGGTCTTGCACAGGCCCGACGCGATCGCCGCCGCCGCGTGGCGGACATGGATCATGAAGGAGCAGCCGCCGACCGAGGTGCCGTCGACCCAGGACGGCGTGATGCCGAGATAATGCGCAATCTGCTGCGGCGTCTCCACCGCCGTCGCCACGCCGTCGATATCCGACGGCTTCAGCCCGGCATCCGCCATCGCGTTCAACGCCGCGTCGGCGTGCAGCTGGATCTGGCTCATGTCGGGGATCACGCCGAGGCGGGTGGTTTCGGCCGCGCCGACGATCGCAACGGTTTTCGGGGTCATCGGGTCACCCTTTCGCCGGCCGGAAGAACGGGAGGGTGATGTCGTCGTCCAGCTTCTCGAACGCGACCTCCAGCTCCATGTCGAGTTCCAGCGCCTCCGGCGTTTGCGGGCAGTCGACGATGTTGCTCATCATCCGCGGCCCCTCGGCGAGCTGGACCACCGCGATCGCGTACGGCGGCGTGAAACCCGGCACCTTGCGATGGTGGATGACGTAACTATAAAGCGTGCCCCTGCCGCTGGCGGGGAACACGCTGACCTGGCGGGACGCACAGCCGGGGCAGAACGGGCGCGGCGGAAAATACACCTTGGCGCAGGCGTCGCAGCGCTGCAGGCGCAGTTCCCCGGCTTTGGTGCCTTCCCAGAAATGCCGGGTCTCGGGGGTGGGTTGCGGGCGCGCGCGGGCCGGGTCGAGCATCCTGGGGGTCCTCCTTGGTTGGCGTCGATGCTGGCCGATCCGGCCGCGCAGGCCAAGCCCCGGCGCCTACTCCCGGTACCGCGCGATCGCTGCCGGGTCGAAGGCGAATCCCCAGCCGGGCCGGTCCGGCACGATCGCGTTGCCGTCGGCATCGAGCTCGATATGCTCCCGGTAGATCGTCTCGAACCACGGCATGTGCTCAAGGTAATAGCCGCCGGGCAGCGCCGCGAGCAGCGCCAGGCTCATCTCCGGGAAAAGATGCGAGGCGCAGGGCACGTGGTACGCCTCGCACAGATGCCCCGCCTTCAGGAACTCGGTCGGGCCGCCCATGCGTTGCAGATCGGGCATGATCACGTCGGCGGCGTTCGCCTGCAGCATCGAAAGCACGCCGCGATGGGTGTAGACGGTCTCACCCGAGGCGAGCGGCGTATCCAGCGCCGCGGCGATCGCCGCCTCGCCTTCGTGGTCGTGGCAGATCACCGGCTCCTCGAACCAGGTGAGGTTCAGCTCTTCCATCATCCGGCCGATGCGGATCGCCTGCTTCACCGACATC
>JAGWSV010000056.1 GCA_028869315.1 Rhodospirillales bacterium
GGCGCGGCGGAGGGAGCAAAGGCTCGAGGATCGACCAGAGGCTGTCGGAGAGTTGGGGCGCTGGCATACCCCTTCATGAATCGTAGCGAATCAAAGTACAAGGGGTTTTGAAAGGGACTCTAAAATATAGTCACCGTGCGCCCCGCTCCGGGGCCGCCGGGGGCCCCCCCCTGGGGTCCCCCTGGGGTCCCCCTGGGGTCCCCCTCGGGTCCATCATCCGGCCGGCAGGCATCGGGATCAGGGCACCGGACCGGCCGTGCGGCGGGCCGGCGCCGGCTCTTGCGGGCGCCGGGCGGGCCTGGCCGTACTCGCAACGGCGCACATCGCGCAGTAACCTTCGCCGCGGCCCCACCGAACAGGCCAGTGCAGGTCCGCTTCCGGGCCGCACTCTACTCAGGAGAGAGACAGATGGATCGACGTATCTTCGCGGCTTCCGTGCTCGCCGCCGCCGTCGGCATGGCCGGCGTGGCCGGCGTGACCGCGGCGCCGGCCTCTGCGGCCATGATGACCAAGGCGCAGATGATGAAGGTGAAGGAAGCCAACATGCACCGCGCCAAGACGCAGCACCTCGTCGCGTGCTACGGCGTCAATGCGGTTGGCCGCAACGACTGCGCCGCCGGGGCGCATTCCTGCGCCGGCCAGGCGACGAAGGCGAACGACCCGGCGTCGTTCGTGCTGCTGCCGAAGGGCGATTGCGGCAAGCTCGCCGGCGGCTCGCTCAAGGCCTCCTGAACCGGAGCGCAGGTCATGGCGGGCGCCGCTTCGGACGCACGCTGGGGCGCTGGCCCGATCCCCGCTGCCGCGGGGGTCGGGCTACGTTTCCCGCATCATGCGGCGTTCCTCGCCGGCCCGCCCGCGGTCGGCTGGGTCGAGGTGCACAGCGAAAACTACCTCAGCGGGCCGGCGCTCGCGGTGCTCGAAACGGTGCGCGCGGACTGCCAGGTGTCGCTGCACAGCGTCGGGCTGTCGCTCGGCTCGGCGGGCGGGCTCGACGCGCGGCATCTCCGGCGGCTGGCCGACCTCGCGGCGTGGATCGAGCCGGGGCTGATCTCCGAGCATCTCGCGTGGGGCGCGGTCGACCATGCCCATCTTGCGGACCTGCTGCCGCTGCCGCTGACCGAGGAGAGCCTGGAGATCGTCTGCCGCAACGTGGCGCAGGCGCAGGCCGCGATGGGCCGGCGGATCCTGATCGAAAACCCGTCCACCTATCTGCAGTTCAGCCATTCCACCATTCCCGAGCCGGAGTTCCTGACCGAACTCGTCGCCCGCACCGGCTGCGGGCTGATCTGCGACGTCAACAACATCGTCGTGAGCGCGACCAATCACGGCTGGGACCCGGTTTCCTACCTGCGCGCACTTCCCGCGGCGGCGATCGGCGAGTTTCATCTGGCCGGGCACAGCGCGGCGGCCGGAGAGGCGGCCGGGCTGCTGCTCGATACCCACGACCGGGCGGTGGCGCCGGAAGTATGGGCGCTGTTCGACGCGGCGATGGACCTGATCGGCCCGCGACCCAGCCTGATCGAGTGGGACGCCGCCATCCCCGCCCTGCCGATCCTGTTGCAGGAGGCGGCGCTGGCCGAACGGATTCTGGCCCGCCACCGCGCAGGCGTGTCCGATGACCTTGGAGCCTCCCCTGATCCCGGGAAACGCCATGAACTCGCTGCTTAGGCTCCAGCGTCAGTTCCGCGCCGCGCTGCTGGGGGACGCGGATGCGCCGCCGCTGCCGGAGATCCTGGGCGGAGCGGTCGATCCGGCGGCGCGCCTGGACATCTACCGCAACAACGTGATCGGCAATCTGACCGGTGCGCTGCGCCTCACCTATCCCGCGATCGAGCGCCTGGTAGGGGCGGAGTTCTTCGCCGCCGCCTGTGCGCGCTACATCGCGGCCACGCCGCCGGGAAGTGCCGATCTTTATGAATACGGGGCGGATTTCAGCGATTTCCTGGCCGGGTTCGAGCCGGCACGGGAGCTCGCCTATCTGCCCGACGTCGCGCGGCTGGAATGGGCCGTGAACCAGGCCCTGCACGCAAGCCGGGCGCCGGCGATCGACGCCGCGGCGCTGGCCGACCTGCCGGCCGAGGCGCAGGCCGACCTGCGGTTCACGGCGCACCCGACCTTGTCGCTGCTGACCCTGACCCACCCCGCCGGCGCGATCTGGGAAGCGGTGCTGACCGCGGACCCGGACGAACGCGACGCCGCGCTCGCCGCCGTCGATCCCGCGGCCGGCGGCGAAACCCTGGCCGTGCTGCGCGCCGCCGACGCGCTTGAGCTCGTGCGCCTGTCACCGGAGGCATTCGCCCTCGCGCGCGCGCTGGTCGACGGGCAGCCGCTGGCCGACGCGCTCGACCTTGTCGCACCGGACGTTGCCGTAGCCTTGTTCGGCGGCTTACTGACGCAAGGCTTCTTCAGCGGGATCCTGACCCAGCCCGCCCCCCTTCCGATCGAATAAGGAATGATCGCATGAGTTCCACCACCCGTACCCGCCAACCGGCAGCAAGTGGACCGGTCATGCTGGTGGACATGGTCATCGGGCTGTTCGAGCGCATCCCGTACTGGCTGATCGCGCTGACCGCCCGGGTCGCGCTCGCCCGGGTGTTCTGGAGCTCGGCCCAGACGCATCTCGCGAGCTGGCAGACCACGCTCTATCTGTTCGCCAACAACTACCACGTGCCGCTGCTGCCGCCGACGACCGCGGCCTACATGGCGGTCGCCCTCGAAATCACCATGCCGCCGCTGCTGCTGCTGGGTCTCGCCACCCGTTTCGCCGCGCTGGCGCTGACCGGCATGACCCTGGTGATCGAGGTGTTCGTCTATCCGCAGGCATGGCCCACGCATATCCAGTGGGCGGCGATGCTGCTGGTGCTGATGGCGCAGGGCGGCGGCGCGCTCTCGCTCGACGCGCTGATCCGGCGGATGGTTCGCGGGGCGGACTGAAGGGGCCGCCCGTCCCTGCTCTGTTGCCGTAAGCTGAAACGCAACGCTACCCAGCCGGCGATGCCGAGCGAGAGGAGGTGCCGCATGTCCAGAACATTCCGGCACAAGGTGCTTGGCCTGCTCGCGATCGGTCTCCTCGGGCTGCTGGCGATGCGCTCCGGGGCCGGGTTGCGGCAGGATCGCGCGGCGTCCCGGCCCGGGCCCGCCACCGCCTTCGTGCTGTGGCACAGCCGCGCGCTGCCCTGGCTCGGCCGCCTGGACGCCGGGCGGGCGGATGCGGGCACGCCGCCGACGCCCCGCATGGCGGACGCCGAACCGCGCTGGACCGTGGGCCATGCCGTCGGGGTCTTTCTCGACCCCGACCATGGCACGATGGACCCTGCGCTGACGGCGCGGTTCGCGGCGCGGGGAACCGCACGCCTCGCCGTGGTCACCGCCGATCCGAAGGACCTGTTCTGTTTGACCCGGCTGCGTCCGGACGAAGTCTACGTGCCGCTTGCCCCCCGTCCGGTCCGCCCGGCCGGCATGCCCGCCGCGGCCGAACCAACCCCGCCCGTATCGACATGACCGAGACGGCCGGCCATGGTCGCGGCGGCGGGCCGCGCCACGCCACCCTCACCACCGCACCCAAGGAATCGGTTGCATGACAAACATTACCCGACGCCAGGCCCTCTCCGGGCTTGCGGCCTCCGGAGTTGCCCCGTTCGCGCTGGCCGGCAGCGCCGCCGCGTCCGCGGGCATCGAACTCACCTTCATGACCCACGCGATGTTCTTCTCGCGGGAGTCGCACCAGAAGCGGCCGCTCGACCCGCAGGCCTTCGTGTTCGACGCGCATGCGCCGGCCGCGATGGGGCCGCAGGGCATCCATCACGTCGCGGGCTATCGCCCGGCCTGGATCTTCGGGCCGCACGACATGGGCGTGTTCAACGCCGACGGCAAGGCGCTCGGCTTCACCCTGGCCGACTGGTTCGCCGCGCACGGCACCGTGCGGATCGCGCCGGCCGGCGCCGGTGCGCGAGTCGCGTGCCGGTTCGCCCGGCTGCGGCCGAACGGCGTCTACAGCCTGTTCGAGAATCATTTCGACCAGAAGCCGATCGGGTTCACGCCGCTGGACGGCACCGGCCGCACCAGCAGCTTCGTCGCCGACGCCAACGGGCAGGCCCACCTGGTCGTGCACGCGCCGCATCGCCTGACCCCGGCCAACGCCGTCCTGCTGGTCTATCACAGCGACAACAAGACGCACGGCATGCAGCGCGGCCAGATCGGCGTGACCGCGCATCACCAGCTGATCGCGCGCGTGCCGGCGTGAACGGACGCCGCACCGAACCCGCGCGCCCCGCCGGTTGCCGCCGTCGATGACCCCGGCGGGTTCCGTAGGGGGGCGGCGCGGCCGGTGGCAGCGCCCGCGCCGGTTCGACCGCAACCTCGTGGTCATCGGCGCGGGCTCCGCCGGCCTCGTCAGCGCCTATCTGGCCTCCGCGCTGCGGGCGCAGGTGACGCTGGTGGAAGCCGTCCGCATGGGCGGCGACTGCCTCAACACCGGCTGCGTGCCGTCGAAGGCGCTGATCCACAGCGCCCGGCTGGCGGCGGAAAGCCGCCGCGCCGCCGCGCTCGGCCTCTCCGGACCGCCGCTCGCGGTGGATTTCGCCGCGGTGATGGAGCGGGTGCAGGCGATGATCGCCGCGGTCGCGCCGCATGATTCGATCGAGCGCTACACCGCGCTCGGCGTCGACGTGCGATCGGGCCACGCCCGGATCGTCTCGCCCTGGTGCGTGGAGGTGGATGGCGCGCCGATCACCACCCGGGCCATCGTCATCGCCGCCGGCGCCGACCCGATCGTGCCCGACCTGCCCGGCCTGGCCGGGATTCCGTACCTGACCTCGGAGACGCTCTGGCAGGTCCGCAGCCTGCCGCGGCGCCTGCTGGTGCTGGGCGGCGGGCCGATCGGCTGCGAGCTGGGCCAGGCCTTCGCGCAGCTCGGCAGCGAGGTGACCCTGGTGCAGCAGGCGCCGCGCCTGCTGATGCGCGAAGACGACGAGGTCTCTGCCTTCGTGACGGCGCGGCTGGCCGCGGACGGCGTGCGCCTGCGCATCGATCATCGGCCGGTCGCCATCGAGCCCGCCGCCGGGGGTCACCGGATGCGGCTCGCGCATGCGGACACCGAGACGACCGAACCGTTCGACGCCCTGCTGATCGCCATCGGCCGCCGTCCCCGCACCGAGGGCTACGGGCTGGCCGAGCTCGGCATCGGCGTGACCCCGGCGCGGGCGGTGGAAACCAACGCCTGGCTGCAGACGCTCCACCCGAACATCCTGGCCTGCGGCGACGTCGCCGGTCCGTACCAGTTCACCCATGCCGCGGGGCACCAGGCGCAATCGGCCGTGCTGACCGCGCTGTTCGCGCCGCTTTATCGCGCGCGGCCCGATTACTCCGTGATGCCCGCCGTGACCTTCACCGATCCCGAGGTCGCGCGGGTCGGGCTCAACGAGCGGGAAGCCCGCGCGCAGGGCATTCCGCATGCGGTGGTCCGCTACGATCTCGGCGAGCTCGACCGCGCCATCGTCGACAGCGCCGCCGAGGGGTTCGTCAAGGTGCTGACCCCGCCGGGCAAGGACCGCATCCTGGGGGCCACGGTCGTCGGCGCCCATGCCGGCGAGATGCTGGCCGAATTCGCGCTGGCGATGCGCCACCGCATCGGCCTCAAGGGCGTGCTCGGCACGGTGCACGCCTACCCGACCTATGCCGAGGCGAACCGCTACGCCGCCGGGGTATGGCGCCGCGCGAACACCTCCGCCGCGGCGATGCGCCTGCTCGCCCGCTTCCATCGCTGGCGCCGCGGCGGCGGCGACGCCGCCACGCGCCCCGAACCACTGACTCCAGGAGCCCCGTCGCCATGACCGAAAACAGCATCCCGGCCAGCGCCACCCCGCTCAGCGACCGGCTTGCGCAGATCGGCTGGAACCGCTTCCATACCATCGCCGTCTTGCTGTTCGGCATGGGCTGGGCGATGGACGCCTTCGAAGTGACCTTGATCGGCAACGTCCTCGGTGCGTTGCGCGACCGCTTCCATCTCGGCGCCGACGCGATGTCGCTGCTGCTCGGTGCGTGGTTCGCGGGCCTGATGCTGGGCGCCGCGGGCTTCGGATACCTGGCAGACCGGCACGGGCGGCGGCGGGTGTTCCTCGCCAGCCTGGTGCTCTACGGCACCACCACCCTGGCCGCCGCCTTCGCCCCCAGCCTCGGGGCGCTGCTGGCGCTGCGGCTGCTCGCGGGCATCGGCGTCGGCGCCGAATATTCCGCGATCAACGCCGCGATCGCCGAGCTGGTGCCGAGCCGCACCCGCGGGCGCGCCGCCGCGGTGGTGCTGAATTTCTGGCCCATCGGCAGCCTGGTCGCGGCGCTGCTGGCCTGGCTCGTGCTGTCGGCGCTGCCGCCCGATATCGGCTGGCGGGTGGTGTTCGGCTTCGGCGGCGCGATCGCGCTCTCCTCCGCCTGGTTCCGCCGCCACCTGCCGGAAAGCCCGCGCTGGCTGGAGGCCACCGGCCAGACCGACGCGGCGCGCGCGGTCGTGGCCGGGATCGAGGCCGGGCTGACCCGCCTGCCGGTGCCGGATGCCGCGCCGGTGCACGCGCGCGTGCGCCGCGAGGGCGTCGCGCTGCGCACCCTGCTGCGGCGCTATCCCGCCCGCCTCGCGCTCGGCGCGGCGCTCGATTTCGCCGAGGCCTCTGGCTATTATGGGTTGTTCGCCTTCCTGCCGCTGGTCGTGCTGCCGGCGCTGCACCTGCCGCCGGCGCGCTTGCCGCTGTTCTACCTCGCGGGCAGCATCGGGGCGCTGTGCGGCGGCGTCGGGGCGTCGATGCTGCTCGACCGCATGGGCCGGCACGCCACCGTCGGCGGGTTCTATCTCGCCACCGCGCTGGGCACGGTGGCCTTCGCCTACGCGACCGGGCTGGGCGCCGGGGTGATCATGCTGGGCTTCGCCCTGGTCAACATGCTCGCCACCGGCAGCTGGATCGCCGCCTATCCGACCTTCTCCGAGCTGTTCCCGACCTCGCTGCGCGCCAGCGGCATCGGGGCCTCGGTCGCAGTGGGACGGATCGGCGCGATGATCTCGCCGTTCCTGGTCGGCTACGTGGGCGCCCACAGCATGCAGGCCGCGCTGCTGCTGCTCGCCGGATTCTGGCTGCTGGGCGCCGGCGCGATCGCCGTCTGGCGCCTGATGGGCGGGATCGAGGCCAACGGGCTGTCGCTCGAAACGATCGCACCGGAGGAAACCGTCTCGCATGCCTGATATCGGCATTCCCCTGCCCGCCGAACCGGCCCCGCCGCACCTCGTGGCGGACGGGCCGGTGCTGGTGTTCGGCGGCTGCTACAGCAACCTGCACGCCACGCGCGCGCTGCTGGACGAAGCCGAGCGGCTGCGCATCCCGCCGGAACGGATGATCTGCACCGGCGACGTGATCGCCTACGGGGCCGACGCGCGCGCCAGCCTGGCGCTGATCCGCGACGCCGGGATCGCCACCGTGATGGGCAATTGCGAGGAGCAGCTGGGGGCGGATGCCGCGGATTGCGGCTGCGGCTTCGCCCCCGGCTCGGCCTGCGACCGGCTTTCCGCCGCCTGGTTCGCGCATGCGAGCCGCGAGGTTGCGGACGACGACCGGCGTTGGATGGCCGCGCTGCCGCGGCGGATCGACCTGGTTCTGGCCGGCCGGCGCTTCGCGGTCGTGCACGGCGCGCCGAGCCGGATCAACCGGTTCGTGTTCGAATCCGCGCCGGATGCGGCGCTCGCGGCCGAGTTGTGGCGGGCCGGGACGGAGGCGGTGATCGGCGGGCATTGCGGACTGCCCTTCACCCGGCGGCTCGGCACCCGCCTGTGGCATAATTCCGGCGCGATCGGGATGCCCGCGAACGACGGCACGCCGCGCGGCTGGTACAGCCTGCTCACCCCGCGCGGCGCCGCGATCGAGATCCGCCACCTGCCGCTCGACTACGATCACCGCGCCGCCGCCGCCGCGATGCGCGCCGCCGGCCTGCCGGAAGGCTATTCACAGGCGCTGGAGAGCGGCATCTGGCCGAGCTTCGACGTGCTGCCACCGGAGGAGCAGGCGGCGACCGGCCGGGCGCTGGCACCGCCGCCGCGGCTGTGGGACCAGGGTCCGCCGCCACCCCCCTCGCCGCTGCCGCGGCCGCGCCGGTTCGCCGATCCGGCGCGGACGGTGCATCGGGAACCGCATGCGCGGGTGGCGCTCGCGGGGCTGACGACCCTGTGGTTCAACACCGGCACGCTCTGCAACATCGCCTGCGCCGGCTGCTACATCGAGAGCACGCCGCGCAACGACCGGCTGCTCTATCTCGCCCGCGCCGAGTTCGACCGCTTCATCGACGAAGCCGCGCTGCGCCACCCGGAACTGCGCGAGATCGGCTTCACCGGCGGCGAGCCGTTCATGAACCCCGACCTGCCGGGAATGATCGAAGCGGCGCTGGAACGCGGCTATCGCGTGCTGGTGCTGACCAACGCGATGCGGCCGATGCAGCGGCACCTTGCCTGGCTCGAACGGCTGCACGCCGCCTGGGGCACGCGCGTCTCGTTCCGGGTCTCGCTCGATCATTTCACCCGCGACGGTCACGAGCGGGTCCGCGGGGCGGGCAGCTTCGTCCCGGCGCTCGCCGGGCTGGGCTGGCTGGCGCGCACCGGCTTCCCGCTCGCGGTGGCGGCGCGGCTGCCCGCCGCGGACGCGGCGGAGGCGCTCCGCGCGGGGTTCGCCCGGTTGTTCCGCGACGAGCACCTGCCGGTCGATGCCTGGGACGCCGCGCAGCTTGTGCTGTTCCCGGAACTCGCCGACCCGGCGCTGCCGCCGGAGATCGGGGAGACCTGCTGGCAGGCCCTGCACGCCGGCGGGCGGGAGGTGATGTGTTCCTCCGCGCGCATGGTCGTGCACCGCAAGGGCGAGGCGACGGCGCGGGTGACCGCCTGCACCTTGCAGCCTTACGAACCGGGCTTCGATCTCGGCGCCAGCCTCGCCGAGGCGGCGCGGCCGGTGACGCTGAACCACCCGCATTGCGCGCGTTTCTGCGTGTTCGGCGCGGCGACCTGCAGCACCGGCGGCGCACCCATCGCGGCGACGGCGGCCGATGCCGTCTCCGCAGGCCGCGACCCGACAGCGGACAGCGTCGCCAACCGCGCGCCTCCCGGCTCGGCCCGAGACGGACATCACGCACCCCGCCCCGCCGACGCGTCCGCATGATCGGAGATGCGTCCGCGACGCCCGTCCTGGGGCTGCCGCCGGGCGCATGCGAGCCACGCTACGCCCCTATCCGCGACTACGCGGCGATCGGCGATTGCCATGGGGCCGCCCTGGTCTCGGCAACCGGCAGCATCGATTGGTGCTGCCTTGAGCGGTTGGACAACGATCCTGTCTTCTGTCGTATCCTCGATGCCGAACGCGGCGGGTTTCTGTCGGTCCTGCCGGAGCTCCGGTTCTCGGCCCGGAGGCGCTATATCGAGGACACGAACGTCCTCAGCACGGTCGTTTCGACGGGCGGCGGGACCGTCACGATCACCGACTTCATGCCGGTCGGCCGCCGACCGGGTGCCGGAACCCACGACTACGTTCATCTCGCGGCGCCAGGCTGGACGATCCGCATCATCGAGGGCAACAGCGGAACGGTTCCGCTGACCATTCGCTATCGCCCATCGATTGCATTCGCGCGCGCGCCGGCGTCGCTGCACTGCGCTCCCGGTTGGGTGGCGGCCGACGGCGGTCCCTGCCTCTATCACGACATGCCCGACTTTGCCGCCCGGGATGGCGTTGCCGTCGCGGCGATCGAGGTTCGTGCCGGGGAACGGCGTACCCTGGTCGTGACGCCGCGGCCGGTGGCCAACACGAACCCGGTGGCCCGCGCCGATCGCTTGCTGAAAGTCACCCTTGCGTTCTGGCGCGAGTGGATCGCCTATTGCCGCTACCGTGGCCCCTACAAGCAGGCCGTCCGGCGAAGCGCGCTGGCCCTGAAGCTTTTGACTTATGCGCCCACGGGAGCGATCGCCGCTGCCGCGAGCACGTCTCTCCCCGAAGCCCTAGGCGGCAGTCGTAACTGGGACTACCGATTCTGCTGGCTCCGCGATTCCGCCCTCACCCTCTATGCGCTGGCCGCAATCGGTTATGGCGGCGAGGCGCGAGAGTTCAGTCGCTTTCTGCAACAGGCCTGCGCCGCGACCTATCCCGACTTGCAGATCATGTACGGGATCGGCGCCGAAGCGGATCTCGCCGAGCGCTCACTCGACCATCTCGACGGATATATGGGCAGCCGTCCGGTACGGACAGGCAACGGCGCCTACCGGCAGCGGCAGATCGACGTCTATGGCGAAATCCTCGACTGGGCGTTGCTGTTTCACACGCTCGGCGGACGGTTCGATCGCGGCAGCCGGCGCATGCTGGCCGCGTTTGCCGACTTCGTCGCGGCAAACTGGAACGAACCCGACCAGGGGTTGTGGGAGATGCGCGGTGCTCCGCGCCATAACATCCACAGCAAGATGATGAGTTGGGTGGCGCTCGACCGAGCGATCCGGCTGATCGGATCGCGGCCCCGTTGGCTCGAGGAGAGCCGGAAGATCGTGGCGGAGGTACGCCAGCACGGGATCGATCCGTTGGCGGGACACCTGGTGCAGTCATACGACCAGCCTGACCTGGATGCGGCCCTGCTGCTCGCCCCCACCCTGGGCTTTCCGCTCGATCGCGCGACCCTGGAGGCAACCGTCCGCGCGATCGAACGAGACCTGCGGCAAGGAGACCTCGTGTACCGCTACCGCGGCGAGGACGGGCTCACGGGTTCGGAGGGCGCATTCCTCATCTGCAGCTTCTGGCTCGTCGATGCGCTGCTCCGTCTCGGCCGGCGCGATGACGCGACGGCGTTGTTCCGGAACCTGCTGGCACGGGCGAACGATGTCGGGCTCTACGCTGAAGAGGTCGACCCTGGAAGCGGGGATTTTCTTGGCAACTTTCCCCAGGCCTTCACCCATCTCGCCCTGATCGGGGCCGCGGTGCATCTCGATCTGCGCGAGCGGCGCGGTCCCGCAGCGCTCGCCGGAAACCATGCAGACCGGGCGCGCCTCGGCGTGCGGGCAACCTTGGGCTGGCACGCATGGTGGGCAGCATTCAGAGCGAGTTGCCGCCTCGGCCGGATCCGCTCCTCACGCCGTTCGGTGCTGGCCGATGACCTTCGCGCCTAGGCCCGGCCGGCTTGCGGCTGCGGCCAGGGGGGCGCAGGTTGCGCCGGCCTGCCGCTGCGACAGACGGGCAGGCGCGCCAAGCGGCCCGGCTGGCCGGCCGGCGACGACCAGCCATGCGTTCGGAGGCATTATGTCGCGGCGGACCCTGCTCGCCGCTCTCGCCGCCCTGGCGGGCGCGGCGCGCGCGGGGCCGGCCTGGGCCGACGACCCGCCGCCGGCTTTCTACAGCAATGTCAGCCAGTTCATCCGCTTGCGCCCGCCGGCCCCGACCCCCGGCCGGCCGATCCGCACCGCAGGCGGCAGCGTGATCGATTTCCCCGCGCTGGCCGGACGGGTCGTCGTCGTCAATTTCTGGGCGTCGTGGTGCCCGCCCTGCGGGGCGGAAATGCCGTCGCTCGACCGCCTGGCGGCGGAGCAGCCCGCCGACAAGGTCACGGTGCTGCCGATCTCGATCGATCGCGGCGGCAAACCGGCGGTGACGGCGTTCTATCGCCGGCTCGGGCTGCATCATCTCGGCGTCTATGCCGATCCGGCGCAGCAGGTCGGCCATATCGGGGACGGCGACCCGTGGCACGGGCGGTTCCCGCTGCAGGCGCTGCCCATGACCTACCTGATCGATCCGCACGGCAAGGTGGTGGGCTACGTCCCCGGCGCCGCGCGCTGGGATTCGCCGCAGGCGCGCAAGCTGATCGCCTGGGTTGCCGCGCACTGAGCGGCATTCCGCCCCGGCAGGACGACCGGCCGGGAAGGCGGCTTGACGTGTTGGAACGATCGCTCCAATACTCTGGCCACACGTATCCTGCCTGCACGATCCCTCCGAGGAGCTTCAGCCATGACGATCAGCTCGCTTACCCCGTTGATCCCGCGCCAGCCGGTACCCGATCTGGCGGTGCCGACCGTCGGCGGCGAACCGTGGCGCCTCGCGGACCAGAAGCCGGAGCATTTCACCCTGGTCACGTTCTATCGCGGGCTGCACTGCCCGATCTGCGCGACGTACGTCCGCGATCTCGACTCCAAATTCGAGGAGTTCGCGCGCCGCGGGGTGTCGGCGATCGCCATCAGCTCCGATGACGCGGAGCGGTCGGCGCAGGCCAAGCAGAAATGGCGGATCGAGCACCTGCCGCTCGGCTACGGGCTCGACCTGGACACCGCGCGGCGGTGGGGCCTCTATATCTCGGCCGGGCACGGCACCACCTCCGCCGGCGTCGCCGAGCCCGCCTTGTTCTCCGAGCCCGGGTTGTTCGTGGTCCGGCCGGATGGCAGACTCTATTTCGGAACCGTGCAGACCATGCCGTTCGCCCGCCCGCATTTCGCCGACATCCTGGGCGCGCTCGATTTCGTGATCGCAAAGAACTATCCGGCCCGCGGCGAAGTGACGGACCCGGTCCAGCCGACGGCGGCCGCGTGATGCCCGCGCTCCCCGGCATCCGCGCCTGCGTGTTCGACGCCTACGGCACGCTGTTCGACTTCGCGGCAGCCGCCAATTCCTGCCGCGACGTGCTGGGAGAGCGCGCCGGCGCGCTCACCACGTTGTGGCGGGACAAGCAGCTGCAATACACGTGGCTGCGCTCGTTGCAGAACCGCTACGCGGATCTGTGGCAGATCACCGGCGATTCGCTGGATTATTCGCTGGAGACGCTGGGCCTGGCCGAACCCGGGTTGCGGCAGCGGCTGATGGACCTGTACCGCACGCTCGCGGTGTTTCCCGAAGTGCCCGAGACCCTGCGCCAGCTGCGGGCGGCGGGGCTGAAGACCGCGATCCTCTCCAACGGGTCGCCGGCGATGCTGGAAACCGCCGTCCAGGGCAACGACCTCGGCGGGCTGCTCGACGCGGTCATCTCGGTCGAGGAGGTCGGTGCGTTCAAGCCGGACCCGCGGGTCTACCAGCGCGCGCTCGATCGGCTCGGCGTCACCAGGACGGAGGTTTCGTTTCAATCCTCCAATTCCTGGGACGCGTATGCCGCCTCGGCGTTCGGCATGCGCGTGGTCTGGTGCAACCGCTACGGCCAGAAGCCGGAGCGTCTGCCCGGCCAGCCCGACCACGTCGTGACGTCGCTCGCCGCGCTTCCCGCGCTGGTCTGCCCCTGAGCGGGCCGGCGCCGGAGATCACCGCAAACGACGCATCCGGGAGGAAGCGGCATGACGCCGATCCGTGAGAAAGCGCTGGTTTCCCTTGCGATGGAGGGCACCTGCCCGACCCATACGCGCAGCCATGTGCAGATCGGGGCCCATGAGATCGTCATCGACGAACCGGCGGCCCGTGGGGGCACCGACCTTGCGCCCACGCCGCTGGAGACTCTGCTCGCCTCCTTGATCGGCTGCACCAACGTGATCCTGAACAAGATCGCCGCCCGCGACGGCGTACCGGTCGAGGGACTGGAGGTGACGCTGCGTGCGTCGCTCGATCGCCGCGGCACTGCCTTGCAGGAGGAGGTGGCCGTCCCGTTCCCGGCCATCGAACTGTCGATCGCATTCGCCACCAGCGCGGCGGCGGCGGCGGTGGAGCGGCTCAAGGCGGACCTTGGGCGGTTCTGCCCGGTTTCCAAGATTCTCCGCCAGGCCGGGACCCGGATCGACGAAAACTGGACCGTCACCTACCGGTAGGGCCCTGCCCCTGCAATGCCCCCGCATTCCAGGGCCAGCAGGCCGCTGAACGCACAGCACGCGTGCCCCGATCCATCACCCTGCGGTGCGTTTCACGACCGGGCCGACGCGACCCGATCATGATCCGGCGCCCGGCCATTCGGCGATAGGCAGCAGGCGGCGGTCACGGCCGACGCACCGGCATCGCCCGCCACAGCAGGAACGACGACGTCAGCATCGCGGTACCGAGACCGACCGCGACCGGGAACCTCCAGTCCGGCTGGACGATCACGAACGGCAGCAATCCCACGGCCAGCGCCGGCGGGACGTGCAGGTCGAACCCGCGCAGCACGGCGATGCCGAACAGGATACTGGCCATCGCCGCCAGCGGGCCGACCCCGAGCAGGCCGACCGCCGCCAGCCCCCCCGTCGCGGTCAGCGCGCAGGCCACCGGCAGCACGATCGGCCGCGCCGCCCACGGGCACACCGCCGGATGGGCGAACATCTCGAAACCCATCACCACGAGCGGCGGGAACAGCAGCAGGCGCCACCCGGTGGCTCCCGCCAGCAGTGCGGCAACGACGAGAAATCCGAGAAAGAACGGCACCCATGAGTAGCGGGCGGGCGTCCGCTCCGTGATGTCGTCCGCCAGATCGCGGACCGACGGCTCAGGCGCCGGCGCCAACCGCGTCCAGCCCGTCGCGATGGCGGCCAGCAGCACCGTGCCGATCAGGATCGACGGGGCATAGAGCCAACTCGTGATCCCGAGCGTCAGCGGCAGCAGCCCGGCCGAGATCGCCGGGGCGATCGGCGAGCGCAGCACGCGGATGATCGCGATCGACGTGCCGACGCTCAGCAGCACGGAGACCGGGCTGTAGGCCAGGTGTCGGGTCAGCACCGTGCCGACCACCGCGGTGAGAGCCGGCGTCAGCACCAGCATCCCGAGCGCCCGCGCCCAGGTGCCGTGCGGCCGTTTCAATACGTCGTGCGCAAGTGCCCCCAATTCCGGGAACAACACGTAGTCGAGGCCGGTGAGATGGGCGATGAGGGCAATGACGCCGATATAGCCGGTGGTTGCCGGCGCCGAGAGCAGGCGCAGGATCCGCGGGAAACCCCGCCCCGCGGACGACCCCGGGTCCGGAGCCGCCCGAACGCGCGACGGCTCCCGCATCAGGCGTCGCCCCCGCCCGAGCTCTTTGCCGTCGGAACCGGCGGGTTGGAGGACCGCGCTTCCGGGATCGGTCGACCCGGGACAGGCACTTGGAAAAGCGGCACGAGATCGTTCACCACATGCTCCGATCGGACGAATGCCAGGTCAGCCTCGGCGATTTGCGCCCGTGCATGCCGGCCGCAGCCGGCCCCGCGCGCCCAGGCCATCCGGCGGTTCCACGGCCTGGCGGCGCGGCCGGAGCTTGCGGTCGTGGATCGGTTCGGCCGGCAGGCCGAGCAGGTCGTTCCAGGGTGCGATGCGCTGGCACCCGCTGAGATCGGACGGCATCGCGAAAGCTCCTGGCATCCGCCTGGGGTCGACGGTCACGCGCGGCGGTCAGCACCCCCGGTCGGCGGCGCGGTCAGCCGGCCGCCGCCTCCCCGGCCAGCCGATCGAGCTTCGCCGCCATGATGAAGTCGTTCTCGTGCAATCCTTTTATCTTCTTCGTGCGCAGGGAAATGGTTACATAGCCCCAGCCGAACGCGACGTCCGGGTGGTGCCCCTCGCGCTCGGCCAGGTCCGCCGCCTGGGCGACGAAGCCGAACGCATCGCGGAAATTGCCGAACCGATAGGTCCGCTCGATCCGGCGGGCCTCATCGTGCAATGCCCAGGCCGGGGCCTGCTCAAGGAGCTCTCGGGCCGCCGCCTCGCTCAGCGGCGGAATGCCGCCCCGGCATGGCGTGCAGCTCTTGTCGATGAGATCGGCCATGTGCGGTCTCCTTCCCGTTCGTCGCGCGGCCCTGGAAGCGCCGGTTCTATCCGAATGCCACCCCGCGCGTCGAGCCGGCCGCGTCGCTGTCGTCCGGCCCGGAACGATGCCCGCCGGGCGCATGACCGTTGTCACGCGCGCGGGAGGCGCCGTCCTCCGGTTCCTTCGGCGGCTTGGTCGGGTCTTCCCGGCTGCGTGGCAAGTTCGTTCCGGCCGCGTGGTGCGGTGCGGATCGCGCGGCCGACCCTGTCCCCTGCGCGTCCCCTGCGCGTCCCCTGCGCGTCCCCTGCGCGTCCCCTGCGCGGATACGTCGGATACGACTGTCCGGCGCGCCGCAAAACGTGACTGCGGCGCGCCCGCGCATCCCGGCTACTATGCCCGACATAGCCTGCGCGCTTTGGAGATTCGATCCCGTCTGCCGAGACCGCGGCGGGTTGCCAATATTGCCAACATACCGCCCGGAGTGATGGATGCCAGGAGCGGAGCGTCTTGCTGTTCCCGTTGTTCTTATCGGATTCAACCGACCTGATTTCAGCAGGAAGGTTTTCGCCGAGATCAGGCGGGCTCGTCCCGGCAAGCTGCTGCTCGTGACCGATGGGCCACGGCCGGGCCGTGCGCTGGAGGCGGAGCGCGTGGCGGCGGTGCGCGACCTGGCCCGCGAGGTCGACTGGGACTGCGAGGTTCTTTGCAACTACCCGGAGAAGAACCTGGGAATCCCAACACGCTTTGCGACCGCGTTCCAGTGGATCTTCGAGAACGTCGAGGAAGCGATCATCCTCGAACACGATTGCCTGCCGCATCCGGACTTCTTCACCTTTTGCGCGGCGCTCCTCGAACGCTACCGCGACGATCCGCGGATCGCCTGGATCGGCGGCACCAACGCGATGCGCCGCTGGCCCGCGGACGGCTCCCCCGGACAAGGGTCCTACCTCTTCAACCGGATCAACATGGTGTGGGGCTGGGCAACCTGGCGCCGCGCCTGGCGACATTACGATATCTCCTGTCGCGCCTTCCCCGCCTTCGAGCGATCGGGAGAATTGAGCCGGGTGACGCGGCATCGCGAGATCCGGCGTGGTTTTGCTGCCGTGATGGATCTCGCCGCCCAGGGATTGTGGGAAAACTGGGACGTCCAGTCCACCTTCCTGATCTGGTCGCAGCGCGCCCTGGCCATTCACCCGCGCGTGAACCTTGTCAGCAATATCGGCTTCGACGCCGAGGCCGCCAACACCAAATGGACATCCGATCCGTTGGCGAACCTGCCGACCGAGCCGCTGGGACCGCTCGTTCACCCGCGATCCGTGGAGCCCGACGACGACTTCGACCTGGCCTGCTTCCGCGCACACTATCGCTGGATGCGGCGCATCGCCGTGTTTCGACAGTTGCGGAAGCTTCCCTTCTATCCGGCGTCGCGCCAGCTCTACCGTCGCTTCACGCACCTGACCGCCGGCAGGCCCGGATGACCCGGCCTGCGGCTTCCGCCCATCATCCACGCGGCGATCGGCTCCGGCATCGCCCGTCGCAAGACCGGCAGCCGAAGGAATAGCCGTGCGCATCGAAACCGCCGCCGCATCGTACCGTCGCGCAGTGTTGTCGTTGAGCGGCTGGACGCTTTATCTCGGCTGGGTGATCGGCACCGCCGTCGCGCTGCTGTCGCTCTACCTCGTGTCTTTGGTCGGCCTGGCGCAGGTGAAGCTCCTGCCGCCGCCGCCGATCATCAACAACCTTTGCGCCGACGCCAAGCTCAAATTCTACCGCGACCATCTTCTGGAGGCGCCGACGCTGATCACCGTCGGATCCTCGGTCGCGTGGCGCGACGTCGACAGCGCCGAGCTTCAGGGCAATGGGCAGGTCCCGCTGAACGCGGGCTTCTGCGCCGCGCAGGTCAATCAGGCCGCTTTCGTCGCCCGCTTCTTCATGGACCAGTTTCCTACGGTCGACACCGTCCTCGCGGTGCTGGCACCGCAGGATCTGCGTGGTTGCTCGCAGACCCGAACCCGGCTGTTCGACCGCCGGGACGCCGAGGCGTACATGTTCCGCCGTACCTGGGTCTATGGCCTCTACCTGCGCTATTTCGATCCGGTCTCCCTCGCCCGCAACGTGCGTCGGCTGAGCAGGCATCTGCGCGATCTCGACATGGACCAGTGGGGCGACGGCCTGCTGGTGCGAACGACGGCGCGTCCCGTCATCTATACCGCGTTCGGGCACTACGACCCGACATGCTTCACGGCATTGCACGATCTTGCGGTGTCGGTGCGGGCGCGCGGCGCCCGTCTGATGGTCGTTGCTGCCCCGATCAATTCGGAGTGGACGCGCCGCTTCGACCCCGATCACCGCATCGTGCGCGCGCTTGCCACGCGGACCGAGGCGGCCCTGAAGGAAACCGGCGCCATCTTCTGGAACGCCCGGAAGGACTTCCCGACCAGGCCATCGGACTTCACCGACAACGCCCTGCATCTGGAACGCGGAACGGCCGCCCGGTTCACCGCCGCCCTGGCGCGGGTTCTCGACCGCGGCGCGCGGTCATAGGGCCGACGATCATGCTGTTCAATTCCGTACCCTTCCTGGTCTATTTCCTGCCGGTCACCGTTGTCGGCTTCTACCTGCTGGGAGCCGCCCGACTCCACAAGCTCCAGATCGTCTGGCTCACCCTCTCGTCCCTGTTCTTCTACGGCTGGTGGAACGTCACGTCGGTGCCGCTGCTGGTCGGCTCGGTCCTCGTGAACTTCGCGATCGGACGGGCCCTCTCGCTCAAGCGGCGGAAATGGCTGCTGATCGCCGGCGTAGCCGCCAACCTGGCGCTGCTCGGCTACTACAAATATTCCGACTTCTTCATCGGCGCCCTCAATCAGTCGCTGGGGACGCGGCTTCCGCTGCCGGAGGTCGTGCTGCCTCTGGCCATCTCCTTCTTCACCTTCCAGCAGATCGCGTATCTCACGGATGCCCATGACGGGCTGGCGGACGAGCCGAGCCTGAACACCTACGCGATGTTCGTCACGTTCTTCCCGCACCTGATCGCCGGCCCCATCACCTACCATCGCGAAATGCTGCCGCAATTCGAGAACCTGCGCATGTCGCGGCCACGGGCCGACCTGCTGGCCCTCGGTCTCACGGTGTTCGTGATCGGTCTGTTCAAGAAAGTATTGATCGCGGATTCGCTGAGCCAATGGGCCTCGCCGGTGTTCGCCGCGGCAGACGCCGGGCATGCGATGACGGCGCTCGAGGCGTGGGGCGGATCGCTCTGCTACACATTGCAGATCTATTTCGACTTCTCCGGCTACACCGACATGGCGATCGGCCTCGGCCTGATGTTCGGCATCCGGCTGCCGCAGAATTTCGACTCCCCCTACAAGTCGCACAACATCATCGAGTTCTGGTCGCGCTGGAACATGACCCTCACGCGGTTCCTGACGAGCTATGTCTACACGCCGATGACCTTGAGCCTGAGCCGGGCGCGCCGGCGCGCAGGCAAGCCGATGCCCCGCCGCGGCCGGACCACGCCCGGGGCGTTCGCCTCCCTGGTGGCGCTGCCGACCATGGTGACGATGTTCCTCATCGGCATGTGGCATGGAGCGGGATGGCAGTTCATGATCTTCGGCCTGCTGCACGGCACGTATATTACGATCAACCATGCCTGGCGCAGCGTGAAGGCCCAGCTCGGCCGGACCGTCGATTCACCCCGGCTGCGCCACCGCATCCCGGCCGTGCTGCTCACCTTCCTGTGCGTTCTCGTGGCGCTGGTGTTCTTCCGCGCCGGCAGCACCCTGGCGGCGCTTCGCCTGCTTTCGGCCATGCTGGCCAGCCACGGCCTCTATTTCCCCGGCGGCAGCCCGACCCACTCGGCGCTCGCCCTGGCAACGTTGTTCGGCGCCCGCGCCTTGCCGGCGGTGCAGCTCAGTCTCGCTGATCATAACGAATTCCGGCTGCTGTTCGTCCTGTTCGGCATCCTCTGGCTGCTGCCGAACACCCAGCAATGGCTGCGCAACTACGAGACCGGGCTCAATCCCCTCGGCAAGCCGACCTGGCTCGAGCAGCGCACCCCGCATCTCGCGCGGCTCCTGGTCTGGAGGCCGAGCCCGGGCTTCGCCATCCTGGTCGGCGGGATCGCCTTCCTCGCGATCGCCCGCGCGCTGTCGGTCGCGCCGACCGAGTTCCTCTACTTCAAGTTCTGAACCGATGTCCGCGCGATCGGCAGCACCCCGCGAACGCGCCGATACCGGGCCCCGACCGCCCAGGGCCGATCCTTCCGCAACCAGGGAGTTTGCCGCATGGCCGACACACCAACGCTGTCCGCGCTGATCGAGGTTTTCAGGGACGTCTTCGACGACGACACGCTCGTCGTCAACGCGGCGACGACAGCCAACGACATTCCCGACTGGGACAGCCAGACCCATGTGCATCTCGTGCTGGCCGCCGAAGAACGCTTCGGCGTCCGCTTCCGCACGGCCGAGATCGAGCAGCTCAAGCATGTCGGCGACTTCGTCGCCCTGATCGAGCGCAAGATGGCGACGACGGGCGCGTGATCATGGCCCGTGCGCCGGCCGCACGGCCGGTCGTTCCGTATCCCAGCCGATGCCGGAGGCGGATGTGAAAAGCGACGTGGCGCTGGTGATCGGGGCAACCAGCGATATCGGCACCGCAATCGCCGAAGCGCTCCTGCGGGCAGGAGCCGAGGTGCTGCTGCAGGGGCGGCCATCGCCTCGCCTCGTCGGCCTGGCCGACCGCCTCGCCGCGCTGGGCCCATGCCAGGCGGTCGCCGCCGACCTCACCCGGCCGGACGACATCGCCGAACTCGCGGGCATCGTGACCCGGCGGGGACGGCTGGATACCCTCATTCTCGGCTCCGGCATCTACGAACGCTCGAACGACGCCGCGGCGCTCGCCCGCCAGTTTGCCGCCAACGTGCACGGGCCGTACTCGATCCTCGTCGCGCTCGTGCCGCTGCTGGTTGCCGCCCGCGGACAGATCCTGTTCCTGAACTCCACCCAGGGCCTGGCCGCAGCGAAGGGATTGGGACAATACGCGGCGACCCAGCACGCGCTGCGCGCCATCGCCGACAGTCTGCGCGCGGAGGTGAATCCGGACGGCGTTCGGGTGCTGTCGATGTTTCTCGGCCGGACGGCGACGCGACGACAGCGGGCCATCTTCGCACTGGAGGGCCGCCCCTACCTGCCGGAGCGGCTGATCCAGCCGGAAGACGTCGCCCATGCCGCGCTCGCCGCCCTCACGCTGCCCAGGACCGCCGAGATCACGCAGATCATGATGCGGCCGATGCTGAACCATGAGGCATGACCGGCCGGCTGGACCGCCGCCGCAGGTCGGGCGTCAGTTCGCCGGTTTCAAGCAGGCCCTTCAGGACCTTGAGCCGGATCTGGCGCGAACCGCGAAACTCCGGATCGTCGAAGCCGATCGCCTGCAAGCCGTCGCGCAACCGGCGCACCGACTCCGCCAGCCCGGTACGCGGCTGATGCCCCGGCGCCAGCGCGGCGAAGCGTGAAAAATCCACGCGATAGCTCCGCTTGTCGGGCGCCGCCTGCGGGTTGATCCGCACGGTGGCGCCCGGGATCTCTGCGGCCACCGCCTCGGCGAGGTCCTTCACCTGGTAGTTCCACCCGTTCGATCCGGCGTTCACTTCCAGCACCTGCCCGCCCCGCGCGCCGTCGCGCCCGATCGCCCATTCGATCGCGCGCGCCATGTCCGCGACATCGATCAACGGCCGCCATGGCGTCCCATCGCTCAGGATGCGGATCTCCCCCGAGCTGACCGCGCAGGCGACGAAGTCGTTCAGCACGAGGTCCAGCCGCAGCCGGTCGGACATGCCGCACGCCGTCGCGAACCGCAGGCAGGTGATCGTCATCCGGCCGTTCTCCAGCGCGCGCAGCCCCTGCTCCGTGCCGATCTTCGATCTCGCATAGGCCGTGAGCGGCGCCAGCGGGTCCGTCTCCCGGCGGGGCCCGCCCTCGGCGGCCCCGTAGACGCTGCAGCTCGACGCGAAAACGAAACGGCCGACGCCGGCGTCGGCGGCCAGATGGGCGAGGCGCAGGCTGGCCTCCTGGTTGATCTCGTGGGTCACCGTCTCGAATTCATTGCCCATGGGGTCGTTGGAGATCGCCGCAAGATGGATGACGGCGTCGGTCCCGCGCAGGAAGTCGGCCGGCACGTCGCGCACGTCGCCGAAATACTGGGCGGTCAACGCCGCCTCCGGCAGCGAGCCGCGCGTGGTCAGGCAATGCGCGAACAAGCCGAGATCGAGCCCGATCAGCTCCGCGTCGGGGAACCGGTCCCTCAGGTGGCGGACCACGACCGGCCCCACATAGCCCATGTTTCCCGTAATGATGATGCGCATCGATCGCTCTCCGGAGGATGGAACGTTCCGCGGCGTCCCCCGCGCACGCGTCAGGCCGCCCGGCGGCGGAACGCGGCGCGCAACTGCCAGATCTCCCGCAGCACGCGGTAGCCCTGCGGCAGGCAGGCAAGGACGAAGGTGTAGACGGCGTAGGAGAGCACTCCCATGGCGATGAGCCCTGGAAATCCGTACCCCACGCCGTGCCACAAGGCGCTGTTCTGGATGAGCCGCAGCGCGATCGCGGTGGCGAGCGCAGCGACGACGAACGGATAGCCCTCGCGCAGCAGCCGCCGCCGCCGGATCGGCCCGGTCGCTGTCGCCGCCCAGCACAGCAGCGGAGCCTGCACCAGGCAGTTGGCGATCGCGCCCGCGACGGCAACGCCCAGCGGGCCCCATGGCAACCCGACCACGAAGGCCAGGATCCGCGTTGCCGCGCCAAGGCTTCCCCATCGGAGCTGCTCGCGGGCCCGGTTCTGGCTGATGAACAACCAGCTCGTGCTGATCAGCAGCGGCGTGGCCAGCGAAGCGACCGCGAGCCAGGCGAGGATCGGACCCGCCTTGGCCCAGGGTCGGCCAAGCAGCAGGATGACGATCTCGTTGCTGAGCACGATCGCTACCAGGAGGCCGGGAACGATCGCGAGCGAGGTCGACTGCAGCAGCCGCACATAGCTGCGGGCGTAGCGCCCCGGGGCATCCTGCTGGCGCGACAGCAGCGGGACCGCCACCCGCGTGAACGGCGTCATCGCCAGCAGCAGCGGCTGGAACGCCAGCTTGAACGCCCGATCATACAGGCCAAGACTGGCCGCGCTGTTGGTCGCGCCGATCAGGACGTTGTCGAGGCTGTAGGCCAGGTAGTCCATGACGTTGAAGCCGGTGACGTCGCCGCCGAAGCGCAGCAGGCCCGACAGCCCGCGCTGCCGGCGCGGGCGCCCCGGCACCCACCCGCACATGATCCACGCGAGCAGCGCGGTGACGCCCGAGTTCGCGGCCTGCATCGCCACCAGCGACCAGACGCCGAAACCGTCCCAGGCCAAGGCGAGCCCGGTCAGTGCCGAAAGCAATGTCGCGGCCACCTCGATCACGGCAAGCCGGCCGAAACGCATGCCGCGGTTCAGCAGCGCCATCTGCTGGGCGGCGACGCCGTTGAGAATGACGAGGAAGGAAAGACTGACGGTGATCGGAACGGTCGCGGGCTCCCCATAGAGCCGCGCGACCAGCGGCGCCGAGGCGGCAAGCACGGCCGCGAGCACGACACTGGCCAGCATGTTCACCCAGAACAGCGCCGAGAGTTCCGCTTGGGAAATCTCCTGACGCTGGATCGTCGCCTCCAGCAGCCCCATCTGCCCCAGCATCAGCACCAGGCTGATGATCGGCGCCACCATGGCGATCAGCCCGAATTCCGCCGGCAGAATGAGATGGGCCAGCAGCGCCTGGGTGGCGAAGGACACGACGAAACGCAGGATCTGCGCCACGAACGTGACCGTCGCGCCATGCACCGACCGGCGGTTCAGATCGCCGCTCGGCGCGCCCGGACCGGCCGTGTCGGAAGACGGCCGCGTACGGAGGCGGATTTTCATCACCCGTGGCACCCGGCACGCATCGCCCGCAGGATCGGCAGCATGGTGCGCACGGCGTCCTCTCCGCTCTGGCCCTCTGCGCCGGCCGCTCCGGGCATCACGCTCGCGGCCGCCGTCTGGTCGGTCAGCAGCCGCGGCAGGCGGGCAACAAGGATCCACAAGCCCGGCCGGCTCTGCTGCAGGTCCGCGCACAGGATTTCGCCCGCCGCCTTGGCCATTGCGTATTCGGTCATGCCGGGCGGCCGCTCCGCGACCGCGACGGAGGATGGGTAGAAGACCGCGAGGGGCCGGCCGGTTTGCGCCTGAAGCGCAGTGCTGGCCGCCGCGAAGCCATCGACATAGATGTCGCGGAACTCGTCGAACAGGCTGCGCGCATAGACGCCCGGCTTCTGGCGGAAGATGCGGGGGGTCGCGAAATAAAAGAGCTGGTTCGCCATCCAGCCCAGCCTGGCAAGCTGCGGCGCGGCAGGCGCACGCGCATCGTACTGGAACCATCGGCACGCGCGGGGCCCGATATCCGCCGCGACGCCGCGCGCGTCCTGCTCTCCTTGCGCATAGGTAATGGCGACGCGGCCGCCGCCGGCGGCGATCAGCCGGGCGGTGACGGCGCCGAGCCCCCGCGAACCGCCGATGACGAGGGCGGTGACCGCAGCGAACTCGCCCGGCCGCACCCAGGGGGCGACGGCGGCCAGGCTTGGCTGCGCGACGGGCGGATGGCGCATCAGCGCGGTCAGCACCCCGGCAATGCCGCCGCCGGCAACCTCCAGCCGTACCATGCGAAACCGTTCGTCGACCTCCCGCACCCGGAAGCTGAGCGCGGAGCCGAGGTTGTCGGGCGTCAGGCGGATTTCGAATCCGTCGAAGATCGAATACAGCCCTGGGCAGACCATGCCGACCAGCGCAGACAGCCGCACCAGCGACGCCACGCGACCCGCCCCGATGCGGGCGGCGAGATGCGGGAAATAGGCGATGCAGCCGGACAGCGGCGGCGCCGCGATGCAGCCAGACCGTCCCGCCAGGTCGCTCGGCGCGAGTTCGAGCGGCATCGTCTGCACCCGCACGTCGCGCCCGGAGAGCAGCGGCCCGGCTGGGGCGCATGGCCCGCCGGCCAGTTCCAAGGTCGTCGTCGTCGCTCCATCCGCAACCAGCACGACGCGCAGGGGAACGCCCGGACGGACGAGGTCGAGCCGGACATCGCGATCGAGGGATATGAACCGGCGGAAGCGCACCCGCAGCGTGCCGAACCGCTCCGTCCAGAGCCCGGCTTTCGCCAGCGTTTCCAGGCCCCAGAGCACGGCATGCATGCCGTGAACGGCGGGCGCTCCGGCCTGGGTCCGACGGGCCGCCACCGGATCCAGGTGCAGCGGGTTGCGATCGCCCGACAACGCCGCGAAACGTGCCTGGTCCATCGCCCCGAAGCGGCGCTCTCCGAGCAGGGGAGACGAGTTGGCGAGCTCATCCACGCGGGCAGGCCCCGGATGCAGCGTTCAAAACACCTCGACCCTCGGGATCGGGACGACGAACTGCCCGCCCCATCCGCGGATCGCAGCCATCTGCGCGCAAATCTCCTCCCGCAGGTTCCAGGGCAGGATCAGCAGGTAATCGGGCTTCTCCGCCAGGATGGCCGATGGGTCGCGGATCGGAATCCGGGTTCCCGGAAGCAGGTGGTTCTGCTTGTGCGGGCTGCGGTCGACCGTGAACGCGACCAGCTCGGGACCGACGCCGCAATAGTTGAGCAGCGTGTTGCCCTTCGCCGGCGCCCCGTAGGCCGCCACCGTCCTGCCGCTGCGGCGGGCGGCGATCAGGAACTCCAGCAGCGCGAGCTTGCTGGCCACCACCCCCTCGGCGAACCGGCGGTAGGTCGCCGGATCATCGAGGCCGAAGGCCCGTTCGGCGTTCTTCAGCGCCGCGACCCGCGCCGTCGGCGGCAGCACCGCGTGCTCCCGGTGGCGGGCAAAGATCCGCAGCGACCCACCATGCGTGGGCAGTTCCGCCACATCGAACACCGCCAGACCGTGCTCCGCGAACAGCCGTTCCACGACATCGAACGCGAAATACGAGAAATGCTCGTGATAGATCGTGTCGAACTGGTTCGATTCCATCAGCCGCAGGAGATGCGGAAATTCGCAGGTGAGAACGCCGTCCGGGCTGAGCAGCTCGCGGAACCCGGCGACGAAGTCATGCAGGTCCGGCACGTGCGCCAGCACGTTGTTGGCGACCATCAGGTCCGGCCGGCGGCCCGCCGCGCGCAGCCGGCGCGCCGTGGCGACCCCGAAGAACGCCACCTCGGTCGGAATCCCTTTTCCCGCGGCGGCCCGGGCCACGTTCCGCGCCGGCTCCACGCCCAGCACCGGGATGCCGTCGCGCTGGAAATATTGCAGCAGGTAGCCGTCGTTGCTTGCCACTTCGACGACCAACGAGCGCGGGCCAAGCCCGAACCGCTCCGTCATCTGCGCTGCATAGGCCTGTGCGTGGCGCAGCCAACTTTCCGAGAACGAGGAGAAATACAGATAGTCGCCGAAGATCGCCGCGGGGGATTCGAACGCGGCGAGCTGGACCAGGCGGCAGTGCGAGCAGACAAGCGCATGCAAGGGATAGAACGGCTCGGCCTCGTGCAGCCGATCGCGCGGGACGTAGGAATTCGCCAGCGGCGTCATGCCGAGATCGGCGAAGCTTTCCCGCAGCGGCGCGCGGCAGATCCGGCAGGGCGGGTCGGACGCGGCAGGTCCCGCTTCGGCGCTCGCCGCGGTGATGCTCACCAGATCCTCCACGGTGCCCGGCCGTGGGCCCAGAGCTCTTCCAGCCGCTTCTTGTCCCGCAAGGTGTCCATCGAGAGCCAGAAGCCCTCGTGCCGGAACGACATCAGCTCGCCGTCGCGCACCAGGCGCTCGAGCGGGGCCTGCTCGAACACGGTCTGATCACCGTCGATATAGTCGAACACCTGCGGCGAGAGCACGAAGAAGCCGCCATTGATCCAGCCCTCTCCGCTCGGCGGCTTCTCATTGAATTGCGTCGCGAGGCCGTTGTCGATGTCGAGCCAGCCGAAGCGCGACGGCGGCCGCACGGCGGTCACTGTCGCGATCCGGCCGTGCGAGGCGTGGAAGTCGATCACCTGGCGAATATCGAGCGCGGCGACCCCGTCGCCGTAGGTCATGCAGAACGGCGCATCGTCGAGATGCTCCCGCAGCCGCCGCAGGCGGCCGCCGGTCATGGTGTCGAGCCCGGTATCGACGAGCGTCACCTTCCAGGGCTCGGCCGTCGGCCGGAGCATGGCGACCGAGTTGTCCGCCAGGTCAATCGTTACATCTGCGGCGTGCAGGAAGTACTCGGCGAAATACTGCTTGATCATGTGACCTTTGTAACCTAGCGGAATGACGAACTCGGTGATGCCGTGTGCGGCGTAGATCTTCATGATATGCCAGAGGATCGGGCGGCCACCGACTTCGACCATCGGCTTCGGTCTCATTTCGGTCTCTTCCATCAGGCGGGTGCCGTACCCGCCGGCGAGAATCACAGCCTTGCGTACCTTCATGCGCCCGGACTCCGATCCGTTGCTGTGGACGATCTCGAATTTCGATCGCAATAGAGCCGCTCGATGCTCTCCATTGGTATCACGATGCCTTCATGTGGCTTCACGATACTTTGACGGAGGAGATCTTCCCGGGCTGGTAGCATCGGCACCAACTGTGGTTCGCCCGACCACCTCCGATGTCGACCTCACCGCGTGACTCCCATAGGACCCAGACATGCCACATCCGACCGCGGTCCTGTTTCAGACGTACTTCTTCGATGCATCGCTCGCCAGACTCTTCGCCCGGCTTATTGACGGCTCGCCTTCAAATTTTCGCTCGTTCGTGTTGATACATATGTCGCCGGGGGCGGCGAAGCCGCCCAGGCTTACGGGCGTGCCGCATCATTTTGTTACCACACCTGAAATCCGCGACCCGGGCTACCGGCGGAAATCTTCTGGCGGCCCCGAGTGGCGGATCTGGGACGGCGGTCACACGGACCTGCCGCTGCTCCATTTCGCCCGCGCCCATCCGGAGTTCGAGCGCTACTGGGTGGTCGAATACGACACCCGCTTCGGCGGACCCTGGTCGCGGCTGTTCGCCACCTTCGAAGACAACCCGGCCGATTTCCTCAGCACCAGCCTGCGCACCGCGAGCACCAATCCGGAATGGCCCTACTGGCCGACGCTGCAGCCGCCCGCGGACGATCCCACGGATCTACCGCCGGACGAGCGGATCTGCTGCTTCATGCCGGTGTTTCGTGCCTCCCGAGCGGCGGTGCGGACCATGGATGCCGCCTATCGCGCCGGCTGGGGCGGGCACTGCGAGACGACGTGGCCGACGATCCTGCGGCGCCAGGGTTTGCGGGTGGAGGATCTGGGCGGCACCGGGGCGTTCGTGCCGGCTGCCAACCGGGGGCGGTTCTACACCAGCACGCCGACCGCCTGGGACCTGTCCCCCGGCACCTTCGTGTTCAAGCCCGCCCGCAGCGGCTTCTTTCTGCGCCGCGGGATGCTCTACCACCCGATCAAGCCCGTGCGGGCAACGTGCACGGAGACCCTCTGGCGGGCGCGCGCCAAGCTGGCGAGCCTGCTCAGGCGGCCCCAGCCGCTGCTTCCGCAGTCGTCCCCAGGGGGCACGACGGCGGCGGTTACGCCGCCGCTTGGCCCGGCCCCCCGCCCGTCGCTGTATCGCCAACCGGCGACGGCGCCTCAGGGCGCCGTACGGCCCGCGATCGGCGGCCAGGCCAGGTCGTTCGGCGATATCATTTCCGGCGGCAGCGGCCACGAGATCGCGCATGCCGGGTCGTCGAAGCGGAAACCGTCGGCAGCCCCGGGCGTATAGGGAACCGACATCTGGTAGAGCACTTCGCAGTCGTCGCACAAAGTCTGGAAGCCGTGCGCACATCCTGGCGGGATGTAGAGCATGCGGTCCTCCAGCGCGCCCAGCCGGAAGGCCTGCCAGCGCAGGAAGGTGGGAGAATGCGGCCGCAGATCCGCCACCACGTCGTGGATCGCGCCGCGAACGCAGCGCACGAGCTTGGTTTCGGCCGCCGGCGGGCGCTGGAAATGCATGCCGCGAATGGTGCCGCGACGCAGGGTGACCGACGTGCTCGCCTGCACGAAATCGGCCTCCAGGCCGGCCGCGGCGAACGCCTCGCGGCAGAACGTGCGGCCGAACGTGCCACGCGGATCGGCGGACCGCTCGATCACGATCACCGTCAACTGGTCGATTCCGGTTGGTTCGAAACGCATCCTGGCCGGGAGAAGTGACAGTGGCCGGCATAGAACAGGACTTGTTCTCCCATGTCGAGACCTTGTTTCCGCTCTGCCGCAGCATCACCGGCGAGGGCCTCCGCCGGACCTTGCGCTACATCGGCGAACACATTCCGCTGGAATGCCGCGAGGTGCCGACCGGAACCCCTGTGCTCGATTGGGAGGTGCCGAAGGAGTGGGTGGTGCGCGGCGCGCGCATCCGCCGCATGAATGGCGAAACGGTTGTCGATTTCGTACGAAATAATCTGCACCTGCTGCAGTACAGCCACCCGGTCGATGCGATCGTCACCCGCGAGGAGCTGGACCGGCATCTGCACAGCCTGCCGGACCGCCCCGGGCTCGTGCCCTACCGCACCGCCTATCATGCCGACACCTGGGGGTTCTGCCTGAGCCACGAGGCGCGCATGGCGCTCACCGACCCCGCATACCGGGTCGAGGTGGACACCGAACTCCGCGACGGCAGCCTGAGCTATGGCGAATGCTGGCTGCCGGCGGACGCACCGGACGAGCCGCCCAAGGACGCACCCGGGGGTGCCCCAGGGGGCGCCCCAGGGGATGTTCTGGTGTCGATCCATTGCTGCCACCCGTCGCTGGCCAACGACAACCTCTCCGCCATCGCCGTCGCCATCGAGCTTGCGCGCGCGCTCGCCCGCCGTTCGGCCCGGCGCTTCGGCTACCGCTTCCTGTTCATCCCCGGGACCATCGGCGCGATCACCTGGCTTGCGCGCAATCGCGACGTGGCGCGGCAGGTGCGGCACGGGCTGGTGCTGAGCTGCCTCGGCGATGCCGGCGCGCCGACCTACAAGCAGTCGCGGCGCGGCGACGCGCCGATCGACCGGATCGTCGGTCATGTCCTGCGCGCCCGCGGCCTGGCAGGACGCGTCCTGCCCTTCGTGCCCTACGGCTACGACGAGCGGCAGTATTGCTCGCCGGGTTTCAACCTGCCGGTCGGCTGCCTGATGCGCAGCCCGAACGGCAGCTTCCCCGAGTACCACACCTCGGCCGACAATCTGGCCTTCGTGCAGCCGGCCGCGCTTGCGGATTCGCTCGCCCTGCTCGGCGAGATCGTCGAGCTGATCGAGACGGACGCGACCTGGCGCAACACCAGCCCCTATGGCGAACCGCAACTCGGCCGCCGCAGGCTGTACAGCCGCATCGGCGGCCAAACCGACCCGGGCGCGCTGCCGGGCGGGTTCGATCAGCTCACCCTGCTCTGGGTGCTCAACCTGTCGGACGGGCAACACAGCCTGCTCGACATCGCCGAGCGCTCGGGAAAGCCGTTCGAAGCGGTTGCCGCCGCCGCCCGCGCCCTGCGGGAGACGGGCCTGCTTGAGCTTGCGCCGCCGGCGACGCTTGCCAGCGGCCGCACGGTCGGCTAGAGCGCGTTGCGATGCAACGCGCACTTCCTCCCCGTCGATTTTGGTACCGCTGGTACGCACCGGCGGCCTGAGGAGCGCGCATCCCGACGCACCCCCCGAAAGCCGCCTCGTTCAGGCGGCTTTCGCGTTTCCGGCTTGTCCTGCCCGGTTCCGATAGAGGCCACGACGAGGCGGCTCCTTCCCTGACAGGAGACCGCCATGCGCTTTTCCAGTTTCGACTTCGACGTGATCACCGGCCCGGCGCCGGAAGACCCGAGAGAGCCCGAGATGCCCGCACCGGCGATCGCCTCGCCCGCACCGATCCGCGTCCTGTCCACGCTCGGCCTCATGGGCGCGCTGCAATCGCGCCAGGCGCAGCTGGAACACCGACTTGGCATGCCGATCGCATTCGACTTCGCGCCGACCAAGATCCTGGCCGGGCGGCTGGAAGCGGGCGAGGCGGCCGAGCTCGCGATCCTGACCGCCGAGGCGGTCGTGCGCCTCACCGCCGCCGGCCGCCTGGGCCCGGGCGGCGCGGCGCTTGCCGCCTCGCTGGTGGGGATGGCGCAGGCGCCCGGCCGGGCGCGCCCCGACATCGCCACGCCGGGGGCGCTGGTCGCCACATTGCAGGCGGCCGGCTCGATCGCCTACTCCGCCGCCGGCGCCAGCGGGCTGTTCTTCGCCGCGCTGCTCGACCGGCTGGGCATCGCGGCGGACATCAACGCCAAGGCGACGATCATCCCGCAAGGCCTGACCGGCGCCCTGGTCGCGCGTGGGGAGACGGAGTACGCGATCCAGCAGGTCAGCGAACTGATGCTGGTGGACGGCATCGACGTGATCGGCCCGCTGCCGGCCGAACTGCAGGCGCCGACGATCTTCTCGGTCGCGCCGGTCGCGGCGGGCGCGGGGGGAGCGGCGACGACGGCGTTGATCCGCCTGCTGAGCGCGCCGGACATGGCGGCGGCGTTCGCGGCGACCGGGCTCTCGCCT
This sequence comes from Rhodospirillales bacterium, assembly GCA_028869315.1. Taxonomy (GTDB): domain Bacteria; phylum Pseudomonadota; class Alphaproteobacteria; order Acetobacterales; family Acetobacteraceae; genus JAJZVS01. The sequence goes on from JAGWSV010000056.1 coordinate 31,216, forward strand.
CTCGCCGGCACGTCGTCCGACGGGCATTGAGGATCCGTCAGGCATCGTCGGCACATAAGTGCGTCAGCACGCCGACAAAGATGCCGGTCAAAACAAAACCTTAGGGCCCGCTCGACACCGCCGATCGGTTCGATAGCTGTCGAACGGGCCCTAAGCCGATGCGGGCCGGCGCCCGGTTAGGGGTTTTCTAACCGCGATCTGCGATCCGACGGACATTCCGCCGCGTGCCGCGGGCGCGGCCGGGCGGAGCCCTCAGGAACGGAGATTGTCCGGATGTCGTCCAGCAAGAAGTTTCGCCTGTTCTCGGCGTTGGCCGTCGGTCTCGGCCTGGCCGTTGCGCCGATGACCGCGTCCTACGCCGGCAGCCACCGGGCCACGGCGCACGGCGCCGCCCTGCACGGCTTCAAGACGATCGCGGAGGCGAAGGCGGGCTGCGGCGGCGATGCGGTGGTGTGGCGCGCGCGGGGAAGCAAGGTGTTCCACCTCGCCGGTTCCAAGTATTTCGGCAAGACCCGCCACGGGACCTTCGTCTGCCAGAAGGCGGCCGAAGCCAAGGGGCTGCACGCCGCCAGATCGTGACCCGGGCGCAGGGCCGGCGCCGCGGCCGGGGGCTGACGCCCCCAACCGCGGCGGGTGGTCAGTACATGTGTTGCCCGCCATTGATCGACAGCGTGCTGCCGGTGACGAAGTCGGCCTCGTCGGCGGTCAGGAACGCGACGCCGCGGGCGATGTCCTCGGCATGGCCGAGCCGGCCGACGGGGATGCGGGCGACGATTTTCTCCAGCACGTCGGGCGGCACCGCGCGGACCATGTCGGTATCGACATAGCCGGGGGCGATGGCGTTCACCGTGATGCCGAAGCGGGCGCCTTCCTGCGCCAGCGCCTTGGTGAAGCCATGGATGCCCGACTTGGCGGCGGCATAGTTCACCTGGCCATACTGCCCCGCCTGGCCGTTGATGCTGCCGACATTGACGATGCGGCCGAACTTGCGCTCGCGCATCGCCGGGAAGGTGAACCGGCACAGGTTGAA
>JAGWSV010000057.1 GCA_028869315.1 Rhodospirillales bacterium
TAAGCGGCGTCGAATACCGCCCAGGCGACCAGGGTCTCCCCCGGCAGCCCCAGCACCTGCCGCGCCGGGCCAGGTGGGCGGCCAACGGCAGGGCCGTGGAGGGGAGTCCGCTTTTCAGCATCAGCACCTCGGTGCAGAGTCGTTCCACTTCGGCCATGTTGTGCGAGGCGAGCAGGATGGTGCAGCCGCTTTCGGCCCGGTAGCGTTCCAGCCAGCTGCGCACCCAGTCGCCGGTGTCGGGATCGAGGCTCGCGGTCGGTTCGTCCAGCAGCAGCACCTCCGGCCGGTTGATCAGCGCCTTGGCCAGCGCCACCCTGGTCTTCTGCCCGGCCGAAAGCTCCCCGGCCGGGCGGGCGAGCAGGTCCGCCAGGTCGAGTTCCTCGGCCAGCTCGACGATGCGCCGTTCCAGCCGCTTCACGCCGTAAAGATGGCCGTAGACCCGCAGGTTCTCCGCCACCGTCAGCCGCGCCGGCAGGGAAACGTAGGGCGAGGAGAAGTTCATCCGCGCCAGCGCCGCGAACCGCTCTCGCGCCATATCGAAGCCGAGCACGTGGATGGTTCCGGCGGTCGGGATCAGCAGCCCGAGCAGCATGGAGATGGTGGTGGTCTTGCCCGCCCCGTTGCCGCCGAGCAGGCCGAGCGTGGTGCCGGCGGGCACCGCGAAGTCGAGCCCGTCCACCGCCAGGGTGGCGGCGTAGCGCTTGGTGAGGCCGGCGACGACGATCGCATCCGAGGGGGCATCCATGGCGGTGGATATGCCGGCGCCACCGGGATCGGCCAAGGGGCGGGGAGCCGTCACCACCCAGGCCTTGTCACCACAGCGTATAGCCGCCGTCGATCACCAGCGCCGCGCCGGTCATGTAGCGGGACGCGTCGCTGGCCAGGTACACCGCCAGCGGCCCCAGATCCTCCGGCTGGCCGAAGGCGCCCATCGGCACCTGGGATTCGAAGGTGCGGATGATCTCCGGCTGCTCGCGCGCCCAGCGCTGGTTCGGCTCGGTCATGAAGCCGCCGGGCAGGATGGCGTTCACCGTTACCCCGCGCGGCGCCCAATCGGCGGCGGTGGCGCGGGTGAACTGCAGCACCGCGGCCTTTGCGGTTTCGTAATGCCGCCCGCCGACGCCGCGATTGGCGATCAACCCGCTGACCGAGGCGATGTTGATCACCCGCCCGCCGCGCCCGCGCGCCAGCATCGCCCCGCCGACCAGCTTGGTGCACAGGAACGTGCTGGTCAGGTTCAGGTCCATCAGCGCCTGCCAGTCCGCCAGCGTCTCCTCTTCGATCGGAACATTCACCCGCCGGCCGCCGATATTGTTGATCAGGATGTCGATCGGCCCCAAGGCGAGGGCGTCCTGGCAGGCGCGGGTGCAGCCCTCCGGCGTGCCGGCATCAGCCTGCAGGGTCCAGGCCTGCCGGGAGCGGGCGCGGATGTCGGCTGCGGTGCGCGCCAGGCTGTTGGCGTCGCGCCCGACCAGCACCACGTCGGCGCCGGCCTCGGCGATCGCCAGCGCCATCTCGCGCCCCAGGCCGCGGCTGCCACCTGTGATGAACAGGCGCTTGCCGTCGAGGCGGAAGCGGTCGAGCACAGTCGGACCAGTCGCGGACATGGGCGGGCTCCTTCGGGGCGCGGCCGTTCGGGGGACGCAGCCGGGCGCGGGGCGTCCGCGCCCGGGCAGGCGAGCATAGCGGCTGGCGCGGAGGTTATCCCTCCGCGTCCATCCCGGCGTTGCGCGCGGCGAGGTCGCCGAGCGCCGACCAGTCGCGCCCGCCGCCACCCTGGGCCACGACCGTCATCAGGTGGTCGCGCAGCAGGCTCGCCAGCGGCATCGGCACGCCTTCCCGGTCCGCCGCGGCCAGCGCGAGGCGGATGTCCTTGAGGCCGAGCGGCGCGGCGAACCCGGCCGGCTCGTAGCGGCGCGCGGCGATCAGGCCGCCATAGGTCCGGTGCACCGGCGCGGTGAACAGGCTGTTGGTCAGCAGGTCGAGATAGGCCTCCGGGTCCACGCCCGCCTTGCGCACCAGGGCAAAGGCTTCGGCGAGCGCCTCGATCGTTGCGGCGAGCAGGAAGTTGCCGCTGAGCTTCACGAGGTTCGCGGTCGACGGGGTGGCGCCCATGACGAACATCCGCTGTCCCATCGCGGCGAACAGCGGTTCGAGCGTGCCGAGCAGCGGCGCGGCGCCGGCGGCGACGATGAACAGCTTGGCCGCCGCCGCCGCATCCGGCCGCCCGAACACCGGCGCCGCCGCATAGCCCTGGCCGGCGGCTTCGTGGGCTTCGGCCAGGCGTTCGGACAGCGCGACGCTGATCGTGCCCATCGCGACATGCGCCGCGCCGGGCGCCAGGCCGGCCAGCAGGCCGCGCGGGCCGAACGCCACCGCCTCCGTCGCCGCGTCGTCGGCGAGCATGGTGATCGCCGCCTCCGCCCCGTCGGCCGCCGCGGCGGGGTCGGCCGCCGCCAACGCGCCGGCGCGCAGGAGGTCCGCTGCCTTGTCCCGGCTGCGGTTGAACACGGTCACCGCATGGCCCGCCTTCAAGAGGTTGGCGGCCATCCCGGCGCCCATGCGTCCAAGGCCGATGAATGCGATCTTCATGTCGTCGTCTCCTGGTTTCGTCGCGTGATTCAGAATCCTTCCAGGACGATCTTCCCCTTGGCCTTGCCGCTTTCGATGAGCGCGTGGGCACGTTTCAGGTTCGCTGCCGTGCAGGGACCGAAATTCTCGCCGAGCGTGGTGCGCAGAGTGCCGGCGTCCACCAGCCGGGCGACCTCGGCGAGGATGCGGTGCTGCTCGATCATGTCGGCTGTCTCGAAGATCGAGCGGGTGTACATCAGCTCCCAGTGCAGCGACACGCTCTTGCGCTTCAGCAGGCGAACGTCGATCGGCCCGGGATCGTCGATCAGCCCGAAGCGCCCCTGCGGCGCGATCAGTTCCGCGATCTGCTCGAAATGCCGATCTGTCTGGGTGGTGGAGAACACCACGCCGGGGGCGCCGAGGCCGAGCGCGGCGATCTCGCCGGCCAGCGGCTTCGTGTGGTCGATCACGTGATCGGCGCCAAGGGCGCGCACCCAGGCTTGCGTCTCGGGCCGCGAGGCGGTGGCGATGACGGTAAGGTCGGTCAGCGCCTTGGCAAGCTGGATCGCGATCGACCCGACCCCGCCGGCGCCGCCGATGATGAGCACGGCATGGGCTGCGCCGGGAACCGGGCGGCGGATATCGAGCCGGTCGAACAGGCTTTCCCATGCGGTGAGCGCGGTGAGCGGCAGCGCGGCGGCTTCGGCGTTGCTCAGGCTGCGGGGCTGCGGGCCGACCAGCCGCTCGTCAACCAGGTGGTATTCGGCGTCGGTGCCCGGGCGGTCGATGGTGCCGGCGTAGAACACGCGGTCGCCGGGCTCGAACAGGGTGCAGCCGGGACCGGCGGCTTCGACGGTGCCGGCGGCGTCCCAGCCGAGCACGCGGACCTCGCCCTCGGCCGGTTCGGCGCGGCGGCGGACCTTGGTGTCCACCGGATTGACGGAGACGGCGGCGATCCGGACCAGGAGATCGCGGCCGGTGGCGACCGGGCGCGGCAGGTCGAGGTCGAGCAGGGCGTCGGGCGCGTCGATGGGCAGCGATCTGCGGTAGCCGACGGCTTTCATGGCGGAGGCTCCTGAGGTGGTCGCGGGTTGGTGGCGCGGGCGCGTCGGACCGCCGCGGGACGGCAGCGGTTCGCCGGCCGCGACGTTCGATGGCCGACAGGCTCGATGACCGGAGATTGGGGCCGTGTCCATGGTGGCGGGAGCGGCAGTGGATGCGGGGCATCCATGCCGGTGACGGACGCGTGATGCCTCTTGCCGCTTCGGCGTCCGGACCCCACCGCCGACCGGGTTCGACGGTCCCGGCATGGCCATGTGCGCGCCATGAGGCGGAACGCCGCATCCCTGATGCCCTGACGCACCCGGATGGTTCAGCCTGCGCCCGGGCGCGGGCTTGATCGTGCCGGCCGGCTCGGCCAAGGGGCGGAAATGCCCGTTGGCATCTGAGGCCTAGATGCCGAGATGCGCCTTCATCAGCGCCGGGTCCGCGCGCAGCGCGCCCGGCGTGCCCTCCCAGGCCATGTGTCCGTTGTTCAGCACATAGACCCGGTCGGCGAAGCTCAGCGCCGCCACCACGTTCTGTTCCACCACCAGGATGGTGCGGCCCTGCGCCGCCAGTTCCCGGCTGACCCGGACGAGGTCGCGCACAATCAGCGGTGCCAGGCCCTCGAAGGGTTCGTCGAGCAGGATCACCTGCGCGTCGCGGATCAGCGCGCGGGCGATTGCCAGCATCTGCTGCTCGCCGCCCGAAAGCTGCCGCCCGCCGGAGCGGCGGCGTTCCTTCAGCCGCGGAAAGAAATTGTACACCCGGTCGAGCGGCCAGGCGTTCGGCGCGGTCAGCGCGGCCAGCCGGAGATTCTCCTCCACGGTCAGCTGGCCGAAGATCGCGCGTTCCTCGGGCACCAGCTGCAGCCCGCGGCGGGCGATCTCGAACGGCGGCAGCCCGTGGATCGGCTTGCCGTCGAGCCGGATCGCGCCCGAGCGCGGCGCCAGCACGCCCATGATGCTGCGGAGTGTCGTGGTCTTGCCGGCGCCGTTGCGGCCCAGCAACGCCACCACCTCGTTGCGGCCGACCTGCAACGAGACGTCGAACAAGATGTGGCTGTCGCCGTAGTAGCTGTTGATCCCGTCGATCTCAAGCAGGCTCGTGCTCATGCAAGCCTCCGAGATAGGCGTCCTGGACCGCCTGGTTGCGCTGGATCTCCTCCGGAGTGCCGTCGGCGAGCAGGCGGCCTTCGTATAGCACGGTGATTCGTTCGGCGAGTTCGAAAATGGCGTCCATGTCGTGTTCGACGATCAGCAGGGTGCGGGAGCGGCCGATCTCGCGGATCAGCGCCCGGGTGGACACGCGCTCGGCGGGGCTCATGCCGGCCAGCGGCTCGTCGAGCAGCAGCACGTTGGGGCCGATGGCAAGCGCGATGCCGATTTCCAGCCGGCGCTTCTCGCCGTAGGGCAGCACGTGGACCGGCACGCCGGCGCGGTGGGTCAGGCCGACGGTCTCCATCGCCGCGGCCACCTGCCGTTCCACTGCGGGAATGCTGTCGGCGGCGCGCCAGAGATCGGTGCGGAACGTGCCGCGCGCCCGCGCCAGTGCGGCGATACGGAGGTTCTCGGCCACCGTCAGGTCGAGGAACAGCTGGTTGAGCTGGTTCGACTTGCCGATGCCAAGCTGCGCGGTACGGGTGGGGCCGAGCCCGGTGATGCGATGGCCGAACAGCAGCACCTCGCCCATCGTCGGCGAGACCTCGTCCTTGAGCATCTTGAACAGGGTGGACTTCCCCGCGCCGTTCGGCCCGATCACGGCGTGGATCGAGCCGGTGCGGACGTCGAAGGACACGTCCTCCACCGCGTGCAGCCCGCCGTAGAACTTGGACACGCCGATCGCCCGCAGCGCCGGAGCGTCCTCGCGGGTCACGGCGAGCGTCGCGCGGAGCGGCAGTTCGGGCGCGGCCACCGGCATCGCGGCGGCATCCTCCCCGGCTTCCTCCGGCACGCCGGCTTCCGTCGCGGCGCGCCGGCGGCGGGAGAAGATCCAGCGGATTTCCCCGGCGATGCCGCGCTTCAGCACCACCACCAGGACAACGAAGATCAAGCCGAGGATCAGCTTCCACAGCGCGCCGACGAGGGGGACCTGCTGCAGGTTGTCGCGCAGCCAGAGCCAGAGGGTGGCGCCCACCAGCGGGCCGACCAGGGTGCCGACGCCGCCGATCACGGTCTGCACGACGAGCTGGCCCGACGTGTCGAGCGCGAAGGCATCCGGCGGCATGTAGCTCTGGAACACCCCGAGCAGGCCGCCGGCCAGCCCGGCATAGAGCGCGGCGATGACGAACACCGCCAGCTTGTAGGCCGGCACCGAATGGCCGGTCATGCCGGCGCGGGCGGTGTTTTCCTTGATCGCGCGCAAGACCGCGCCGAACGGCGAATGCAGGATGCGCCGGGCCAGCACGAAGCCGACGAAGAACAGCAGCGCCAGCATCCAGTACATCGGCAAGCCGGGCGTGATCTTCAGTCCGCCCAGTTGCGGCACCGGCACGCCGGGCAGCCCGTTCTCGCCGCCGGTGAAGCGCGCGAGCGGCGAGTTTTCCAGGAAGTAGGCCATCTCGCCGAAGGCGAGCGTGATCATGGCGAAATAGATGCCGATCCGCCGTACCGCGAGCCAGCCGACCACGAGGCCGAACAGCCCCGCCGCCAGCGTTCCCACCAGCAGGGCCAGCGCCACGCTGGACATCGCGTGGCTCACCAGCAGGTAGGCGGCGACGAACCCGCCGGTTCCGTAGAACGCCGCCTGGCCGAAGGACAGCAGCCCGGTGGCGCCGAACAGCAGGTCGAAGCCGAGGCCGATCAGGCCCCAGTCGAGGATGCGCTGCAGCAGATCGAAGGAGAATCCAAGGTCGGGCAGGATGAGGGGGGCGGCGAGCAGAACCGCCGCCATCGCCAGCTCGGGCCAGAAGCGTGCGCGCATCAGACCCGCCCCTCGGAACCGAACAGACCTTGCGGGCGCAGGACCAGCAGCAGCGCCATCACCGCGTACAGCATCACGTCGGAATAGGCGGAGTCGAACGCACTGGTGATGGAAATGATCTCGCCGGCGATCAGACCTCCGACCACCGCACCGGGATAGGAACCGAGCCCGCCGATGACGATGACGACGAACGCCTCCACCAGGAAGTTGCCGCCCATGTCGGGCTGCACCGAGACGATGGGCGCATAGAGCATGCCGGACACCCCGGCGGCGACGACGCCGATCGCGAACACCAGCAGGAAGGCGCGCTGCACGTTGATCCCCAGGATGCCGACCATGCGCGCATCCTCGATCCCGGCGCGCACCACGAGGCCGATCGAGGTGCGGTAGAGGATCAGGTAGAGCAGCAGGAGCAGCGCGGCGATGATGCCGATCAGTTCGAGCCGGTAGAGCGGGTAGAACAGGAAGCCGATCCGGGCGATGCCCTCGCCCCAGCCGGGGGTCGGGACATGCTGGCTGTTGCCGCCGAACACCGCGCGCACCGCTTCCACGATGACGATCGAGGCGCCGAAGGTGACCAGGATCTGGTCTTCGTGCGGGCGGTTGTAGAACAGCCGGATCAGGATGCGTTCGAGCAGCACCCCGACCACCAGCATGAACATCGCGCCCACCAGGATGCCGAGCAGGAACGACCCGGTGTGCGCGATGACGACGTACATCGCGTAGGCGCCCAGCATGAACAGGGCGCCATGCGCGAAGTTGAGCACGCCCAGCGTGCCGAGGATGATGGTCAGTCCGCTGCTGACCAGGGCGAGCAAGGTCCCGAGAGCCAGGCCGTTGAACGCCTGCGACAGCAGCAGTGGCGCGCTGGGCATGGTCTCAGACGGCGGGCCCGAGTTTGCAGCCCATCAGTCCGGGCGGGTTGATCACGTCTTCGCCGGGAACCAGGTCGACGAGATCGAAATAGTCGTCCTTGTTCTTCATTGCGCCGGGCGCCTTGCCCAGCACGACCGGGACCGGACGCACCATCTGATGGTCCTCGGCGCGATACCAGACCTTGCCGAGGGTGGTTTCGAACGGCTTCGCCTTCGAGGCTTCCAGCGCCTTGATCACCGCCGGCGGGTAGAAGGTGCCGGCGCGCTCGACGGCCAGGGCCCAGACATAGGTCTGCAGGTAGCCGATATGGGCGCCCCAGCTCGGCCGGTAGTGGTTCTTCGCCTCGAACGCGGTGACGAAGTTCTTCGACAGCGGGAACTTGTCTTCCAGGATCCACCACCAGTCGAGGGTGCCGTACACCCCTTCCATCAGCTTGGCGCCGAGGTCGCGCGCCTGGAAGGACGAGATGTTGGGAACGACCAGCTTCATCTTCTTGAGCACGCCGAACTGCTCGGCCTGCTTGGTGGAGTTCACCGCCGCCGCGGCGAACTCGATATTGACGAAGATGTCGGCGTCGGAATTGGCGATGTTGAGCAGCGCCGAGCTGTAGTCGCTGGCCGACAGCGGCACCACCTGCTTGCTCGCCTCGGTCCAGCCATAGGGCTTGGTGAACTCGGCGAAAGCCTGGTGTACCGAGTGGCCGTAATTGTAGTCGGGCACCAGATACGCGACCTTCTTGTTGCGCCCGTAATGCTTCCCGACGATCGGCCCCAGCGCCTTGCAGGCCATGTAGGCCGACGGCTGGGAGCGGAAGCCGTAACGCTGGCAGTCCTTGCCGGTGGTCTCATTCGCGCCGGACGCGCCGACCATGTTCAGCACGTGCTCGCGCTGCGCCAGCTCCTCGAGCGCCACCGCGGTGGCCGAGGACACGCAGCCGGTGATCATGATCGCCTTTTCGCGCTGGATGAACTGGGTCTGCGCCTGCACGCCGACATTCGGCTTCAGCTCGGAGTCGGCGATGCCGTAGCGGACGTGCTTGCCCAGCACGCCCTTGCCTTTGAGGCCCCAGGCGTGGGCATTCTTGCCGCCGGCATTGATCTCGGCGAACGCCAGTTCATAGCCCAGCTCATGGTCCTTGCCGTCGGCGGAATAAGCGCCGGTCAGCGGGGTCGTCACGCCGACGAACACCGACTTTCCCTTGGTCCCCGCCGGCCAGGTGCCGAGCGGCTTCGCCGCGAAGGCCTCTGGCGCCCCCAGGCCGGCGAGCGTCAGCCCACCTGCGGCCCCGAGGCCAAGCTGCAGCAATTGTCGCCTATCAAGCGCGGTCCGCCCGCTCCCATCGTCCATTTTTCATCCCCTTGCCTACCTGCTCGCGCTGCGGCGCAGCACTCGAGCTCAGCCACGTGTCATTGCAGCCGGCCCGGAGGCGCATTAGAGCATAAGGGCCGACGGCTCAAGCGGTTAGCCACGGCCGGGCGACAGGGTCGTCTGGCGGGTTCGGCACGCCAGGATCGTATCGTGCCCGGTTTACCGGTTGGCCGACCCCAGTCCAATTTAGGGGGAATGCCACATGGCTTTGGACAACCGTCCGGCGCTGTCGCGCCCGCATCTCATGCAGGTGGGCGGGGGCTCGTCGGGGCGGCGTCCCTGTCGGGCCTGCCGCTCCCGGCCGCGGCCGCCGATAGCCGCTCGGAACCTGGCCTGCCGGCGTGTCAGGGGATTCGGTCTTCGTCGGGATCAACCTGCCGCGCACCGGGTCGTACCAGCTGCCGGGGGGCGACAAGCTCACGGGCTACGAACTGGCGATCGAGCACCTGAACGCGGGCCACAAGCTCATCCGCGCGATGGCGCCGAAGGTGACCACGGGGCTGCTCGGCAAGAAGGTCGAGCAAGGCGATGCCGTTCACCGGCTGCTGCTCCAGCGCGGTCGCGGTGGCGCTGAACAAGCGGGCGGAGGGCAGAAGGTGCTCCACCTGCCGGGCGTATCCGGATCGAATGAGACCACCGGCAAGGGCTGCACGCGGTATTCGTTCCGTACATGCTTCCATGGCCGGACCGCCGCCGCGGCGCTGGCGCCGGTGTTGATCAAGACCTGCGGCAAGGACAAGAAGGTTGCCTTCCTGACGCCGGACTACGCCTACGGCCATACGGTCCAGCACTCCATGCTCGAATATCTGGGCAAGGGCGGCGGGAAGATGGCCACCAATCAGGTCTCGCCGCCCGGCGCCTCGGACTTCAGCTCCTGTATGCTGAATGTCGCCAATTCGGGCGCCGACGCGGTGGTGAACATCAACAGGGGTAACGACGCGTTCTCGTCCGTCAAGCAGGCGGCGCAATTCGGCATCCTCGAGAAGATGAAGATGGTGGTCGCCTACCAGATCCCGTTCCTGGCCAAGGAAGCGACGCCCGAGCTGACCCAGGGCATGCTGGTCGCCACCGATTTCTGGTGGACGCGCGCCGGCCGCTACCCGCTGGCGAAGATGTTCGTCGAAGAGGTCCACCAGAAGTACGGCGACAACCCGCAATGAGCGGCCGAGGCCGCCTGCATGCAGATCCCCAGCTGGGCGCACATGGCTTCCTAGGCGGGCACGTTCCACCCGCCGGCGGTGACCAAGGAGTACGAGAAGGGCCAGCATTTCAATGCGCTGGTGGGCGAGGTGTGGTTCCGCCCGGCCGACCGCCAGCGGGTCCGCCCGGTGTTCATCACGCGCGGCAAGCAACCGTCGGAGATGAACTCGCCGGACGACTGCTGGGAGGTGGTCGAAAACAGTCCCGGCGAAGCGTTGATGCAGGCACCGGGCGCGTTCGGCTGCAAGCTCGGCCCGTACGTCTGATCCGGGGCCCGCTTCGCGCCGCTGCGTCCGCTTCCTTCCCCCCGCGCGGGGGACCGGGGCGGCCGGGGTGGCGGGCTATTCCCGCGCCCAGGCCCGGCGGCGGAACACCGGCATGTCGGTTTCCGTCGCCCGCTCCTCGGCGCTCATGGCGAGCCAGGCCAGCAGCCGCTCGATCACCCGCCGCTGCGGTTCGGCGAGGTCGAAGCCCAGGGCTTCCGCGACGCCGTAGAATTTGAGCGCTTCCAACTCGCCCGAACCCGCCAGGGTGCCGCTGACATGCGCGGCGTCCACCAGCAGGAACCGGGCGTTGAACCGGATCGGGTTGGCCGGCGGCGTCACCATCCGGCAGAGATAGGCGAGCGGAGCAAGCTCCGGCGGGGTGCCGAGGGTCAGCCCCGTCTCCTCCTCAAGCTCGCGCGCGGCGGCGATGCCGAGCCCGTGCGCGAGCGCCGGGTTGGCCGCCTTCTCCAGCCGCGCGCGGGTGAGGGGGGCCAACGGGCTGGCGCAGCGGGCGCGAAGATCGGCCGGGTCGACCGCGCCGCCCGGGAACACCAGCCGGTTGGGCATGAACCGGTGGCGGGCGCCGCGCAGGCCCATCAGCAGTTCCGGTCCGTCCGGCCGGTGGCGCAGGACGAGCAGGCTGGCGGCGTGGCGGGCGCGAACGGCGCGCGGCCGGACCGGTGCGGCGGCGCCGGCGCCGGGGCGCGGAAGGAGGTCATCAGGCAAGGTCGAAGCCCCTCGTGCGGAGATAGGCGGCGAAACCGAAGCGTTCCGGCACCGACAGCTGGCGGGCGCAGTTCTCGCTCCAGCCCACGCCCTCCTTCGGTCCGTAGACCTCGTTGTTCTTCAGGCTGGCCGCCGCCAGCGGCGCCAGCGCGCGGCGCCGGGAATCGTAGGCGGCCACCGCTTCGCGCAGACCGGACTCGTCGTACCGCTCCCGGTGCACGACCACCGGGGCCGGCAGGCGCATCGACACCGGGCGGCGGAATTCCGGCCAGCCGACGCAAAGCCCGGCGACGGGATAGACCCCGCGCGGCAGCCCCAGCATCGGCGTGAGCTTCTCGATATGGTTGCGGACATAGCTGATCGGGCAGGTGCCGAGGCCGGCGGCGTCGGCGGCGGCGATGAAGGCGCCCATCGCCAGGCTGCAATCGACCGCGGTGTTCAGGAACGTGTCGAGGTTATTGTTGGCGTGCTCCATCCCGTGCATCTCGCACAGGCGCTGCCCGCGCCGCATGTCGCCGCACCAGACCAGGAACACCGGGGCGGACGCGATCCAGTCCATGGTGCCGATCCAGTCGGCGATCCGCTTGATCTTCGCGGGGTCGCGCAGCACCACGACGGAGTATTGTTGCAGATCGGACTTGGTCGGCGCGGATTGCGCGGCCGCCAGCAGGAGATCGAGCAACGGCTCCGTCACCGGCTCGGCCCGGTAGCGCCGGGTGACCCGGCGATCGAGCAGCGCCGCCAGGCAAGGCGGCACCGCCTCCACCGACGCATCCGGCGGCACGCCGTAACGCGCGGCGAGCAGCGCGGCGCCGTCAGGCCCGGCCATGCATTCCTCCCATTGCGTCCATCCGCGTCCGTCCGTTCATCGGGGGGCATCCCATCGGGACAAGCTTGCCGGAACCGGCGGCAGGCGCAAGGCTGCGCGCCGGACGATCGGAAAGGAACACGCCATGCCGGCACCGTACGCAAGCCACCGCGCGCAGATCAAAGCGATCCTGCGGTGCTGGGGAATGCAAGAGGACAACGCCGAACAGACCGCCGAGATCCTGTCCTGGGCCGACCTGCACGGGGTGGACAGTCACGGCATGTCGATGCTTCCCGGCTATGACCGGCTGCGGCGCAACGGGCGGATCAAGGTCGATGCGCGGCCGTCGATCCTGCGCGAAAGCCCGGTCTCGGCGCTGGTGGACGGCGGCGGCGGGTTGGGCCACGTGCCGGCGCGCTTCGCGATGGCGACCGCGATCGACAAGGCGCGCGCCTCCGGCATGGCGGCGGCCGCGGTGCGCAACTCGGCTCATTTCGGCGCCTGCGGATTCTACACGCTGATGGCGGCCGAGGCGGGACTGATCGGCATCGCCTGCACCTCCGCCTCCGGCATCCAGGTGGCGCCGACCTTCGGCAAGCAGCCGCGGCTGGGTACCGATCCCTGGTCCTTCGCCGCGCCGAGCGCGGACGGGCGGCCGTTCCTGCTCGACATGGCGACCACCACGGTCGCGGCCGGCCGCATCCGCAACAAGGCGAACGAGAACCAGCCCACCCCGCCGGGCTGGGTGCTGGGGCCGGACGGGCTGCCTTCGGACGATCCCTTGATCGTTTCGAAGGGCGGCAGCCTGACCTCGCTCGGCGGCTCGCCGGAGGGGAGCAGCTACAAGGGCTATGGGCTTGCGGTGATGGTGAACATCCTGTCGGCCTGCCTGTCGGGATCGACCCTGATCACCGATCCGATGCACACGAAGCAGCCGCAGGGCATGGATATCGGGCATTTCTTCATGGCGATCGATCCCGGCCTGTTCCGCGATCCGGCGGAGTTCCAGGCCGAGGTGGCGCGGTTCTGCGGCGATCTGCGCGCGACGGCGCCGGTCGATCCGGCGCAGCCGGTGATGGTGGCGGGCGATCCGCAGCGCGCAAACGCCGCGAAGCGGATGGCCGACGGGATCCCGGTGGGACCCGGGCTGCTTGGCCAGGTGCGGCAGATCGCGCAGGCGGCCGGGGCAGAGTGGGTATTGGATTAGCGGCTCAAGACGGAAAAGACCTACAACGGGCATTTGCCTAATTGAAGAACATTTATAGAGTAAAACATAGGCAGATTATGCCCGATTCCGCCTAATTTATATACCGATCGGCTTGCGCGGCGGGGCTCCGCCCCTTACTCCATCCGGCAGCGGCGGCGCATTTCGCCCGCCGCGGTTCGGCGAGGAAGGGACGAATCGCATCGTGACCAGACTGCTCTCCGGTCTCCTGGCCCTGGCGACGGTCGGTGCCGCCGCGCTCGGCGCCGGCTCGCCCGCGCGGGCCGCCAGCCTGCCTGCCCACATCGTGCAAACCGGCACCATCCGCTATTGCAGCGCGATCAGCCTGCCGCCGATGGAGTTCATGAACGCCCAGACCAAGCCCGCGGGCGTCGACATCGATCTCGGCGACGCGCTGGCGCATCGCCTCGGCGTGAAGCCGGTCTGGATCAACATGCCGTTCGCCGGGCTGATCCCGGCGCTGCTCGCCGATCATTGCGACGCGATCATTTCGCAACTGTTCATCAAGCCCGGGCGGCTGAAGGTGATCGACGAGATCCCGTACATGATCTCCCACGAAGCGGTGCTGATGAAGGCAGGCGCGCCCAAGGTCGCCACCCTGGCCGGCCTGTCGGGCCGCAAGGCCGCCACGGTGACCGGCACGACCGCGACCGTGCTGCTGCGCAAGGCGAACGACGACCTGGCGGCGGCGCACAAGAAGCCGATCGATATCGTGATGTTCCCCGAGAACACCCAGGCGCTGCAGCAGGTGCAGTTCGGCCAGGTCGCCGCCTACGGCGTCGCCTACGAAACCGCGCGCTACTACGCCCATCTCGCGCCGGCCCAGTTCGAGATCGGCGGCCCGCCCTACTACCGCATCCCGACCGGCATCGGCCTGCGCAAGGACGAGACCGGCCTCAACACCGCGCTGCGCGGCGCGCTCGCGGCAATGATGAAGGACGGCAGCTATGCCCGCATCTTCGATGCGTGGGACCTGCAGATCGATATCCTGAAGCCGTAACGGCAGGCGAAGCCGTAGCGAAACGCGTCCGGTGCCAGCCTGCGGGCGCCGGCCCGAGAAACCCGCAGCCATCAGCCCGGAGGGCGTGCCGTGCACTTCGACTGGTCCTATTTCTGGCAGCAACTGTTCCACCCGGGTGGCGCGTTCCTGGAGGGGCTGTGGATCACCATCCTGGTCAGCCTGTGCGGCCAGGCAATCGGGCTCGCCATCGGCCTGCCGATGGCGCTGGCCCGGATGGCGCGCATGCCGGTGCTGTCCTACGCCGCGCGCGCGTATATCCTGGCGATGCGCGGCACGCCGCTGCTGGTCCAGATCGTGTTCATCTATACCGGGCTGGCGGCGGCCGACCTGCTGCGCTTCCACGATTGGCAGGCCGGACCGTTCTCGCTCGCCGGCAACGTGCAGGCCGGCATCCTGGCGCTCGGCCTGAACGAGGGCGCCTACATGGCCGAAATCTTCCGCGCCGGGATCGACGCGGTCGATCGCGGCCAGACCGAGGCGGCGAAGGCGCTCGGCATGCCGCCTGCGATGATCCTGCGCCGCATCGTGTTGCCGCAGGCGCTGCGGGTCGTGTTGCTGCCGATCGGCAACCAGTTCAACATCATGCTGAAGAACAGCACCCTGGTCAGCATCATCGGGGTGTCGGAGATGCTGCTGGTGACGGAAACCATCAACTCCGCCACGTTCCGGACCTTCGAGCTCTATTCGGTGCTGGCGATCTACTTCCTGGCGCTGACCTCGGTCTGGAGCCTGGCGCTGCGCTGGATCGAGCGGCGGATGGATGCCGGCCGCACCCAGGCGGACAGCGCCTCGGCGCGGGCCGGCGCGATGGCCGCGGCGGCCCTGTCGGAGGCCGCGTGATGAGCGGCGCTGGCGTGGAGGTGGTGGGCGCCGAGGTGGTGATCGCCGCCGAAGGGGTGGAGAAGTGGTTTGGGTCGCGCAAGATCCTGAACGGGATCGACCTCATGGTCCGGCGCGGGGAGGTGGTGGTGCTGATCGGCTCCTCCGGCTCGGGCAAGACCACGTTCCTGCGCTGCATCGACCATCTGGAGACGTTCCAGGCCGGACGCATCGAGGTGAACGGCCACCCGGTCGGCTACCACGACCGCCGCGGCCGGATGGTCGAGGACCGGGAGGCGAACATCGCCCGCCGCCGCCGCGACATAGGCATGGTGTTCCAGCGCTTCAACCTGTTCGCCCATATGAACGTATTGGAGAACATCGTGATCGCCCCGGTCCGGGTGCGCGGAGAGCCGCGGGGGGAGGCAGAGCGGCGGGCGCGCGACCTGCTCGCCCGGGTCGGCCTGCCGGACAAGGCGGACGCGTTTCCCGCCGCGCTCTCCGGCGGCCAGCAGCAGCGGGTGGCGATCGCCCGGGCGCTGGCGATGCGCCCGGCGGTGATGCTGTTCGACGAACCGACCAGCGCGCTCGATCCCGAGATGGTGGGCGAGGTGCTGGCGGTGATGCGCGACCTCGCGCGCGACGGCATGACCATGGTCGTGGTCACCCACGAGATGGGCTTCGCCCGCCAGGTGGCGCACCGGGTGGTGGTGCTCGATGGCGGGCGGATCGTCGAAGCGGGGCCGCCGGAACGGGTGTTCGGCGCGCCCGAGCATCCGCGGACGCAGGCGCTGCTGGGGGCGGTGCTGCACTGATACCAACGGCCGCATTCACTGACCGTTTGGGCTGTCGAGCGGCCGTTGGTATGCTCTTGATTTCGCGCGCAGCCGCGCCCCAGCTCCCCCGGGCAACCCTGCGCGCCATACGGTCGGCCAAAGGGGCCGCCCGTATGATACGGGCGGCCGGCGCGGACACGGCCGGTGCCGGCACGCGGCGCCAGTCCTGCGCGGATGGGGGCCGCAAGGGCGTTCGCGGCAAGCCTGCGGACCGATCCCGACCGCCGATCCGGTCGGGAGCGGGCCGGTTCTAGCTTCCGGCGCCAGCCAGCAGGAACCGCGCCAACGCCGCGCCCAGGCAGTGGCGGAGCAAGGTCGCCGTCGTTGCCGCCTCGGCCTCGCCGGCGCGTTCGGGATCGAGCCCGTCTTCCTGCGCCCAGGCCTGCATCACCGCGTGGCGCGGGAACAGCGCCACGCCCGGTTCCGCGGCGGCCATCTGCAAGGCGATTTCGTAAGGCTCCAGATCCACGTTGGCGCGCAGGAAGCGGCTGAACTGCGGATCGATCAGCACGAGGTCGGCGCCGTGCCGGCGCACGCGGGCGGCGCCTGCGTCGACGGTCTCGGCCAGGTCGTCCGGCCGCAGGCCACGGACCGCGTCAACCGTGCCGACCTGCCACAGCACCAAGGTGACCGGCGTGGCGGCCAGCCCCCGGGTCAGTCGGCGCAGCCCGGCGGCGGCATCCTCGCCGCGGCCGCCTTTGCGCGTCAGATGGAACGTCACCCCGGGCCGCGCCGCCTGCAGCGCCGCCAGCATCGCCAGGGGGTAGCCATCCTCGGCGACGGTACTGGCCGATCCGATCGCCAGAATCTCCACCTTGCCGCCGGGCCGGAGCGCGGCGGCAAGGGCGGCCAACGGTTCATCGGGCACAAGCCCGGGCGGATCGGCGGGGCAGGCGGCGGGCGGCGAGGGCGCGGGCGACGCCGGCGGCGTGGCGAGAACGAGCGCGAACCAGACGGCCAGGGTCAGGGCGCGCAGGCGCCTCGGTCCGCGAGATGCCCACCGCATCGCCCCCGGGCGGGGCAGGATCCGCCGCAGGACGGGCCGGAAACCGACCGTCGCAGCCATGGCGAGGGGGCCCCCCGGGACCAGCCCCGCCGCCGGCGGGGGGGATGGGCTCGCGGTCGGTGGCGGTCGGGTCATTCGTTTCCCTTGTGCCGATCCGTGGTGGCGGCGGCCAGCGCAACCTCCCCGGCGGCGCCCGCCCCGCCAAGGACGCTCGACGGGGCTGCCGCGCCCCGCCGCGGCGCCTGGCCGCGCCGGCCGAACCAGGCGGCGACCGCGGCCACCGTCAGCATCGCCAGCGCGCCGAGCAGGTTGACGATGAGTTGCATGCCGGCGGCATCGCTGCGCTCCAGCGCCAGCCGGGCAAAGAAGCCGAGAAAGATCCCCCAGCAGAACACCGGCAGCGAGTGTTGGCCAAGCAGCACGAACAGGCGGGCCGGACGCGACAGCAACCACTCCGCCCGCTGCGGGATCAGCCGCACCACCGCCCAGACCAGCGCCAGGATCGACAGCACGCGCGGCGGATCGAGGCTCGTCTTGTCCATCCACAGCAGCGCGTGGGCGGCGGAAATCGGCAGCCAGGTCACCAGCGCCGGATGCGGCCAGACGACCCATTGCAGCACCAGGCCGGCCAGGAGCATGAACCCCGCCAGCGCGTCGAACAGCCGGCGCGGGCGGAGCGGCGGCGGCGGCGCGTAGGCCAGCAGCGCGCCGATCACGAACAGCAACTGCCAGGTGAACGGATCGAAATACCAGCCGGAGGCGTGCCAGGCCGGGAAGTTCAGATCCCACCACCGCGCCGCGATATAGAGGGCAGCCGACAGCCCGAACAGCAGCCGCGGCCGCCGCAGCAGCGGCAGGACCGCCGCGAACATCGCCAGCAGCGCGACATAGAGCGGCAGGATGTTCAGCAGGCTTGGCTGGTAGCGCAACGTCAGCGCTTCCAGCAGCGCCCGGTACGGCAAGCGGCCCAGCACGTCGAGCCGGCTTTCGTCGAGATAGGTGATCCGGTCCAGCCGGGCGACGCTGTTCGAGACCTGCGCGGCATAGACGACGAACAGGAAGATATGGGCGAAATAGAGCACCCAGGCGCGCTTGAGCGCGTCCGCCGCACCATAGAGCCAGCCGTGCCGGTCCATCGCGCCGCCATAGGCCTTGGCCGCCCCGAATCCGGCGAGCAGCACGAACACCTCGGCGGCGTCGCACAGCGCCACGCTGTGCAGGCTGTAGGCCGCCATCACGTTGCCGGGGATATGGTCGACGAAGATCCACCACAGCGCGAGGCCGCGGAACAGGTCCACCCGCAGGTCGCGTCCGTGTCCGCTTCGTACCAGCTCCATGCTTGCCAAATAGCAGATCCAGCGCCGGCGTCATACCGCCCCCGCGGCGGCTGCGTCCGGTCCGGCAAGGGGAGAAGGCGGGGGAGAAGGCGAAGCCGCGGGCGCGATCCGGGCGGCGAGCCGTGTCGCCAGCGCCGCGACATCCGTCGCCGCGGGGCTGGCCGGATGGCGGGTGAGCAGCAGGGCCTGGCGGCGGATCGCCGCGCGTACGAACTCGTCGCGCCGGATGATGCCGGCCAGCGGCGGGTCGCGGCCGAGAAACGCCAGCGCCGCCTTGCGCAAGGTGGCGTAGGTGCGTTCCCCGGCCGAGGCGCTGCCGGCCTGGTTCACCACGATCCGCGCGTCGCCCTCCGGCCGGTCGGCGGCGTGCAGCTTCAGCACCGCGTAGGCGTCGGTCAGGCTGGTCGGCTCCCCGGTGGCGAGCACCAGAAGCGTGTCGGCGGCGGCGGCCAGGCTGCGGACTCCGCCTTCAAGCCCGGCGCCAAGGTCCAGCAGCACGATGTCGTAGGATGCGGCCGCCTCGCGCAGCGCCGCCAGCACCCGCCCCAGCGCCGCCGGGGCGAGCCCGGCCAGCGCGCCGGAGCCGGAACACCCGGGCAGGACGTCGAACCCACCCTCCGGATGGCGCAGCAGGGCGTCCGCCAGCCTTGCGCGCCCGGCGAGCACCGCGCCGAGGTCGTGCGTCGGGACCAGGCCGAGCTGGATGTCCACGTTGGCGAGACCGAGATCACCGTCGAACAGCAGCATCCGCGCGCCGCCCCGGGCCATCGCGTGGGCCAGGGTGATGGCGAACCACGTCTTGCCGACCCCGCCCTTGCCGGAGGCGACGGCGACCAGCCGGCCCCGCCGCGCCGACGGTGTGACCCGTGGCGCGAGGCCGGACGCGGCAGGCGGATGGGTGGCGGCGGGCGAGATCATGGGCGGGATCCGGGCAAGGGAAAGCGGCGGGTCGCCAGGTGCGTCGGTGCGGCGGTCGCCGGCCCTGCCGCCGGGGCGGCCGGCCAGACCGGAGACGTCCACGCGGGAGAGCCTCCCGCGGCGGGCCCGGCGGCCGCGCGCGCCGGGGACCGGGTGGCCGACAGGGCAGGAGGGCGGCTGCCGGCTTGGAGGGTGGCGGCGCCCGGGCGCGAAAGGACACCCGGAACGACACCTGTTGCGGCGTCGTCCCGGGCCGCAGGCGGCGAGGCGGACAGCCGGTCGGCGAGCAGCGCCGGCGTCAGCGGCACCAGGCCGTCGGCGGCACCGGGGCCGATCCCGGCCTCCGCCAAGGCGAGCCCGCCGGTCGCGGCGGCGATCACGCCGCCGATCCGGCGGGCGAGATCGAGCCGCGTGGCGACCAGCCAGCGGGCTCCGGCGGCGGCATGGGCCTGCGCCAGTTCGGCCGCCTCGGCCGGGTCGAGCCCGGCGGGCAGCACCAGCGCGACCGTGCCGCCGGCCACCGCGATCAGCGCCGCGAGCACGGCATGCTGGTCGGCGGCGAACGGGTCGAGCCCGGGGGTGTCGATCAGCGCTGCCCCGGCGCCGCCGCGGGCGAGGCCGCGTTCCAATGCCGCCGGGCTGCCCGCCGCCACCAGATCGAGCCCGAGCAGGCGGGTGAAGGCCGCCAGTTGCTCCACCGCGCCGGCGCGTTGCCCATCGGCGGTGAACACGCGCGGCGGCGTGCCGGCCAGCACCAGCCGGGTCGCCAGCCGCGCCACGGTCAGCGTCTTGCCCGCGCCCGGCGGGCCGACCAGCAGCAGCGGGGCGGCCGGGTCGAGCGGTAGGGCGCCGAACGGCACCGCGTCCGCCAGCGCCGTCTCCAGCGGGCCGGAGGCGAGCGTGGCGCGCACGGCCTCCGGCACGCCGTGCCAGGCAAGCGCCGCGGCGCGGTCGGGATCGGGCGGCGCGCGCGCGTCGGCGGCCGGTTCAATCGCGGCGGTGACCTCCACCCCCTCCGCAACCGGGCGGCTCGACAGGATCAGCGCGTCCGGCCCCAGTTCGGCGCGGATCTGCGCCATGGCCACTGCCATCCGGGGGGCTCGGTAGAGTTTGACCCGCATCGGGCCAGACTAGGCGGGGGAGGGTTGCCGGAAGGTGAATGCGCCCAGGGAACGATAGGCCAGGGAACGATAGGCCAGGGAACGATAGGCCAGGGAACGATAGGCCGGGGCCGTATCACACGGGCCGCCGCTGCGGCCGGCCGGTGCGCCGGGTTGGCGGGCGGCGGCGGGCGAAATGACAACCCCTCCCTCTTCCGGCTTGCGCCGGACGGCGGGCCTGTCAGCCCAGCACGTGATAGCCGCCGTCGATGAACAAGGTCTCGCCGGTCATCGCGCCGGCGTAGTCGCTGGCCAGGAAGGCGCAGGCGGCGCCGACTTCCTCGATCGTCACCGGGCGCGCGACCGGGGCGCGGTGCACGACGTCGGCCATCAGCTTGTCGAACTCGGGGATGCCGGAGGCGGCGCGGGTGGCGAGCGGGCCGGGGCTGACGGCGTGCACCCGGATTCCCTTCGGGCCCAGTTCGGCCGCCAGGTAGCGCACCGAGGATTCCAGCGCCGCCTTCACCGGCCCCATGATGCCGTAGTTCCGGATCACTTCCTTCGATCCGACATAGCTCATGGTGATCGCCGCGCCGCCCGCGGTCATCAGCGGCTCGGCGCGGCGCACCAGGTCGAGGAAGGACCAGCAGGAGACCTCCATCGCGGTCAGGAACCCGTCGCGCGGGCAGTCCGTCACCCGTCCGGCCAGGGCGTCGTGCGGGGCGAAGGCGATGGAGTGGACCAGGATGTCGATCCGGCCCCAGGCGGCGGCCAGCGCGGCGAACAGCGCGTCCGCCTGCGCCGGGCGCTGCACGTCGAGCGGCAGGAACGGCGCCGCCGCCACCG
The DNA here is from genome assembly GCA_028869315.1 of Rhodospirillales bacterium. Classification (GTDB taxonomy): domain Bacteria; phylum Pseudomonadota; class Alphaproteobacteria; order Acetobacterales; family Acetobacteraceae; genus JAJZVS01. The sequence continues at coordinate 20,887 of JAGWSV010000057.1, forward strand.
CGCGCGCCAGCGGCTCCACGAACGGCTTCGCCTTGTCGTTCAGATAGGTCATCGCCACCGCGGCGCCGGCGCGGTGCATCGCCTGGGCGCAGCCCCAGGCCAGCGAGTGCTCGTTGGCGACGCCGATGATGAGGGCGTTCCGCCCGGCCAGGATCGGCGCCGGCGGGGGGAGGGCGGCAGTCGGCATCATGCTGTCTCCGTCATGGGCGCACCGCGGCGGCGGCGGCTTTGCGGCGGGCCTCCGCCAGCAGGCTCGCGACGGCGCAGGAGGCGAGCCGGGTGATCAGCGAATCCGCGCGGCTGGTGAGGATGATCGGCACCCGCGCGCCGAGCACGATCCCCGCCGCGTCGGCCCCGGCGAGGAACGACAGGCTCTTCGCCAGCATGTTGCCGGCTTCCAGGTCCGGCACCACCAGCACGTTGGCGCGGCCCGCCACCGGCGAAACGATGTGCTTCACCGCCGCCGCTTCCGGGCTGATCGCGTTGTCGAGCGCCAGCGGCCCGTCCAGGATCGCCCCGGTGATCTGGCCGCGCTCGGCCATCTTGCACAGCGCCGCCGCCTCGATGGTGGAGCGCACCTTGGGGTTCACGGTCTCCATCGCCGACAGGATCGCGACCCGCACCTCCGGCAGGTCCATCGCATGGGCGAGGTCGATCGCGTTCTGCACGATGTCGGCCTTTTCCTCCAGGTCGGGGGCGATGTTCACCGCCGCGTCGGTGATGATGAGCACGTCCGGATGGTCCGGCAGCGCCATGACGAAGCAATGGCTGATGCGGCGCTCGGTGCGCAGCCCGTCCTCGTGCGCGACCACCGCGCCCATCAGTTCGTCGGTGTGCAGGCTGCCCTTCATCAGGGCCTCGGCCTTGCCGGCGCGCACCAGCGCCACCGCCTTCGCCGCCGAGTCATGGCTATGCGCCGAGGCGACCAGCGGCAGGTCGGCGATGTCGAGGCCGGCCGCCGCCGCGGCGGCCCGTATCCGCGCCGGCGGGCCGACCAGGATCGGCGCGATCAGCTTCTGCTGGGCGGCTTCCACCGCCGCTTCCAGCGAGACGTCGTCGCACGGATGCGCCACCGCCGTCGGCACCGGCGGCAGGCGCTGCGCGGCGTGCAGCAGCAACTCGTATTTCACGTGCGGCCGTCGGGGGGAGGCGTCGATGGGCATGAGCGTCATCCGGTCGAGGCGAGGGCGTCGCGCAGGAGGGCCTGGCGACGCGGCGCCCGCAAATTCGTGTGGCGAAGGATGCGGGTCGCGTAGCCGGCATGCTGCGCCGCGGCATTGACCTGAATCAACCTTCATGGACAGGATTTCCGGGCAATCGGGCGGATGGATGGATCGCGCCATGATTCGCGGCGGGAGCCAGCGCGGCCGCCGGATGACGCGCCACGCCGCCATGGGGGCGGCAGGATGGCGGTTTATGTTGCTATATCGCAACAATATGGACGCGCGTTTCCCGCCCCGCTCAGTCCCGAATTCCGGCGCGGGCCGCATGCACCAGCCCGGCAAAGCCGAGCCACACCAGCCGCAGGTTCCGCCGCCCCGGGGGCTGGATACAGGCCAGCGCGAACACATCCCCCTCCGACATCCCGCCCTGACGCGCGCTGGCGTAGGCGGACGCTGCCTTGGCGGCATCCGACGGGCCGCCGGGCACCAGGATCACCCGCCGGCGCCGCCAGCGGGAGGCCGGCAGCAGGGCGCGGTTCACCCCCAGCATCCAGGCGAGGGGACGCAGGATCGGGGCCAGACGTGGATCGTTCGCCAGCAGCTTCTCCATCGCCGGGTCGCGCAGCAGCGCTTCCAGCTGCGCCCGTCCGGCGGCCACCTGCGGGACCAGCTGCAGCAGCCAGCGCCAGGCGCGCGGCAGCAGCTCGGGCGGCGGCGGCGGATCGTCGAACGA
>JAGWSV010000058.1 GCA_028869315.1 Rhodospirillales bacterium
CGCGGCCGCGCCGCGCGGCCCGCCCGGCCGCGCCCGCCTGCGCGCCGCGCATCAGCGGACCGCCGATCCGGGCGGCGGTCCTCAGGGCATCGCGGATCGCGGTCATGGCTGCCACCTGTCACGCGCCCGGTTCATCGCCCGGCCCGCGACAGGCGCTGCAGCTCGGCGCCGATATCGGGCTGGGCTTCCAGATAGGCGCCGATCGCGGCCAGCGCCTGCCGCCGCCCATCGGGCGTCCGGCCGGTCAGGTCGGGGTCCGGCGTCACCGCGACCAGCAGCGGGGCGGCGCGCTGGCCGAGCAGGCTGGCGATGCCCTGGTGCAGCCGGTACCACAGGGTGGTCTGGCGGGATTGGCCATCCAGCCACAGCAGGAAGGCGGTGGTGCGGGTGGGGGCGGATGTCTCGACCACGTTCCAGCGCAATCCGTTGGCGCGCAGCACCGCCCGCACCACGTCCTCGGCGCCGACCCGCCCGGAGATGTGCCGTTCGGCGAGCAGGATCGGGCCCGGGTCGCTGCGCGGCGAGAACCGTTCCACCACCACGCGCACCCCATGCCCGCCGCAGGAGAGCCATTGCTCGCTGATCCGCGCGGCGCTGGAGACCGCCGCCAGCGCCGGCGGCACCGGCAGCGACGCGGCAAGGACCCGGCAGGCGCCGGGCGACAGGATCGGCGGTGCCGGCGGCACTTCGGCCGCGGCGGCGCGGTACAGCCCGAAGGACGCCACCGGGCCGACCAGCGCGACCGCGGACACCGCGATCGCGGCCAGCCAGGTCCGGCCGGGGCGCGGCGGCGGCGACGGGGGCCGGGCCGGCGTCTCCCAGCCGCCCATGTCCTGGCGGAACGGCAGGCCGAGCAGCACCAGCAGCAGGATCACGATGGAGAAGAAGATCCATCCGTACAGCACGTGATCGGTCGCCGCCGCCTTGGCGCTGCCCACGAAATAGCCCAAGGTGACGATGCCGAGCGCCCGAAATCCGTTGGCGATGACCGGGACCACGAGGGACACGCCGATGAAGGCGATCCGCCGCAGGTTGGAGCGGTAGATCAGCAGCGCGTAGAGGGCGCTGAAGGCGATGGCCGCGATCAGGAAGCGCAATCCGGCGCAGGCCTGCGCGACGTAGAACGTGCCGCCCGGAATCTGGATGTAGTGGCTGTTGATATAGTTCGGAATGCCAAACAGGTCGAGGCCCCAGCCGACGAAGTCGGTGGTGAAGTTCTGCAGTTGCGGGGTGATGAAGGCGCCGAACGGAACGAGGAAATAGAGATAGAGCAGCGGCCCCAGCAGGAGCCAGTAGATCCATCGCCCCAGCACCCCGAGGAACAGCAGTTGCAGCAGGGTCATGGCCATGAGCTGCCGCCCTTCCATGATCCCGAGCCGATCGGCGAGCAGCCAGGTCGCGACGACCGGAATTGCCGCGAGCGCGACCCAGGGCATCGGCTGCGGCGCCAGCCCGGCCAGCCGGGAGCGGCGGTCCCACAGCAACCAGAGGGCGATCGGCAGGATCAGGAAGCCATGGTTGTAGGCGGTCGACTGGCTCCATACCCGGACCGCCGCCGCCGCCTCCGGGTGGAACAGCGCCGCCCACGCCGCGATTCCCAGCACGAGCGCGGGGACGGCGGGTCGCAGCCCGCCCCAGGCGGCAAGCCGCGGCGGCGCGGCGAGGGTTTCGGCGGTCATCGGCAGCGGTCCCTCATGCCGGGTCACCCGAGACCGCGCACGATCGGCGGGCCGAGCAGCTTCGCCACCGGCAGCGGCAGCCGCTTCCAGGCGGCGATGAACAGGCGGAATTTCGGATTGAGCGGGTTGAGCTCGGGGATCGTTCCGCCCGGCGCCAGGTGGAAGCGATAGTGCAACGGTTGCGGCGCGAAACCCCAGTTGTGCTTGAAGGCGTAGGAGCCGGTCCCCTCCTTGCTGCGTCCGAAGTCGAACCACCGGCAGCCGCGCGCCGCCGCGCGCCGCATCACTTCCCAATACATGAAGTCGTTCCCCGCGCGGGCGCGGGCCTCCGCCGTGCCGCCGCCGTAATACGGCAAAACCTCGTCGCGGAAGTAGAAATTCAGCACCGCGGCGATCGGAGTGCCGTCGTCCATCACCGTCAGGACATCGCAGTCCTCGCCGAAGGCCTCGGCGAGCAGGCGGAAATAGCGCGGCGCGAACACCGGAGTTCCGAGATTGCGCACGCTCTCGGCATAGATCCGATGCAGCCGCGCGGTATCGCGGTCGACCACCGAGGTAAGGCCACGCTGGATGCCCTTGCGCACCATCGCCCGCTGCTTGCGCGGAATCGCTTTCAGATTGGTGTCGCCGGCGGCGGCGATCGGCTTGCGGAACGTGACGTAGAGACCCGGCCGCCCCACCCAGCCGCCGGCGTCCAGCGCCGCCGCGCCCGCCGCGTCGGGCGGATCGCGATAGCGGAATTCCACCGCCCGCGCCCGCGTCCCGGGCAGCAATCCGGCGGCATGGGCCGCGAGCGCGGCGGCGGTTTCCGCATCCGCCGCCAGCGGTCCGCCATAGACGCAGAACGGCGTGGAAATCAGCGTATTGCCGAACAGCAGGGTCTTCACCTGACCGAGCGGCAGCACGCCCACGATCGCACCGTCGCGCTCGGCGAAGACATAGTGGGTGCGATGGCCGAACGCGGCCTCGATGACCCGGTGCCAGGCGGCGCGGTGGAAGAACGTCCCGTCCCGGTGGGCGAGGACGAACCGGTCCCAGGCGGGCGCGGCGGCCGGATCGAGCGGACGGATGGTCAGGCTCATTGCGGCGCGGCGAGCAGCCCGGCGAACACCTGATCCATCCGCCCCCAGGCGAAGTCCCCCAGCAGGCGGTTCAGCCGCCCGCTCATGCGGTGCAGGTTGGTGTAGTGGCGGAAGCGGGATTTCCAGCCGACCCCGGCAATCCGCGGCTGGTCCGGGTCGACCTCCCAGGGATGGAAGTAGAAAATGCCCGGGCGCTGCTCGCTGCGGTTGACCCGGCGCAGCCCGGCGCGGAACAGGCGATACGGCAGCAGGCGGAAATAGCCGCCGCCCGAGCACGGAAGATTGCGGCCGCCGGCGCGCAAGGTGGTCATCGGGATTTCCCACAGGCCGGTCCCCGCGGGGCGGAAGGGGCTGCGCGGCGCATCCGGCATGCCATAGAGGTCGTGGCGGATCGGGTTGACGCTGGAACTGTAACGATACCCCTCCTCCTCCAGAACGCCGAAGGCCCAGAGATTGCGGGCGCCGATGGAAAAGGTGGCGGCGCGGTAGCCGGCAACGGCGACGCCGCCGATGTCCTCCAGCAGGCGCCGGGTGCGGCCGATATCGGCGCGGAAGGCAGCGGGGTCCTGCGCATCGGCGCGGGTGTGGTCCCAGCCATGGCTGGCGAGTTCGTGCCCTGCGGCAACGATGCGGCGGACCAGCGCCGGATGGCGCTGCGCGACCCAGCCGAGGGTGAAGAACGTGGCGGCGACGCCCGCCGCGTCGAACTGCGCCAGGATGCGATCGGTGTTGACCTCCACCCGGGACGCGAAGCCATCCCAGTCGGCGCGCGCGACGCAGGCGGCGAAGGCCTGAACCTGGAAATAATCCTCGACATCGACCGTCATCGCGTTGCGGACCGGCCCGGCGACGGGCACGGGCAGACCCGCAGGCCGGCTCATCGCGGCGAAACCACGCCCGACGCCCCGCCGGCGGCCCGCAGCCGTTCCTCCGGCCCGTCGGTGGCGCCGTCCAGCAGATCGAGCAGGCGGCGGAACAGCCGGTCCTGGCGGCTCACCCGATCTTCGACCGCGGCCAGCCGGCGGGCGACCGGATCCGTCTCCCCCGGCGCGGACGGCACCGCCGGCGCCAGGGCAGGCTCCGGCGTCCCCGCGCCAAGGTCCTGTTCGAGTTCCCCGGCGGTGGCCATCACCATCTCGTCGGTGACGGTGTGCGCCTCCTCGAGCGCGGCGTAGAGCAGCACCCGGCCGCACAGCGTATTGACCCGGCGCGGGATGCCGGCGCTGGCGCGGAACAGGCGGATGAAGGCGCCGTCGGTCCAGTGCGGATCGTCGGTCCAGCCGACCATTTTCAACCGGTGCTCGATATAGAGCCGGGTTTCCCGCTCCGACAACGGGCCGAGATGGTAGGAGGCGAGCACCCGCTGGCGCAGCTGTTCGAGCTCCGGCCGCGCCAGCAAGGTGCGGAACTGCGGCTGGCCGAGCAGGATGGTCTGCACCGAGGCGCGGCCGTCGATCGTGATGTTCGACAGCATGCGCAGCTCTTCCAGCGCCGTGACCGAGAGGTTCTGCGCCTCGTCGACCACCAGCAGGCAGCGCCGGCCGGCCGCACGCTGGCCGTGCACCATCGCCTCGAACCGGCGCAGGAGGGTGGCCTTGTCGGCGCCGTCGTCGCCGACGCCGAAACTGGTGACCGCGAGCCGCAGCAGGTCGTCGCCGGAGACCAGGGTGGTGACGACCCGGCCGATCGCGTAGCTGCGCTTGTCGAGCTGGGTCCAGAGATGCTCGACCAGGGTGGTCTTGCCGGCCCCCACCTCTCCGGTGATGACGATGAACCCTTCTTCCTGCGCCAGCCCGTAGACGAGATGGGAGATCGCCCGACTGTGCCCCGCGCTGCCGAAGAAGAACCGGCTGTCCGGGGTGAGCTGGAACGGGATGCCGGTCAGTCGGAAAAATGTGTCGTACACGGGGACCGATCAGAACCGTTTGGTGAGGCCGATAAGCACGATGTTCTCATACATGGAAAGGCCCGGTTCGGTCGAGGCGCGCCGATAGAACAGGTAGCTGGCGCTGCCGCTGACCGTGCGGGACAACTCGTAGCTGAACTGCGCCGAGGCGCTGAGCAGCCGGCTGTCGCCGTTGGGACCGGCGCCGCTGCTGGTGCCGTAGGAGAAACTGGTGCTGGCCGTCGCGCGCGCGCTCAGCGCCCGGGTCCACGACGCGGTCCCCGTGGTTGCCCGCTGGGCGAAGCCGCCCGCGGTGCCGCCGGATACCGGGGTCTCTTCGGTGTGGTCGAGGTTGAAGGCCAGCGTGCTGCGGTCGAGCAGGGTGGTCAGGCCGATGTCGAGCGTATCGGTGCGGTAGACCGTGTTCTGCACCGCGAGCGCGCCGTTCACGACCGTGAGCGGCAGCCCGGTCGCCGCATTCACCGGCGCGCCGTTCTGGTTGACGCCAAGCTGGCCCACCGCGGCGGCCACCTGCTGCAGATAGGTCGTGGTGCTGTGCGTGTAGCTTGCGGTCATGGTGGTGCGGGCGGTCAGCGCATAGCTTGCCAGCACGGAGAGGCCCGTGATCCCCTGCTGGTGACCGTAGCTGAACGTGATCTGGCTCTGCGGATTGGGCGTGAAGGTCCCGCCGACGCGCCAGACCGCGTCGTTGATCCGTTGCGTCACGCCGCCGCCGTAGCTGATATTCTCGTAGCCGAGTTCGCCGAAGATCTGGACCTGGCGGGACAGCGCATAGCCCAGCCGGTTCGTGAAGGTTTCCTGGTGCGCGCCGCCCAGCACCCCGGTGCCCTGGGTGCGCGAGACGTCGGCGGAGACCGTGTCCTGCACCCGGCCGAAGAAATCGCCGGTCTGGAACTGGGCGTCGGCTTCTTCGGTGGTCGCCGACTGGGCGCCGCCGCCGGCGCTGTTGCTGGTGGAGGTATGGCTGAGGGTGGCGCCGAGCGTTCCGCTGCCATAGCCGCCGAACCGGTGCACCGCGTAGGGGGAGATGGATTCCCCGAATATCCGGGTCAGTTGCTGGCGGCTGACCCCGGCCGTGGTGGTGCCGAACCCGGTCAGGCCGGTCGCCGGGGCGCCGGCGGCGAGGCCGGTGCCCGCATAGCCCCCGTTCGTCGGCGTTTCGGTGGCATAGGCCCGGGCGTTCACGAATAGCGTGTCGGGAACGACGGTCAGGCTGCCGGCACCCATCAACTGCTGGGAGATCGTGGTCTGCGATGGCGTGCGGGCGTAATATTGAAGGGTCGGCGCGTAGCGCAGGCTGAGGTTGAGCCGGGGCGTGTTCGCCCCGACTGTCAGGCTGGGGGTCAGCAGGGTGATCAGATCCCAGCGCCGCGCAGTCTCGGTCTGCAGGACGTTGTCGGTGTATTCCTCCTGCAGGGTCGCTTCGGGGATGATCGTGAAGCCGGGCGCGGGCAGGCCGCCCATCACCAGCGGCAGGGTGCCCTGGTAGCGATAGTCGGGAGGCGCCAGGGTGCCCGGCGCCGCGGCGGCGGTGCCGGCATCGGGGAAGGGGTTGGCGAAGGGACCCGTCTGGTTGGCCTCGCCGCCGGCATTGGCCGTGGCCGGCGTGAAGGCCCGGGCGGTGCCGGACGCGGCCAGGAGCAGCAGCGCCGCCAAGGGCAGCGAGACGCAGGGCAACGAAAGAATCGGGGCGGCCGCGCGGCGGGACGACCTTCGCTCCGCTGCCATCTCGGGTGCTCCGCCGGCCGGTCTGTCAGGAGGAGTAGGAGTAGGAATAGGCGCCGAAACTGTGCGAGGTCGACATCTGCACCTTGTTCAGCAGCAAGGTGATCGTCGGGCAGGTATCGATCAGATCGAGCGCTGCCTCCACCTCGTCACGCTGGGTCCGCTCCGCCTCCACCACGAAGAGCACCTGCCCGACGGTTGGCGACAGCGCGGCCGGATCGCTGGTCGAGAGGCACGGCGCGACGTCGAGCACCACCAGCCGATCGGTGTAGCGCCGGCCGAGCGAGCTGATGACACGGGTCATGTTGTTGGAAGCGAACAGGTCGCCGCGATGGACGCGCTGGCGCCCGATCGGCAGGACGGACAACGAGGGAATCGGCGTGTTGATGAGACAATTCCCCAGGTCGAGCGTCGGATCGGCCGCAATCTCGAGCAGGCCGGGCTGATCGGTGAGTTGCAGCAGGTCGGTCAGCGAACCGTGCTTGGCATCGGCATCGACCAACATCACGCGGTGATCGCCGCGCCGGGCGATGCTTGCTGCCAGGTTGAGCGCCGTGAAGGTCTTGCCTTCGTTCGGGCGGGCGCTCGTCACCATCAGGAGGTTGGAAACGCCCGCATCGCTGTCGGAACCAAAGGCGACGCGCAAAATCTGGTGCTGGACGAGACGGAATTCTTCCGCGATCCGGCTGTGCCCGCCGCCCTCCGCCAGTCCGGCCGCCAGCAGCTGCGCGGCGTCGAGCACCCGGCGCGGGACGGCCGGCGCCGGAGGGGCGCCGACGGGCGATGCGGCGATGGGGGCGCCGCCATCGGGGCCGGCCGCAGCAGCCGGCGCCCCGCCATCCGCCACATCCGCACGCGCGCCCGGCGCCGAAACCGGCGCGGGCGCTGCCGTCGGCGCGTCGGCATCCGCCGGCCGTCCGGCGGGTATCCCAAGGCCCGACGGCGCCCCGCCGGTTCGAAGCAACTGCTCGGCCGCCCGCTCGATCAGATGCAGCTTCTCGCGCGGGCCCATCAGATCACCGCGTGGTGCAGGATGTGGAGGACAAGCCCGCCATAGACGGCGACCAGCGCCCCGAAGGCCACCCCGACCGGCAACCCGACCCGCAGAAGCCTATAGTGGAGGCGCTTGGCCCCCAGCAGCGAGATGCCGCCCAGCACCGGCAAGCCAAGCACACGCAGGTCATCGACCATCGAGAATGACCGGTCGAGCTGGGCAAGCAGCAACGGCAAGGCCAGCCCGGATCCCAGGCCGACGACCAGCACGCCCGTCACCAGCAGCAGCCGGTTCGGCGCGACCGGCAGAACCGGCAGCACCGGCGGATCGACGACCTGGATCTGAACCTTGTTGGCCTGGGTATCCGCGGCCTCGGCGATGTTGGCCGACTGCAGCCGGCCGACGAGCATGTCGTAGTCGCGGCGCAACACGCCGTAATTGCGCTGCATGCTGTCATATTCGGTGACGAGATTCGGCTCCTGCTTCTGCAGTTGCTCGAGCTGCCCGATCTCGTTCTTGAGGGTGGCCAGCTTGCGCTGGGTGCCGCTGATCTGCCCCTGCACCAGAACCAGCTTGACCTTGACCTGATCGTAAACCGGGTTCGGCACCGACCGCGTGCCCAGAGCGCCTCCCCCCCCCGCGCCCTTCTCCCCCTTGCCCTTGCCGCCGTCGGCGTTGGCGCCGGCCATGCCCGCGGCAAGCTCGCTCTTCATGGCGGCGATCTGCTGCTTGAGCGCGACCACGCCGGGGAACGCGTCGGTATACTGGAGCTGCATCAACCGCAGCTTCTGCTCCAGTTGACCCAGCGGGGTCGGCGCCGCGCCCCCGTTGCCGAGATCTTCCGCGACCAGCATCTGCTTCGTGCCGCTCAGCTCCCCTTGCAGGGTCTTGGCCACCAGCAGCTGATCCTGCAGCGCGGCCTCCAGCGTGCGCACCTCGCCGCGCAGCTTGTCGAGCGCCGCGTTCACGCCGCCGCCGCCGGGGATGAACACCCCCATGTATTTCGAACGGAACTCCGCCTGGCGCCGCTCGACCGCCCGCAATTGCTGCTCGTAGGAGGCGATCTGATGCTCGAGGAAGCGCCGCGCATTCTCCATCTGGCGGTGGTTCGAGCCGGTCGCGCGCTCGATGAAGATCGACAGCAGGGTCTGCACCACGCTCAGCGCCTCCTGCGGGCGCGCATTGCGATAGGTGATGGTGAACAGGTTCGCCCCTTCCTGGCCCAGCCGGATCCCGTGCTGGAGGCCGGCGATCAGCGCGTCCCGCGCACCGGGCCCGTTGACCGTGAGGTCGAGATCGGTCTTCGCGATCAGCGCCTCCATGTTCGGCCGGCTCAACAATGTGCGCTGCAGCATGTCGAGCTGGCCGGCCGGAGAGGTATTCACCGCGATCCCCGACAGCAGGGGCGTCAGGATCGCGTTGGTGTCGACATAAAGCTCCGACCGGACCTCGTACTGGTTCTTGATGGTCGAGACCATGAACCACCCGGCGAGGCAGACCGCCCAGGCCGCGGCCACGCCGATCCAGCGCCGGCGCCACGCCGCCTTGATGTGCCGCTCGAGGAGCGCGCGCAGGAATCCCATCCGCTCTCTCCTCGCGGATCAGAACCAGGTTTCGGGGATCACGAGCGTATCGCCCGGGCGCATCTGGATGTTCTGGCTCATGTCGCCACCGTTCAGAAGACTGTCCAGACGGACGTGAATTTTTTCTTCCTTGCCGCCCGGCAGGCGGCGGATCACGAAGGCCCGGTTGCCGGCGGCGAACTTGGTCAGGCCCTTGGTCGCGATCATGACATCCAGCAGCGACATGCCGTCACGATAGGGAATCGCCTCGGGCTGCGCCGCCTGGCCGATGACCCGCACCTGGCGGTCGAACGGGCCGACGAAGCTGCGCACGATCACGGTGACGTTGGGATCCTTCACGTATTTCTTCAACCGCCCTTCGATTCGCTTCGCCAGCTCCGGCGCGGTCAGTCCGGCGGCGCGAATGTCCTGGACCAGCGGGATGGAAATCCTGCCATCCGGGCGCACCGCCACCCCCCCCTCGCTGAGTTCGGGCGCCTGGTAGACGAACACGCTCAGCGTGTCGCCGGAGCCGATGACATATTCCCCCGGCGCCGTCTTCGCGGCCGCCCGCATCGCTGCGGTGGGGCCAGGAGAGCCCGCACAACCGGACAGCAGACCGACGCCGAACAAGAGGCAGAGAAAGGTGGCGAGCGACCTGGACACGGCGGTTCTGTTCCCGGAAACGGCTGCGATCGAGAGTCTGGATAACCGATGGAAGGGCTGGTAGGCGCGGAAGGAGTTGAACCCCCGCCTCTGCCATGTAAAGGCAGCGCTCTGCCACTGAGCTACACGCCTGATGGCACCCGGCATGCGAGGGCTGGCCACCGCGTCCCCGGGATGCGCTGCGGTTTGCGGGCCGCCGCCCCAAAGCTTCGCTACCATGATTGTCCGCTGCGGCTCAACCAGCGACCACTTTACCGGCGGACCATCTGCCCGCCTGGCCAGGCACAGCACCTTGCCAGTTCATGCCGAACCATTCCCTGGAGGACCTGCAAGACCCCCCTTTTGATCCACTCCGGCGCGTGAATCAAGCGTAAAAAATGCTTGCACTTGTAGCACTTTTGTATACTCTCCCGAGGGCTTGTTGCAGACAGTGCAGTCATCGATGAGCGCCGTAATGGAACAGCCGGTCAGGCCAATCGTGATCTTTCCCGTGCTGTCCGTGCGACGTCTCCCGGCCCGCCGGCTTGCCCCGGTTGGCATCATGCGTGTGGTGGGACCGATAGGCCGGATGGCACGCGTCTCTGACGGAGGCTTGTCGTGACCCGCTTCGTCAGCCGCTACGTGCCGGTCGAAATGGCGGCTCTCTGGCTGGCCGAGTTGTTGCTGTCCTGCGCCGGCATCTACATGATCCTGGCCGGACCCTGGCATATCGATCGCCCGGCGCCCGATTTCCCCGCCGATTTCGGCGTGCTGCCGCATGCCCTCGTGCTTGCGGCCATCCTCGGCGCTTCGGGAATGGTCATCGGCCTCTATCGCACGGAAATCTGCCTCGAGCGCCGACGCCTGCTGCTCAATGCCGCGGTCGCCGCGATCCTGGCCTTCCCGGTGGCGCTCCTGGTCGGCGGCCATTTCTCGATGGGCCTGAGCAAGGTCTACGCCGTCTGGCTGGTCAAAGTCCTGGTCATCTGGCTCGCCTTCGTGACCGCGATCCGGCTTCTCCTGCGCGGCGCGCTGGCACGGCGTGCCCTGGTCCGCCGGATTCTCGTCGTCGGCCCCGAGGCGGCGGCGGTGCGCGACCACGCACGCCTGCATGCGCCGCGCCGGTTCGACTTCGTCGTTGCGAATGCTGCCGAACCGACCGGGCCCGAGCGTTTCCTGCCCGCCACGCTTCGGCGCGATCATGTGTGGGCCATCCTGCTCGCCGACCGTGCGGCACCGTCCGGCGACACCTCCGATGACCCGTCTGCCACCCTTGAACCGTTGCGCGCGGGGCGGATGCACGGCGCGCGGATGTTCGGCGAAGCCAGCTTCTGGGAGCAGTGCCTTGGCCGCGTGAACCTGGACCGGATCGACCGGCAATGGTTCCTGAGCGGCGATGGGTTCACCGACGGCCCGTTCGGTACGGCGGCCAAACGACTGCTGGATGTTCTGGTCAGCGTGGTCCTGCTGACCCTGACTTTTCCGCTGATGCTCGCGGTTGCCCTGGCGGTGAAACTCGACAGCCAAGGCCCGCTGTTCTACCGCCAGCTTCGGGTCGGGCTGCACGGCAAGCCGTTCACCCTGCTAAAATTCCGCAGCATGCGCGCGGACGCGGAATCCGGCGGGACACCGCGTTGGGCGGCCCGGCGGGATGACCGCGTGACCCGGGTCGGCCGCTTCATCCGCTCCACCCGCATCGACGAACTGCCACAATTGGTCAACGTGCTGCGCGGCGAGATGAGCCTCGTCGGTCCCCGCCCCGAGCGTCCGCATTTCGTCGAGCAATTGGCCGCCGTCATTCCCTTCTACCACGAGCGGGCGCATGTGAAGCCTGGCATCACCGGCTGGGCGCAGGTCAACTACCCCTACGGAGCCTCGGTCGAGGATGCGCGGGAAAAACTGTCCTATGACCTGTATTATCTCAAATACCACGGTCTCCTGCTCGACCTGTTGATCCTGGTTTCCACCGTGCGGGTCATCCTGTTCCGCGAAGGTGCCCGTTGATCGGACCGGGTCCGGCGCCGAACCCGGCCGCGCCGGCAGGGGAAGTTGCATCGCCGCGCGTTTGTCTGACCAGCAGGTCCTGCCGCAGCTGAGGATCGGTCCAGGAAAGGCGAAGCCGGTCCCACAGCGAGCGACCGGCTTCGCTCAGTCGGTGGTCGCTTGGCGGCACGAAACCGGGGCGCGATGGAAGGCCAAGAACGGCGGGGCATAGCTCGGTCGCGACCCCGCGGACCACGTTCGCCCGGCGCGGGGGCGCCCCCATCTCCAGAACCGTCATTTGTCTCTCCCGGTGAACGTCACGCAGCTTGGCGTGAAATCCTTGCCGGGTGGTTAACCGCAACGGACGTTCATGGCGGCGGCCGCGGACATCGCCGCCGGGCATGGGCCGAAGCTGCCGCCGTGTCGGAACGGCATCGAAGCCGCTCGTGAACGCCGCCTGAACGCCGGGTTTCCCTTGGGGTCCGTTCGACACCTGTCGAATCGATCAGCGGTGTCGAACCGGTCCGGAGGTTTTGCTTTTGATCGGCATCCTTGTCGGCGTGCCGACGCACTTGCCTGCCGACGATGCGTTACCCGACATCGGCGGCCGGCGGCGCCCCGTCGGCGAGCGCGCGCGCCGCGCGGGCGGGAGCCGCGCCACCAGGCCGGCGGCC
>JAGWSV010000059.1 GCA_028869315.1 Rhodospirillales bacterium
GCGCGCATGGGCCAGTGCTTCCAGCGCGGTGCGCTCGTCCGCTGTCAGGGTGATCGGCGTCGCCGCAGGGATGCTTCGCATCCCGCCGTAGAATCACGACTCACGCTTCAGCGATAGTGGGTACTAGGGCCCGTTCGACATCGCTGATCGATTCGATAGGTGTCGAACGGGCCCTAAACCCCGCCGGGCCGGACGACGCGCGGGCCGTATCTTTCAACCGCAGCCGGTCCTCGTTTGGCGGGACGGTGGGCCGGCCGTGACAGGTGCCCCAGCGTGGCGGCGATCCGGTCGGCCAGCCGCCCGAGCGCCGTGCTCATCGCCGCGGCCTGCGCGGGCCCGCCGGCGCCGGCGGGCACCACCCATCGCGCCCGCCCCTGGGTCGTGCGTCCCTTGACCAGGCGATGCCCGGCGCGGCGCGTCGCCTCCTCCCAGTCCGCGTCCAGCACCACATGGGCCGGGACGGCGCTTCCGGTCACCGGCATGAAGCGCAGCAGGTTCACCCGCACCAGCCGCAGCCGGCCAGGGGGAAGCGGATCGCCGGGCATCCGCACGGCCGCGTCCGGCAGCCGTTGCGCCAGGTCCCGGGCCAGCACGCGCCGGATCATGCCGCCCAGCGGTGCCACCCATCGCGTGTGGGGCGCGACATGGATGACCTCCGGCCCGCCCGCGCGGGTCAGGCGCAACCGGTCCAGCGCCGGCGGCATCTGCACCGGCGCCACCGCAACCACGCCGGTTCCCGGGACGGTCTCGCCCGGCACCGGGGCAAGGGTGAGGTATGTCGTTGGCGCGCTCGCACAGCCGGCCAGCAGCAGCATGATCGCGCATGCGGCCAGGCGGCGCGTCATCGTCCCCTCCCGGTGATGACCGCGCTCGGGTGGCCGGACAGATAATCCGACAGCGCCCGCAGCGATCGGGCCGCCCGCGTGAGCTCATAGAGCGCTTGCGGCAAGGTCGCCGATTCCGGCCCGCTCGCGGCGCCGCCCCGCTGCGACAGCAGCGACCGGGTCGCTTGCAGGGCCGCTCCCGCCTCGCGCGCGCTGCGGGAAACCTCGGCCAGTATCGTCGGCCAACTTTTGTCGGTGCGCGCGGTGATCGCATCCAGGCGGGCAACCACGTCGTCCAGCTGCGCCAGGGTCCGGGTCGTGCCCGGAGAGGCGCTGAGCGCCGCGAGGCGTTGCGTTGCGGCATCGATGTCGTGCGCGATCTGGGGCAACGGCAGCGCCTTGATCTCGGCGAGGATGCTGCTCAGGCGGGCCAGGATCTGGCCGGACCCGGCGCCGCCCACCGCGGGAATCAGCGGCGCCGCACCGGCCCCGAGCGCCGCCGGCGCCACATGTGCAACAAGGTCGAGCGCGATCAGCTCGCCGCCGAGCACCGGCACCGCGCTGGCCCGCCGGGCCCGCAGGCCCTGCGCGATCAAGCTGCGCAACATGGCGTTCATCTGCGGCGCGGGATCGTCGAGATGCCACGGATGTCCGGCGGCCCGGGGGATCAGGCGCGGCTCGAGCGCGATCCGCGCGTGCGTCGTGATCTGCTTCGCGGTCGGGTCGTACACGGCCCGCACCGCGGTAACGACGCCGGCCGGCTCGCCTTCCAAGGTCACTTTCGCCCCCGCGGCCAGCCCGTGCGGACCGCCGGGAAGCAGGACGCGATACGCCACGGCATGCGGGCCGGGCGCGGCACGGGCGGCGGCGGCACTGGAATAGAGCGTGAAGGCGGTGCCGTTCTGCGTCGCCGAACCCGGCCCCGGCGTTGCCACGTCGATCGCGCCGGTGAGCAGCGCGGGCACGGATTGCAGATGGAGGGAGGGGCCGCCGCCGCCCAGGTCCATGCGGATTGCGCCCGCGCTCCAGAACCGGCTGCGGGTGTTGATCAGGTGCTCGTATTTCCTGGCGACGAACGCATAGACGTCGAACTGCGTCCCGCCCGGCGCCATCCGGATGCTGAGCACTTCGCCCACCTTGTAGTGATGCAAGGTGATCGGCGCGCCGCGGCTGAGATTGCCCGGATCGGCAGTCCGCAGGGTCAGGGTTTCGCCCTCGGCCCCGTTCTTCAGCACCGGCGGGCGCGCCAACGCGACGAAATGCCGCACCATCGCCCCCGACTGCGGCGAGATCACGATATGCGGGCCGGCGATCAACGCTTTCAGCGAGGACAGGTTGGTGACGTGGACGGTTTTGCCGGCGATCCAGAAACGGGTGCCGCGTCCGAGATGCCCCTTCATCGTATCGGCGAAGGAAAGCGTGGCGACCATGGTGCGCAGCGACTTCGACATTCGGACAGAGACGACGTGGCCCACGGTGACGCCGCGATACGCGACCTTGGTCTGCCCCGCCTGGATGCCGCCGGTGGTGGCGAAGCTGACCGTCACCGTCGGACCCAGCCGGAGATAGGCCTGCACGCCGAGCCACAGCACGATCGCCAAAGCGGTCAGCGGGACCACCCAGATCAGCCCAGGCCAGCGCGACGGCCGGAACACCGCGGTCGGCCTGGGGCTCCCGCGGCTGGCGCCGTCGCGACCCGCGTGCGGCGGGCTTTGGTTATCCTGCCGGCTCATCGGTCGTCCGTGATCCAGAGCGTTCGCGAATCGAACAGGTCGGCGGCGATCATGGTCAGCACCACCACCGCAAGGAACGCGGGCAACCCGCGGCCGACGACGACGCGCAGATAGTCGGGCAGGTGCATCAACGGGAGAAAAACGGCGACCGTGAACACGTCGATATGGGACCAGCGGCCGATCTCCCGCGTCAGCCGCGTGAGCGCGGTCTTGCTCCGCAACCGCCGCGACGAAGCTGCGTGGATCGACAATCCGCACCAGGACAGAACGAACAGCTTGAGCAGCGGGATCATCACGCTCGCAACGAATATCACGATGGCGAAGAACCACAGGCCCGCGTCCAGCAGCTTGAACACCCCGGTCATGATCGTATAGCCGTGCGGCACGCCCAGCCGCTCGCTGTACTCCATCGGGTACACGTACGCGATCGGGTAGCAGACGAACGCCGCCAGGGTCATGGCCAGGGCGCGCATCGTCGCAAGCGGCCGGTGGCCGAACAGACGCGCGCGGCAGCGCGGACAGCGCGTGCCCGCCTGCGCGTTCGCGACGACGAGATCGCAACTGGCGCAGGCCAGCGCGGTGGCGGGCGGAAACGCCGCGTCCGGCCGGATTGCCCGCCAGATCGCCCGCCGCTCCAGCGATGCGCGGGTGACCAGGGTCAGCAACGCGGCGGCGATGACGCACCAGCCGCCGGCGCCGATGGTGATCGGCAGGAACGGCGCGACGCGCGAATAGCCGACCGCGCAGCCGAACAGGAATACGTCCATCATGGCCCACTGATCGAGCGCCTCGGAAATCCGGAACGCCGGGCCGATCCAGGCGGCCCGGAGGCCCGCGCGCACCGCGATCAGGACCGCCGACAACAGGCCGAAGCGCAGGAACGGCAGGACGACGATTTCAAGCCCAACGACACCGGCGACCGCGGGCCAGCCCTGGTGCCAGATCCCCGCAACGCCGGAGGCGATCACGCTGCGGTTGACCACGCCCAGGATCGAGACGCGGAGCAACGGCAACAGGTTGGCCGGGAACAGAAGCACGAAAGTCGTCAGCGCACAGGCAAGCGCCGCCGCGCTGGCCCGCCCGGCGGTGCGTTCCAGCGGATGATCGCAACGAAGGCAATGGACCGTGCCATGCCCCGCGGATCGCGGCAGCTCCTGAATCCGGCCGCAGGAGGGACACCCGACGACGCCGTGCGGCGGATCGACCGCAGCGTCCTCTACGCCCAACAGCAAGGCCGCAAGTTTCATCGTGGTACCCTGCCGGGTACCGCTGGCCTCGTCGCCATGGGTGTTCAGGTAAGCGGCGCGCCGGCGAAGATAAGGCGCATGCCGTCATGAGCCGCCGCTTGCACGAAGGCGTGAACGACCCGGTGGGACCGGGCGGGACTACCCGGCGGCGTCCCGCGCCACCAGTTCGGCCCCTTTCTCCCCGATCATGATCGTCGCCGCGTTGGTGTTGCCGGAAATCACCGTCGGCATCACCGACGCGTCGATCACCCGCAGCCGCTCGACGCCGCGCACGCGCAACGAGGGGTCCACCACCGCGGTGGGATGCGCGCCCATGGTGCAGCTGCTGGTGGGGTGGTAGGTCGTCCCGCCGGTTGCCCGCACATGCGCCAGGAAGTCCGCGTCCGTCTCCGCGGCGGGGCCCGGCAGGTATTCCTCGGTGACCAGGCGCTGCATCGCCGGGCTTTGGAATACCCGGCGCAGCACCCGCAGCCCTGCCACCATCGTGTCGCGGTCGCCCTGGGTGGCGAGGTAGTTCGGCTGGATCGCCGGATGCACCGCCGGATCGGCGGAGCGGATGCGCAGCCACCCGCGGCTTTCCGGCCGGCACGGGATAGTGACGGCCGAGCAGGCGGAAAACGGGTGCATCGACCCGCCGACGCGCTCCAGGCTGCCGGCAAGGAACTGGTACTGCACGTCGGGAGAGTCGAGCTCGGGCCGGGTGCGCACGAACATCCCGATCGGGCTGGCGCCGGTCATCAGCGGACCGGTGGCCGCGAACACGTATTGCGCGCCGGCGATCGCCTGGCGGAGCAGGCTGTGCGCCACCTCGTTGTAGGTGTTGGCGTGCCGGGTCCGATAGACGATCCGGCCGCTGATGTGATCCTGCAGGTTCTCGCCCACGCCCGGAAGGTCCTGCACCATCGGAATGCCGTGTTCCTGCAGCAGCGCGCCCGGACCGATCCCCGACAGTTGCAGCAGCTGCGGCGAGTTGATGGTCCCGCCCGCCAGCAGGACCTCGCCGCGCGCCCGCGCCTTCCGCAGCTCCCCCGCCTGGGAAAATTCCACGCCGACGGCGCGCCGCCCGTCGAACAGGATGCGATGCGCCAGCGCCCCGGTTTCCACCTTCAGGTTGGGCCGCCGCAGCGCCGGGCGCAGATACGCCGCCGCCGCGCTGCTCCGCCGGCGCCCCCGCACCGTGACCTGCAACGGCCCGACGCCTTCCTGTTCCGCCCCGTTGAAGTCGGGGTTGAACGGAATGCCGCATTCCTGCGCGCCGGCGATGAATGCGTCGTTCAGCTCGTGGCGGGACCGCAGGTCGGAGACCGCGAGCGGGCCGTCCGCCCCGTGATACTCACTGGCGCCGCGCTCCTGGCGCTCCGCCTTGCGGAAATAGGGCAGCACGTCGTCATAGGACCAGCCGGTGCAGCCGAGCTGCCGCCACAGGTCGAAATCCTGCTTCTGCCCGCGGATGTAGATCAGCCCGTTGATCGAGCTCGACCCGCCCAGCACGCGCCCGCGCGGCCAGGGGACGCGCCGGTTGTCCAGGGTGGGAACCGGTTCGGTCTCGAACACCCAGGTCAGCTTGGGATGCAGGATGTTGCGGAAGAACCCGGCCGGAATATGGATCCACAGGTTCCGGTCCTGCCCGCCGGCTTCCAGCAGCAGAACCCGGGTCTTCGGGTTTTCGGTCAGCCGGCTGGCCAGCACGCAGCCGGCCGAGCCGGCGCCGACGATCACGTAGTCGAATTCTTCCGCGGCCTGCATCGGACCGTTGCTCCCCTGCGTCGCATCCGCTCCGGCCTCCCGCACGGAAGGCGGACGGTGGCGCGCGATGCTCGGCCGGGAACCGGCGCGGCGCAAGGCCGCGGCACGCGGCGCCCGTGACTATCGCCGGTCGTTCAGGATCCGCCGCGCGATGACCATGCGGTGCACCTCGCTCGGTCCTTCGTAGACCCGCATCACCCGCACCTGCTGGGCCAGAAGTTGCAAGGGCAGTTCCTTCGTCATGCCCATCGCGCCGAAGGTCTGCATCGCATGGTCGGTGACGCTGCCGGCCATTTCGGTGGCGAAAACCTTGATCATGGAAGCCTCGGTGCGCACGTCCTGCCCGGCGTCGTGCTTGGCGGCGGCGTCCATCACCATCAGCCGGCAGGCATGGATCTGCGTCGCCGCTTCCGCCACCCACCACTGGATCGCCTGGCGATCCGACAGCTTGGCGCCGAACGTCACCCGGTTCTTCGCCTGCTCGCACATCATCTCCAGCGCGCGCCGCGCGATGCCGAGGCACCAGGCGCCCATCTGCAGGCGCCGCACGGTCAGGCGCAGCTGCATCGGCGCGAAGCCATGGCCCAACTGGCCCAGCAGCTGGCCGGCGGGGACGCGGCAGTCCTCGAACACGAGCTCGTAGGTGCGCCGGCCGCCGATCATGGCGATCTCGCGCTCGATGACGAAGCCTTTGGTGCCGCGCTCGACGATGAAGGCGCTGACCCCTTCGTGGCGCTTGCCTTCGCCGGTGCGGGCCATGACGATGATGAAGTCGGCCGCCGGCACCCGCGAGACCCAGATCTTGCGGCCGTTGATCACCCAGTCGCCGCCGTCCTGCACCGCCCGGGTCGTCATGCCGGCGGGATCGCCGCCGGCTCCCGGCTCGGAAATCGCGATGGCGGACACGGCGGTGCCGTCCGCGTAGGGCTTCAGGTATTTCTCCCGCTGCTCCGGGCTCGCGACTGCGAGCAGCATGTGCAGGTTCGGGCTGTCGGGCGGGAAGGTGAAGGGCGTGACGGTGCGGCCCAGTTCCTCGTTGATCGGCATCAGCGCGACGGTCGGAAGGTTGGCGCCGCCCAGCTCCTCCGGCACATCGAGCGCCCAGAGTCCCAGCTCCTTGCATCTGGCGAGCAGGGGGGCTTCCTCCTCGGGCGTCAGGCCGAACTTCTGCCCGGCCGCCTCACGCGCCAGCACCGATTTTTCCAGCGGCATCAGCTCGCGATCGACGAACTTGGCGACCATGTCGGCCAGCATGCGATGTTCTTCGGCGAGTTCGATGGGCATCCGCGCGTCTCCTCAACGTTCCCGGTCAGGCTACGGGAGGGGGGCGGAGAGGTCCATCGCGGCGCGGTCAGACCTGCTGCACGGAAACCGGACAACCGGGCGGGGCGTCGGGCGCGCCGGTACATCGCCAAAGATTGATGAAGATCAATGATCTGCCGCCGCAACACGGCGAGACCATCCGGGCTGGCGATAGGTCTGCCAGACAGCCAAGGAGTTTCCGTGATGATCCCGTTTTCGCGCAGAAGCGGCGCCGTCTCCCGGCGCCATGTGGTCGCCGGACTGGGCGGCCTGTTGGGCATTGGCGGCGGGCTGGTGCTTGCCGGCGTGCCCGCCCGTGCTCAGGACCAGGACCGGGACCGGGACAAGACCCAGGATCGCGACATGACGCATGATCCAGACCAGGATCGTGATCGGACTCAGGATCGCGACATGGCGCACGACCGGATCGGGGCCGGCCAAGGTCGGGGCGGCAGCGGGCACGGTGGCCCTGGCGGAACAGGTGGCGGCAGCGGGGCAGGAGGTGGCGGTGGCGGTGGCGGTGGTCGCTGAGGCCCATCGACCCGGTTGCCCGCCCGGGGTGCCCGCCAGGCACCCCGGGCGTTCGCTCGGTCCGGTCCCCCGCCTTTGCGCATCCTGGATCCGAACGGCACCGCCTCATGCGGCGCATGGCTGAACCCGTCGGCCCGGTTCAGCGTGCGGCACTTGGGGTCCGCCCTGCCAGGATCGGGTCGGCTGAGTCCACCACCACCAGCTTGTCCCCAGCCAGCGGCGTCGGGCTGCGGTCCGGCGCCAATACGGCCGCAAAGGCGGGATCTGACCGCGCCAAAACCTCATACTCGCGATCCAGCACGCCATGGAGGTCGAGGAACCGGTTCATCCCCGCAGGGACGCGGATGCAGCCTTTCGACGCCGGCCGGCCCAGCCGGGGCTCCAGGTAGTCCGGGTCGGTGGCGTGCAGGAGCAGGCGGATCTCCCCGGTCTCGTCGTCCGATTGCCAGCCTTTCCGGGCCGTCTGCCAGCCGAAATCCCACACCCGCATGCCTTTCAGACCCAGCCCGCGAATGTGGTTTTCGTTGAACGTGCCGAGCGCCCGGTAGTCGAGAATCTTGCCGTTATGCACGAACACGCCGGTCGGGGTGATGAAGTAGCCCCGCCGTCCGGCCTGCCCGGTGGAAACCTTGCTGCCGCCGATCACGCGCCAGGGGCCGTACGGATCGGCCAGCAGGATCGCCAGTCGCTGGACCGCAGGATCGCGATCGACCACGGCGACGAGTTGCGGCCGGTGCAGCGCTATCCGCGCCGCCGCCAGCGCATCGCGGGCCAGGGTGATCCAGGCGGCGTCGCGTGCAGGCGCCTGCCAGCCGTGCTGCGGCACCGACGCGGCAAGCGCCTGGCGCAGCAGCGCCACCTGTTGCGCGATCACCGCCGGCGACGGGCAGGTCGCGCAGGCGGCGGCAGCGGGCGGCCTTGGCGGCGGCGGGGGAGAGGGCGCGACGCAGCCCGCCACGATCAGCCCCGTCATCGCCAGCACGGCGCGCGCAACGGCCATCCGGGTGAGACGCATCGCGCCGCTCCTGCGGTCGGGCTTCCAGTGCGAAACCCCTGCCCGATCCGACGGCGCAAGGATATGACACAGGTCAAAGACCCCCTATTGCCTCCACCCCCGCCGGCACGCCACCTTGGGGCCGCATGCGTCGTATTGTCCCGATTCTGGCGGCCGTCGTCTTTCTTGCCGCGATGATCCTGGACACCGCGGCGGTGCTGCGGATCGCCGCGATCTATGTGTGGATGCTGCTGCGCGCCCACCCGCTCTGGGCGCTGGTCGCGGCGGGCGCGATGGCCGCCGCGGTGCTCTGGCCCTATCGTCCCTGGCAGCCCGGGCCCGCCAGGCGCGGCAAGCGGCGCAAGCGCAATGCCCTCGCGCAGCCCCGGAAGCGGCCGTCGGGCGGCAAGCCCGCCAAGCCGCGCCGCCGCGCGGACGCGGCGCCAGCGGGCGCCCTCGGAACGCCCGTCCGGTCATCGTCGCCCCGATCATCGTCCCCCGGGTCATCGTCGCCTCGGGCATCGCCGCTCCCCGCATCGTCATCCCCGGCATCGTCACCCCTGGCACGGACGCGCAAGCAGCGGGCGCCGCGGCACGGGGACGGCACTGTTCCTCCGGCGCGCGAGCACGCCGCTGCCGGCGACAGGCCGCCCTCAGGGGCCGATGGCGCACCCCGACGGCGGCGCAAAGGGGCTTCGAGAGCCGCGCCAGCGCAGCACGAGTCACCATAAGCGGTGGCTTCCGCCGCCATGATCGCCGGACGGCCCCCCGGGCGGGGCGACCGTGACCGAGGTCGCGGCTCCTGTCACGCAGGGATGGGCCGCGCACAGCCAGTATCGCGCCCGCGGAAGGTGGCTGGAAGTTCGGAACCCGGCCGGGATCGCAGCCGACTGACGGCGGCATGATGTCTGCGGCTGGACCCTGGTCGTCGCCGGGTCGGCGGCGGTCGCGGTCAGGCGCATCGACCAGCGGTGCGTAAACCATCAATATCCGTGTGCAACCTGTCAATAATTACAGGTCTTGCCGAGGTCCCTCGGCCGCAGAAGATGAGAGAATGAACGCTGGTGCCGCACGAAGGCCGCCTGCGCGTCTCGCCTGCCGCAGTCAAACTTTCAAGCCGGGGCAAGAAACCATGGACCTGCTCGTGTCAGAGCGCCTGCGGGAGGCGCCGGCGACGCTGATCCGTAGCCTGGATGGCCGCATCCTTCAGTGGTCAGTGGAAATGGAACGTCTGTATGGATTTTCGCGTGACCAGGCGATCGGCGCCACCGCGCACCACCTGCTCCGCACCCGCTTCCCCAGCGCGCTGCCGGACATCGAGGCGACCCTGGTCGCCCATCGGCGCTGGAGTGGCGGGCTGATCCAGCGCGGTTCCTGCGGGCGCGCGGTCATGGTTGCAAGCCATTGGTATCTCAATAGAAAATGCGAGGCGGAACGGGGAATGGTCACCGAAATACACGCAAGGCTGGCCCCGGACGGCAACGCGGAGTCCAGTCATTGCGCGGATGTGCTCGCCGGCCTGATCCACAGCCTGAGCGAGCCGCTAACGGCGATCGGCGCCTATGGCGCGGCGTCGCGCGTCTCGTCGGGCGGGGACGCGCGCCAGATGAGGATCGCGCTGCAGGAAATCGGCGCCCAGGCCCAGCGCATGGGGGAGGCGGTACGGCTTCTGCGCGACCTCGCCGATGCGATGCGTACGCCCGGCTAACCGCTGCGCGCCGCCCGAGCGGGTGGCGGCAGCGAAGCGGTCCCTGTCGGAGCCGATCCGCGCTTTTGCGGTCGGCCCGGGCGCGGCGCCGCCCGCAGTGCAGCGGCCTGACAGCCGGCGGCAGAAGGGCCGGGCGGGTGACTGGCTGGGGCGGGAGGATTCGAACCTCCGCATGACGGAATCAAAATCCGTTGCCTTACCACTTGGCGACGCCCCAGCGGCGGAACGGGGGTGCGATGCCCCGCCGACGGCGCGGTGATAGGTCTCCGGCTGGCCAAGGTCAAAGCCCGTTTTGCGGCCCGTCCGCAGCTTCGCGTCTTGAGCATCCCGTCCGGCGCACCTATCAAGGCGGCGCAACAGTGCAGGACAGACCCGCAATGGCAACGCGCAAGATCGCGACGGTGTTCGGCGGTTCCGGCTTCGTCGGTCGCTACGTGGTGCAACGGCTGGCCCGCCGCGGCTTCATCGTCCGCGTCGCGGTGCGCGACACGGTGGCCGCCGGGTTCCTCAAGCCGATGGGCGCGGTCGGGCAGATCGTGCCCCTGTTCACGCCGATCACGGATGAGGCGCTGGTCCAGCGCGCGCTGGACGGCGCCCATTGGGCGGTGAACCTGGTCGGCATCCTGGCCGAGCAGCGCGCGGGCGACTTCGACCGCGTGCATGCCGAAGGCGCCGGCCGGGTGGCGCGGCTGGCCGCTGCCGGCGGGGTCGCGCGGCTGGTGCAGGTCTCGGCGATCGGCGCCGATCCGGCGAGCCCGAGCGGCTACGGCCGCAGCAAGGCCGCGGGGGAGCTGGCCGTGCGGCAGGCCTTCCCCGCCGCCGCCATCCTGCGCCCCTCACTGGTGTTCGGGCCGGAAGATGCGTTCTTCAACCGCTTCGCCGGCCTGGCCCGGCTGCTGCCGTTCATGCCGGTGATCGCCGGGGCGACGAAGTTTCAGCCGGTCTATGCCGGCGATGTCGCCGATGCGATCCTGGCCGCGCTGGAACGGCCGGAGGCCGGCGGTACCATCTACGAGCTGGGCGGGCCGGAGGTGCGGAGCTTCCGCGAGCTGATGGAAGCCGTGCTGGCCTGGACCGGGCGGCGACGCACCTTGGTCAACGTGCCGATGGGGCTGGCCCGGCTGCAAGCCCGGCTGGGGGAGATGATCCCCGGCAAGCCGCTGACCCGGGACCAGCTGCTGATGCTCGGGCGCGACAACATCGTGGCAGCGGGGATGCCGGGCCTGGCCGAACTCGGCATCGCGCCCACGCCGATGGATATGGTGGTGCCGGCTTATCTGGCGCGGTTCCGGCCTGGAGGCGGCCGGCGGGTGTGGCCGGAAGCGACTGCAAAAAGGCCCGATACGGTCCTTTCAGACCCAATCAGCCGAGCGGCCTGATCGCCTCCCGGCGCCCCTGGACCGAATATAAGGCAATATTGCTGCCACGACTTCTCGATTGTCTCTGGTCAAACGCAAGGAGATCATGTAGGACGCCCCCCGGCTCCGGGCGATCCGTGCCCGTATGCCCAGCCAAAGGGGGTCGGGAATGCCGGAGCGCATGCTACGGTTCGTCAACACGCCGCAACAGACGCCGGAGAAGCGGGCGGTCGGCGAGCGCCGCCACGACTTCCAGGAAATCTACCGCATCTTCCAGGAGCGGGAGGCGGCCGCGCAATCCAGCCGCTGCTCGCAATGCGGCGTGCCGTTCTGTTCCGTGCACTGCCCGCTGCACAACAATATCCCCGACTGGCTGAAGCTGACCGCCGAGGGACGGCTGGAGGAAGCTTACGAAGTCTCCTCCGCCACCAATAATTTTCCCGAGATCTGCGGCCGCATCTGCCCACAGGACCGGCTCTGCGAGGGCAACTGCGTCATCGAAAAGGGCTTCGAGTCGGTGACCATCGGCGCGGTCGAGCGCTACATCACCGACACCGCCTTCGCGCGCGGCTGGGTGAAGCCGATCGTGCCCCGGCGGGAGCTTGATGCGTCGATCGGCATCATCGGCGCCGGCCCGGGCGGCATGGCCGCCGCCGAGCAGCTGCGCCGGCGCGGCTACCAGGTGACCATCTACGACCGCTACGACCGCGCCGGCGGCCTGATGATCTACGGCATCCCCAACTTCAAGCTGGAGAAAGAGGTCGTGCTGCGGCGCCGGGAGCTTGCCGAGGCCTCCGGCATCCGCTTCGTGCTGAACTGCGCGGTCGGCCAGGATATTTCCTTCGCGGAGCTGCGGGCGCGGCACCAGGCGGTGCTGGTTGCGACCGGCGTGTACCGGCCGCGCGAGATCGGCGGGCCGGGCGCCGGGCTGGGCGGGATCGTGCCGGCGCTCGACTACCTGATCGCCTCGAACCGGGACAATCTGGGCGACGCCGTGCCCGACTTCGCCTCCGGCCTGCTGAATGCCGCCGGCAAGCGGGTGGTGGTGATCGGTGGCGGCGACACCGCGATGGATTGCGTGCGCACCGCGGTGCGCCAGGGCGCGGCCTCCGTGCAGTGCCTGTACCGGCGCGACCGGGCGAACATGCCCGGCTCCATGCGCGAGGTGAAGAACGCCGAGGACGAGGGCGTGGAATTCGTCTGGCTGTCTGCGCCGGAAGCCTTCCTGGGCGACGGCGAGGTCAGCGGGGTGCGCGCGGTGCGCATGCATCTCGGCCTGCCCGACAGTTCCGGCCGGCAGTCGGTGGAGCCGATCGCCGGCAGCCACTTCATCGTGCAGGCGGATCTCGTGATCAAGGCGCTCGGCTTCGACCCCGAGGATCTGCCGGCGATGTTTGGCGAGCCGGGCCTGGAGGTGACCCGCTGGGGCACCCTGCGCGTGAACCACCGCAGCTTCATGACCAGCCTGCCGGGCGTGTTCGCGGCGGGAGACATCGTTCGCGGCGCCTCCCTGGTGGTGTGGGCGATCCGCGACGGGCGCGATGCGGCGAAGCGCATCCATGACTACGTGACCCAGCAGCAGGCGCTGCCGGCGGCCGCGGAATAGCGCGACGGAGGACAGGACCATGACCGACATCATCGAATCCGGCCCGGAGTTCCTTGCCGCCTGGGAAAAGAACCGCGCGGCGCTGCGCCACACCTATGACCCCGCGCAGGAGCATGATTCCTGCGGCGTCGGGCTGATCGCCGCGCTGGACGGCACGTCGCGCCGCGACGTGGTGCAGGCCGGCATCGACGCGCTGAAGGCGGTCTGGCACCGCGGCGCCGTGGACGCCGACGGCAAGACCGGCGACGGCGCGGGGATCCATATCGAGATCCCGCAGGATTTCTTCGCCGACGCGGTGCAGCGCGGCGGCGCCAAGCTGATGCCGGGGCCGATCGCGGTCGGCCAGGTGTTCCTGCCCAAGACCGATCTCGGCGCGCAGGAGCGCTGCCGGCAGATCGTGGAGACCGAGATCCTGAATTTCGGCTACCTGATCTATGGCTGGCGCCAGGTGCCGATCAACGTGGATTGCATCGGCGAGAAGGCCAACGCCACGCGGCCCGAGATCGAGCAGATCATGCTCTGGAACCCCAAGGACACGGAGCAGGAGGCGTTCGAACGCGACCTCTACGTGATCCGCCGCCGCATCGAGAAGCAGGCGATCGCGGCGCAGATCCCGGAACTGTATTTCTGTTCGCTGTCGTCGCGCTCGATCATCTACAAGGGGATGTTCCTCGCCGAGCACCTGTCCGAATTCTACCCCGACCTCAACGATCCCCGCTTCGTTTCCCGCTTCGCGATCTACCACCAGCGCTACTCGACCAACACCTTCCCGACCTGGCGGCTGGCGCAGCCGTTCCGGATGCTGGCGCATAACGGCGAGATCAACACCGTCACCGGCAACATCAACTGGATGAAGGCGCACGAAACCCGTCTCGCGGCCGAGGAGCTCGGGCCGTGGATGGAGGATGTGAAGCCGGTGGTGCAGGCCGGCGGCTCCGACACCGCGACGCTCGACAATGTGTTCGAGCTGCTCTGCCGCACCGGGCGCGACGCGCCGATGGCGAAGGCGCTGATGATCCCCGCCTCGATCGGCCAGGACGCGACCATGCGGCGGGCGCACCGCGACATGTTCCTCTATTGCAACGCGGTGATGGAGCCGTGGGACGGGCCGGCGGCGATCGCCGCGACCGATGGGCGCTGGGCGATCGCGGGGCTGGACCGCAACGGGCTGCGTCCGCTGCGCTACACCATCACCACCGACAAGCTGCTGGTGGTCGGCTCCGAGACCGGGATGGTGAAGCTCGATCAGGAGCGGATCGCCGAGAAGGGCCGCGTCGGCCCGGGCCAGACCATCGCCGTCGATCTCGACGCGGCGCGCTTCTACCGCGACGAGGAGGTGCGCGACCTGCTCGCCGCGCGGCAGGATTTCGGCGCCTGGGTGAAGCGCATCACCGAGATCGACCGCATCGTGAAGACCGACGCGGCCGAACCCGTGCTGCATGAGGGCGAGGCGCTGCGCCGCCGCCAGGTCGCGGTCGGTTTTACCATGGAAGAGCTGGAGCTGATCCTGCACCCGATGGTGGAGGACCAGCAGGAGCCGGTCGGCTCGATGGGCGACGACACGCCGATCGCCGTGCTGTCCGATCGCTATCGCGGCCTGCATCATTTCTTCCGCCAGACCTTCAGCCAGGTCACCAACCCGCCGATCGACAGCCTGCGTGAGACGCGGGTGATGACTCTCAAGACCCGGCTCGGCAATCTCGGCAACGTGCTGGACGAGGAGTCCAGCCAGTGCGACCTGCTGCAGCTCGAATCCCCCGTGCTCTCCACCGCCGAGTTTCAGGCGATGCGCGCCTTCATGGGCGGCTCCGTCTGCGTGGTGGATGCGACCTTCCCGGTGGCCGACGGCGAGGCGGGGCTGCGCGCCGGTCTCGACCGCATCCGCCGCGAGGCCGAGGAAGGCGTGCGGGCCGGTTGCACGCATGTGATCCTGACCGACGAAAATGCCGGCCCGGAGCGCGCGGCGATCCCGATGATCCTCGCGACCGGCGCGGTGCACACGTATCTGGTGCGCCAGTCGCTGCGCACCTTCACCAGCCTCAATGTCCGCAGCGCCGAGTGCCTTGACGTGCATTATTTCGCGGTGCTGATCGGCGTCGGCGCGACCACGATCAACGCCTACATGGCGCAGGAATCGATCGCCGACCGGCATCGCCGCGGCTTGTTCGGCGCGATCACGCTGAAGCAGGCAGTGACGCGCTACAAGAAGGCGGTGGACAAGGGGCTGCTCAAGGTGATGTCGAAGATGGGCATCTCCGTGATCTCCTCCTATCGCGGCGCCTATAATTTCGAGGCGGTGGGGCTCTCGCGCACGCTGGTCGCGGACTTCCTGCCGGGCATGACCTCGCGCCTCTCCGGCCTCGGCCTCGCCGGCATCCA
>JAGWSV010000060.1 GCA_028869315.1 Rhodospirillales bacterium
ACCGGCGTGCCCGGCTACCATGCCCCCGCGGACGCAGTGGTGGCCTCGCATTGGAACGAGGCGGAGCTGCGCGGGCCGTGGATCAACCTGCAGAATGGCAAGCTGCTGCATCCGCGCGTCACGCCGCTCGGCCCCGTGCCGTTGCTCACTGCCACCGGCGCGCGCCTGCCCGCGCGCTGCTTCGCGGTCACCGGGCCGGCGCGGATGCGGCTTTGGTACACGGCGGACCGCATCTGGACCGGTTTACTGTTCGACGCGAAAGACGGCTCCAAAGTTCGATACGAGAGGTTATCATGATTCCATTGCGGCAACGGGCGCGCTGCGCCGTTGTGGGGCTGTGCATCCTGGCGCTCGGTGGCTGCACGACGTTCAGAACCCACCAGGCATTGGCGCCGAATGTCGATCTGTCGCGCTACGCCGGTCGTTGGTACATCATCGCCAACATCCCGTATTTCGCGGAAGCCGGGAAGGTCGGCAGCTATTTTGACGTGAGCTTCCCGGGCGGTCGGGTGCGCGACGTCTATGTCGGCCGGGCCGGCGGATTTGCCGCCGAGCCGTCGCGCTTCACGATGCACGGCTATGTGGTGCCCGGCACCGGCAATGCCTATTGGCGCGAGTCCCCCTTCTGGCCGGTGTATCTGTCCTACCTGATCCTATATGTCGGGCCGGATTACGGCACCGCGCTGGTGGGCTATCCGGGGCGGGGCTATGGCTGGGTGCTGTCGCGGCATCGGCGGATGGATGACGCGACCTATCAGGCCATGCTCGCGCGGTTTGCCCAGGCGGGTTATCCGATCGCGCAGTTCCGCCGGGTGCCGCAATTTCCGAACCAGATCGGCAAGCCGGGATTCGCCAAGCCATAGGGCCCGGCGATCGCGAACCGCCTCGGGTTTGCCGGAAGCTTCGACTCCCGACCAAACGGAGGTGCTCGGCACGGGTTGTATTTTCGGCTTGCAGCGGATGCGGCGAGCCGTCGTGGCCTGCATGCGGAGGCCGGTATCATTTCGGTTGAACGAGACCGGCTTGCCGCCCAGTGCGCGGGAGAGCCAAAAGTCGTCGCCGCCGGCTGCGAATCGGTGGATGTATCTGTGCAGAACTGCTTGGAGAATCATAGTGCTACATCGCAGACATAGTGCTCATCATCGTCAACCGCCGCACGCCATTTCGATTTTCCCACGAAAGGATCCCGCGCCCGCCCGGGAAACACGGCGAACGGCTGGGCGCGACGGGCCGGAGGGCGTGCAATCGGCATGGACCCTTCGCCCGGCCCGCCGCGCCCGCTCGCGATCGTTCCGGCCGTCGCGCCGGGACGGGTGCGCTGCACCACCGACATGAGACCGGATGGCAAGAACGCGCGCGAGCCGCGCACGACAGTTGCCATTGGATTGACCGCTGTTATAGTCCCAGCGTCACGGATGGTCGTGGCGGGACGCCGATTTTGTCTTATCGGGAGTAACCGGCAGAATGGCCAGGCGGGCGAACCGCCGCGCTGCCTTGGCCCTACGTGGAAAATGGTCCGTCGGGTCCGCCCGACAAGTCGGAGGAAAAGGCTCAATGAAGGCATCGACAAAGTCGCCTCGGCTCACGCGGCGCGACGCGCTGAAGGCGGGAGCGGCCGCGGCAGCCCTGCCCTTGGTTCATGTGCAGACCGCCAGTGCGGCGGGCTCGCTCAAGCTGGCGTTCTGGGATCACTGGGTGCCGGCCGCGAATCCGGTCATGAAGAAGCTGGTCGCCGAGTGGGGCAAGAAGAACCATGTCGACGTGACGCTCGATCTGCTCAGCTCCGGCGCGGCGAACAGCAAGCTGCCGCTGACCCAGGCAGCGGAAGCCTTGTCCGGCACCGGCCACGACGTGATGGCGTTCGCGACCTGGGACGTGCAGCACTACCACCAGCATCTCGCCCCGATGGACGACGTGGTGGGCGGGTTGATCAAGCAGTACGGCCCGATGGACCCGGTCGCCGAGTACCTGGCCAAGGTCAAAGGCCACTGGATGGCGCTGCCGACCAGCATCGGCTCGCAATACAAGCCGACCTGCGCGCGCATCAGCTTCTTCAAGAGCCAGGGCGTCGACGTCGAGAAATGGTATCCGGCGAAACCGGGGAATGCGTCGACGGCGGCGGCCTGGACCTATGACGAGCTGCTGAAGCTGGCGCCGGCGGCCAAGAAGGCCGGCATGCCGTACGGCCTCGGCCTCGGGCAGACGACCGACAGCGTGGACTGGACCGGCGCCGTGCTGCGCGCGTTCGGCGGCGAACTGGTGGACGCCAAGGGCGACATCAAGGTGAAGTCGGACGCGATGAAGGAGTGCCTGGAATATTTCCAGAAGCTGGTGCCGAGCCTGCCGGACGATACGGTTTCCTACAACGACGCGTCGAACAACCGGGCGCTGATTTCCGGCAAGGGCGCGCTGATCTTCAACCCGCCCTCGGCCTGGTGGGTGGCACGGCGCGACGCCATCAAGGTGGCGGAGGATTGCTGGACCTTCCCGAACCCGACCGGGCCGAAGGGCAA
The DNA here is from genome assembly GCA_028869315.1 of Rhodospirillales bacterium. Taxonomy (GTDB): domain Bacteria; phylum Pseudomonadota; class Alphaproteobacteria; order Acetobacterales; family Acetobacteraceae; genus JAJZVS01. The sequence goes on from JAGWSV010000060.1 coordinate 2,514, forward strand.
GTTCGTGCCCTACCTGCCGTATTTCTGGGGCGTCTGGAAGTTCAGCCGGAACCAGAGCGCGGCGAAGGAGCTGCTGAGCTGGCTGCAGCAGCGCGATCGCGTGCAGGAACTGTGCAACGCGTCGTCCGGCTACGACATTCCGCCCATACTCAGCATGCACGACTTCAAGGTCTGGGAAACCGAGAAGCCGCCGCTCGGCACGCTCTACAACTACCCGCTGCGGCCGTGGCACGACGCGACGACCAACGTCTCCGCCGCGCCGGCGCCCGCGCATATCGCGACGCAGATCTACAGCAACGCGACGTTCAACGTCATGATCACGAAACTGGCGAAGAACAAGCAGAGCATGAAGGAGGTGCTCGACTGGGCGGAGCGCGAGATCAACGGCTACATCAACATGTGACGCCTTCGTGCGGGGGCGGCCGGCACGCGACCGGCCGCCCCCCGCATGCCGATGCGCAACCGGGGGAGAGTAAGCGGCCATGGCCGATGGAACGACAGGCGCCGCGGCGAGCGGAGTGCCGGCCCGCAGGGCGGCGACACGCGGCGGCGCCCTGCACCGCATGGCCCGCCGGCGCTCGACGATCGCGGTGATGATGTGCCTGCCGCTGTTCGCGCTGATCGCCGGCCTGGTCGTCTACCCGTTCTTCTACTCGATCTACCTGTCGATGCTGAGCCGGGAGATGGACCGGTTCATCGGCCTGTTCAACTACGAATACCTGCTGACCAGCGACACGTTCCACCTGGTCGTGTTCCAGAGCTGCCTGTTCGCGATCACCGCGGTGTTCTTCAAGGCGCTGATCGGCTTCATCCTGGCGCACGTGATGCACAACATCAGCGGCCGCGACCAGCGGGTGTGGCGCGGCCTGCTGCTCGTGCCGTGGGTCATCCCGCCTGCGCTGTCGACCCTGGGCTGGTGGTGGATGATCGCGGGCAGCTACTCGGCGGTGAACTGGTTCCTGCAACTGGTCGGGCTGCACCCGGTCGCCTGGCTCGCCATCACCGGTTGGGCGCGGTTCTGGGTGATCGTGGTGAACGTGTGGTTCGGCACCCCGTTCTTCATGATCATGTATCTCGCCACCCTGAAATCGGTGCCCGAGCAGCTGTATGAGGCGGCGGCGATCGACGGCGCCACCGGACTGCAGAAGATCCGCTACATCTCGCTGCCGCTGCTGCGCAACATCATCAGCATCACGGTGCTGTTCAGCCTGATCGTGACCTTCGCCAATTTCGACATCGTCGAAATCCTGACCGCGGGCGCCCCGGCCAACAGCACCCAGGTGTTCGCCACCTATGCCTTCCAGGTCGGCATCGGGTCGGGCAACATCCCGATGGGTGCGGCGGTCAGCCTGTTCATCTTCCCGATCCTGGCGATCTTCGCGATCTTCATCCTGCGTGGCGTGAACCGCCGGGCCAAGGAGGCCATCTGAGATGAGCGGTGCCACACTGGCGGGGGGAACCCCGCAACCCCGGCGCGGCCGCCGGCCGAGCCTGGCGCGGGAGCGGCGCTGGGCGCTGTGGGTCAGCTACATCACGCTGATCTTCTTCGCGATCGGCTTCCTGATCCCCCCCTATTTCGAGATCGTGACGTCGCTCAAGACCTCGGAGCAGATCGGCTCGGGCAGGAACCCGTGGTTCGTGCACCACCCGTATCTCGGCAACTTCCTCTACATCATCCACAACGCCCAGTTTCAGACGTTCTTCCTCAACAGCGTGAAGATCACCCTGGTGGTGGTGGTGGTGACGCTGCTGATCTCGGTGTTCGCGGCCTACGCGCTCGCGCGGATGCGGTTCTTCGGCAGCGAAGGCTTCGCCACCGGCGTGTTCCTCACCTACCTGGTGCCGGAATCGCTGTTGTTCATTCCGTTGTTCAAGGTGCTGGCGGCGCTGCACCTGATCAACAACGTCTGGTGCCTGGCGCTGATCTGGCCGACTTTGTCGGTCCCGTTCTGTACGTGGATCATGATCGGCTATTTCGGCTCCATCCCGAGGGAGCTGGACGAGGCGGCGATGATCGACGGCGCCTCCCACATGCAGATGCTGTGGCGGATCTTCATCCCGGTGGCGATGCCGGGGATCATCGCTGCTACCATCTTCGCCTTCACCGTCTGCTGGGGCGACTTCCTGTATCCGCTGGCGTTCGCCTTCACCTCCACCCAGATGACCCTGACCGCGGGCATCGTCAGCACCCTGATCCATGGCGACGTGCTCGACTGGGGCAAGATCATGGCGGCAAATATTCTTGCGTCCGCCCCCCCGATTCTGATCTACGCCTTCCTGATGGACTACTACATCGCCGGCCTGACCGCCGGCGCAACGAAAGGTTGAGGGAACCGTCATGGCTGAAGTCTCTTGCCGTAAGGTCATCAAGGTCTACGAAGGCGGCGTGCAGGCGGTGAAGGGGATCGACCTCGAGATCGCCGATCAGGAATTCGTCGTGCTGGTGGGTCCCTCGGGCTGCGGAAAATCCACCACCTTGCGCATGATCGCCGGGCTGGAGGAGATTTCGGGCGGCGAGATCTCGATCGGCGGGGACGTGGTGAACGACGTGCCGCCGCGCGACCGCGACATCGCCATGGTGTTCCAGAACTACGCGCTCTATCCGCACATGAGCGTGTTCGACAACATGGCCTTCGGCCTCAAGCTGCGGAAATTCGCCAAGGACGAGATCAAGCGCCGGGTGGACGAGGCCGCGCGCATCCTCGACATCCAGCCGCTGCTCGAACGCAAGCCGAAGGCGCTCTCCGGCGGCCAGCGCCAGCGCGTGGCCATGGGCCGCGCCATCGTGCGCAACCCCAAGGTCTTCCTGTTCGACGAGCCGCTGTCCAACCTCGATGCCAAGCTGCGCGTGCAGATGCGCACCGAGATCAAGAAGGTGCACCAGACGGTGCGCACCACCACGATCTACGTCACCCACGACCAGGTGGAGGCGATGACCCTGGCCGACCGGGTGGTGGTGATGAACCAGGGCATCATCGAGCAGATCGGCACGCCGCAGGAACTCTATCACCACCCGACCACCCGCTTCGTCGCCGGGTTCATCGGCAGCCCGGCGATGAACTTCCTTCCGGCCCGGCTGGACGACGCAAGCGGCAGGCTCTCGGTGCGGCTGAACGACCAGGTCTCGCTGCCGATCCCGGAGGCGCGGATCGCCCGCTACGCCCCGTTCAAGGGCAAGGAGCTGCTGCTCGGCATGCGGCCGGAACACATGTTCGACTATCATGAATCCGACATGAAGCCCGGCTTCGCGCGGCTCGACGCGCTGGTCGACGTGGTCGAGCCGATGGGGATGGAGACCATGGTCCACTTCTTCGTCGACGGCACCCCGGTCTGCGCCCGCTGCGAGCCCGAAACCCCGGCGGCCCCCGGGCATAACCTGCCGCTCGCGCTCGATCTCAACAACATGCACCTGATGGAAGCGGCGTCCGGCCATGTGATCTGACACCGGCAAGACCTGACCCGGGAGGCGCCGCCCGCGGGCGGCGCAACCGGGCTGCCGCGCTCAGGCATCGTCGGCAAACAAGTGCGTCAGCACGCCGACAAAGATGCCGATCAAAAAACAAAACCTTCCATCGTCGGCAAACAAGTGCGTCGGCACGCCGACAAGGATGCCGGTCACAACAAAACCGCAGGGTCCGTTCGGCACCGCCAATCGATTCGATAGGTGTCGAACGGGCCCTCAGTCGTCGCCGGTTCCGCTTCCGCGCAGCGGCTCATCGGGCCGGCGCGGCGCATCCAACGGGGCGGGACCGTTCCCGGGCGACAGGTCGCCAACGGCGTCGTCCGCGCCGGCGCGGCGGAGGCCGGTCTCGGGCAGCGCCAGCGGCGGGTCGGCCGAGCGGGGCAGGATCAGGCGGATCGTGCTGCCGATCCCGGGTTCCGACTCGATTTCGAGGCTGCCGCCCGACTGGCGCGCGAACCCCTCCGCGACGCTGAGCCCGAGGCCGGACGCCTTGCCAGGCGGCCGGGTGGTGAAGAACGGCTCGGCGGCCCGCGCCAGCACGCTCGGGTCCATCCCGAGGCCGGTATCCGACAGGCTCACCAGGATGCGGCCGTCCCGCGCCGTGGCGCCGGGAATGTTGGCGGTCTGGATGGTCAGCCGCCCGCCGCGCGGCATCGCCTCGCGCGCGTTCGTCACCACGGCGAGCAGCGCGGCGCGGAACTGCGCCGAATCGAGCCGCACCGGATCGAGCACCGGGGACAGCAGGAACTGCACCTCCACCTTGGCGCCCGCCGCCTGCACGATCGCCTCGCTGGCTTCGCGCAGCAGGCGGTTGGGGTTGACGATCTCCGGGCGCAGCGGATGGCGTCCGGCCGCGGCGAGCAGGCGTGCGGTCAGCCCGGCGCCCCGTTCGGCGGCGGCGAGCGCCATGCCGGCCAGCCGCCGGACCGTGTCCGGCCGGTCGGGCTGCGCCAGCAGGCGCTCGAGGCTGCCCATCACCACCATCAGCAGGTTGTTGAAATCATGCGCGACGCCGCCCGCCACGCGGGCCAGCACGTCCGAGCGCGGCACCTCTCGCGCCGGGGTGGCGACCGGCTCGGCCACCACGGCGAAGGTGCGGCGCAGCCGTCCGTCCGGGTCCCGCTCGGACTGCTCGGCGAGCGTCACGTCCAGCACCGTGCCGTCGTGGCGCAGCATCTGCCGCCGGGCCGGCACCGGGGCGTCGCCGGCCAGCTGCCGGGTCCAGTCCCGTTCGGCCGCGGTGCGGGCGGTCGGGGCGAGGAAGGTGTCGAACCGCCGCCCCAGCACTTCCTCCCGCCGGTAGCCGAGCAGCGCCAGCCACCGATCGGTCACGGCGATGATCCGCCAGGACGGGTCGAGCGCGTGCATGGCCGCCGGCGCCCCGAGATAGAGCTGGCGGTAGCGTTCGGCGCTGAGCCGCAGGACGTCGGCAAACCGCTCGGTCGCCGTCAGGGCGCCGAGGTTCCGTTCCTGCTGGCGCCGGAGCCGGCCGGTCGCGAAGACCGCCGCCGCCGCCAGGAGCATGCCGAAGGCGAGCAGGGAATTCCGTGCGGCCCCGGGGGTCCAGCTCCACCATGTCGGGCCAGGACCATGGGTGAAGACGATGTCGAGCGGCGTGGGGCCGACCCTCGCGGTCGAGGTGCCGCCGTCCGGCCCTGAGGGAGGAGTGGGGGCGGGATCGGCGGCGGGGTCCAAGGCCGGCCCTGAGACCCGCAGCAGAATCCGGCCGTCGGCGCCGCTCAGCGCGATCGCTTCGCCCGGCCCGAGCCGGTGGCGCCAGGCCCGCAACAACGCCCCTGGAGCGATGCAGGCGCCGATGATCCCCCGGAAGGTGACGGAATCAAGCAAGGCGGCTCCGGGAGGCGCGCGCCCGGACGCGGTCGGCGCGGCGGACGGGCTGGTGGCTTCCAGCGGCATCGCCAGGACGAAGCTGCCGCCGGCGGTCGAGAGGTGATCGGTCGCGACCGGGCAGGCGAGGCCGATCGCCTCCGTAGCGCCCTGCCGCAGGCGGCGGAAGAAGCCGGCGTCCTGCAGGCTGCGGACCGCACCGGCGTCGCCTTTCGCCACGGCAGGGCGCGCCAAGGGGGCGTGCAGCGAGCCGTGCAGGGGAGTCCCCGGCGGGGGCCGCAGGACGCCGTGCTGGTCGGTGATGAACAGGGCGACGATGCCGGTCCCGCGGCGCGCCGCCCGTGGCAGCACCGCCGGCGTCAGCCAGGCGGGGGCGTACTCGCTCCGGAGCGCCGCGGCGGCGGGGGCTTCGAGCCGTGCCCGCAATTCATCGAGCACGACCTGGTCCAGCCGCAGCAGTGCCGCAATTTCGCCATCCGCATGGGCCACCTGAAGTGCGTCGCGGGCGCGCCAGCCGGCCGTGGCCTCGACCGCGCTCGATCGTGCCAGCGCAACGAACAATACGACCGGTGCAAGCAGCGCCAGGGCCTGCAGCACCCGATGCGACGAGAGAGCGTCAAACGCACGCATGGCGGCCCGGGCATAAGAAATGAAACGCGTGGCGGCCGGCGCGACAGGCGATGCGGCCGTCTTCTGAGTGCAATGTAGCGCATGACAACGGCGTCATGCCAGATACGGCTGTCACGCTTGCGCGAGGATCGCGTGCCGCCGCCGCCCGCTGTATCCGGAACGTGCGTGACCGGCCGCGTCGCGACCGGATCGGGCGCCTGACCGGCCGGCTCATTGTTTGGCGAACGGTGCCGCGGGGGCGAACCGGGCCCCCGGCGCGTTCAGCGCCGGGCCGGATGCAGGTTGCCGCCGCCGGGATCGGTCCGGGCGGGCGAGGCGACCCGCGCGGCGGCCGGCCGCACCGCCAGTCGGGCGTTGAGCGTCATCGCCTGCCCGTCCCGCCAGACCCGCAAGGCGACGGTGCTGCCCGGCGGGGCGTCCGCCACGCGCCTCGGCAGGGTGGCGGTCTTCAGCGGACTGCCGGCGAAGCGCAGGATGATGTCTCCGGGCCGCAGGCCGGCCATCGCCGCCGGACCCGCCGGCGCGACCGCGGCCACCAGCGCGCCGCCGGCGCGGGGCAGACCGAGGGCGCGGGCGATGTCCGCCGTCACCGGCTCCGCCTGCAGGCCGAGCCAGCCGCGCCGGGGATGGCCGTACGCCTCCAGCTGGGCGATGTCGGAGCGGGCGATGTCGGCGGGGATGGCGAAGCCGATCCCGACCGACCCGCCGGAGGGCGAGTAGATCGCCGTGTTGACGCCGATCACCCGGCCCGCGAGGTCGAACAGCGGCCCGCCGGAGTTGCCGCGGTTGATCGGCGCGTCGGTCTGGATGAAGTCGTCGTCGTGGCCGTCGTGGATGTCGCGCCCGCGCGCCGAGACGATCCCGGCGGTGACGGTGCCGCCGAGGCCGAACGGGTTGCCGATGGCGATCACCCAGTTGCCGACGCGCGCGCTGGCGGAACGGCCCCATTGCACCGCCGGCAGCGTCCGCCCCGCATCGACCCGGAGCAGGGCGAGGTCGCCGCTGCGGTCGCGCCCGACGATCTTCGCCTTGAGGGTGGTGCCGTCCTGCAAGGTGACGGAAACCGAGCCGGCGCCGCCGATTACGTGGTTGTTGGTGACGATCAGGCCGGACGGATCGACGATGAACCCGGAGCCAAGGCTCTGCGTGCCGCGCGGCGGCGGCGGCGTCTCCGTCTGGCCGCCATGCATGAAGTCCTGGAACCGCCGGTCGAAGGGCACGCCGCTGCCGCTGGGCCGGGCGGGTCTCGCCGCGGCTTCCTTGGTGGCGGTGATGTTCACCACCGTGGGCAGCAGCCGCGCGGCCAAGGCGGCAAACCCCGAAGGTGCCGGTTCCGGGGGCGCAGGTTCCCGGGGGGCAGGTTCCGGGGGCGCACCTTCCTGGGACGCCGGCAAGCGGGGAACGCCAGGCTGGGGGACGATCCCCCGCGCGGCGGACGGCGGTCCGGCGGCGACCGCCGGGGGTGGGGACGGCGCCTCCGGCGGCGGCGCGGCGCCGCCGACCGCCAGTGCGATCAGCGCGATGACGGCGGCGTGAACCGGACGCAAGGCAGGGATCGGCATGGATCGAACGGTGTCCCAGGGCTGTGTCGGCAGCGCCCTGCGAGGAAAGCGGGGCCGCATCCCGGCAAGCATAGCCCAGCGGCGGGCCATCGGCAGCACCCGGCTGCGCTTTTCGACCTGCAGCGAAGGCGGCCTCGGCCGCGCCCCCCGAAGCCGTTTCCCGGCGCGCGAGGTCCCGTTGGGCCTTGATCCCCGGCGGCAAACGGCGTTGATGGCCGGCGCGGGGCTGCGCTGCGGGAGGCCGGGGCCATTTGCTTCGGCACGAGGATCGGAAGGGTGTCCATGACGTCAAACGAGAGCGGTCCTCCGCCATCCGGAAGCCCGTGGGGCGCGCCGGGCGGCTCCGGGTCGCAGGGCGATGGACGGCGGGGCGGCGGCGCGCGCGGGGCGGCGCCCGGCGGATCGGGTTCGGGCGGATCGGGTTCGGGCGGCTCGGGTTCGGGCGGGTCGGGGTCCGGTGGCGGCGGTGGATTCGGCGGGTGGGGCGGCCCCGGTGGCCGCGGCCCGAATCGTGGCGGTGGCGGCCCGTGGGGCGGCGGCGGCGGCGGCCGGCGCGGCCCCGGCGGCATGCCGCTTGATTTCGACGCGCTGATCGCCCGGCTCCAGGCCTGGCTCCGCGGACGCGGCCGGTTCGGCGGGCCCCCCGGCGGCCGCTTCGGCGGTCCAACCGGCGGATGGCGCAACGGGCGGATGCTGGCGCTGGCCGCGATCGGCGTCGTGGCGCTGTGGCTCGCCAGCGGCTTCTATATCGTGCAGCCGGACGAGCTTGGCGTGGTACTGCGCTTCGGCGCCTTCACGGGCACCACCCCGCCCGGGCTCAACTACCACCTGCCCTGGCCGGTCGAGACGGTGCTGCTGCCGCCGGTCACCCGCGTCAACCGGACCGATGTCGGCTTCATCGCCCATGGCGGCGACGGCGGCGGCCCGGTGCAGGTGCCGGACGAGAGCCACATCCTCACCGGCGACGAGAACATCGTCGCGGTGAACGCCACCGTGTTCTGGCGCATCCGCGACCCGCAGAACTACCTGTTCAACGTCCGCGATCCGATGCGGCTCGTGAAGCAGGTGACCGAAAGCAGCCTGCGCGAGGTGACCGGCACGATGTCGCTGGATCCGGTCCTGACCTCCGGTCGCGCGTCGATCGAGCAGGCGGTGCTCAAGGGCGCACAGGCGCGGCTGCACGACTATCACGCCGGCATCGCGGTGACCGAGGTGCAGTTGCAGCGGGTCGACCCGCCGGCGCAGGTGATCCCGGCCTTCCGCGACGTGCAGGCGGCGCGCGAGGATGCCCGCCGGGCCGTCAACCAGGCGGAGTCGTATCAGAACAACATCGTCCCCCGCGCCCGCGGCCAGGCGGCGCAGATCGTGCAATCGGCCGAGGCGGAGAAAGCGGCGCTGATCGCGCACGCCACCGGCGAGGCGAAGCGGTTCGAAAGCGTGGTCGCCGCCTATCGCGCCGCGCCCGCCGTAACCCTGGAGCGGCTCTACATCCAGACCATGGAGAAGGTTCTGTCCGGCGCCGCCACCACCGTGGTGGGGGACGGGCTGAAAGGCGTGCTGCCGATGCTGCCGCTCACCGGGCCGGGCCCGGGCATTTCGCCCTCTCCCTCCGGACCTCCGGCGGGCGGCGCGCGGTCCGCCGCGTCGTCCTCGGGCGGCGGGTCCGGTTCGTCGGTGTCCGCGCAATCCGGTGCCGCGACGGGAGACCAGCAATGAACCGGCTGCTCATTCCCGCCGCGGCGCTCGGCGTGGTCGTGCTGCTCGCGCTGTTCGGCAGCGTCTACACCGTGCGCCAGACGCAGGAAGCGCTGATCACCCAGTTCGGCAAGCCGGTCGCGGTGGTGACCAAGCCGGGGCTGCATTTCAAGACGCCGTTCGTGCAGACCGTGATCCTGTTCGACAACCGGCTCCAGATGGATGTCTTTCCGGCCGAGGAAACCATTCTGGGCGACCAGAAGCGGCTGATCGTCGATGGCTTCGCGGAATACCGGATCGTCGATCCGCTGGCCTACTACCAGACCGTCGGGCCGTTCCCCGATGCCATCCTGCAACGCCTCGACGCGGTCGTTTCCGCCTCGATGCGCAACGTGCTCGCCTCGGTCAGCCTGGTGTCGGTGCTCACCTCCTCGCGGACCCATCTGCTCGCGCAGGTGCTCACGCAGGTGCGGCGGGCGATGCGCCAGTTCGGCGTGCAGGTGGTCGACGTGCGGATCAGCCGCACCAGCCTGCCGACCCAGAACACCGATGCGGTGCTGAAGCGCATGCGGGCGGAACGCGAACGCGTGGCGGCGCAGCTGCGCGCGCAAGGCGCGGAGGCGGCGCTGAAGATCACCGCCGACGCCGACCGCCAGCGCACCGTGCTGCTGGCCGACGCCAAGGCGCAGGCCGCCGGGCTGCGTGGCGAGGGCGAGGCGAAATCGATCGACATCTACGCCAAGGCGGTCGGCCAGGACCCCCGTTTCTACGGGATCTGGCGGACGCTGGAGGCCTATCGGCAGGGCCTGGGCAAGCCCGGCAACAAGCTGGTGCTGTCGCCCGACAGCCCGCTGCTGCGCTACCTGCGCCATGCGCCGGTCCCGCCCGCCGCCGCGTCCGCGGCCGCGGCCGGGCACTGAACGCCGTCGCCGGGCATACGGCACCCGTGCTGCTGCGGCTGGCGGATGCGCGGGGGCGCGCCACATAGATGGCGCCGCAGCCGGCCCCGGGCCGGCGCGGCGTCGACGAATCTCCTCACGACTGGAAGGATTGCAGCTGAATGAGCACCGGCACGCCGCAGGCGGTTTCGCCTGATCTCCTTCGTCGGGCGTTGCGCGGCATCAAGGACCCGGCCGGACGCGACATCGTCGCCGCCGGCCTGGTCGAAGGGATCGAGGTGCGCGGCGGCCTGGTGCAGGTTGCCCTGCTGACCGACCGGGCCCATGCCGCGGCGATGGAACCGGTCCGCCGCGAGGTGGAGCGCGTCCTGGCGGCCCAGCCCGGCGTGACCAACGCCACCGCCGTGCTGACCGCGCACAAGACGGCGGCGCCGGGGCCGGCGCAGCGTCCGCCGGCCCCGGCCCGCGCG
>JAGWSV010000061.1 GCA_028869315.1 Rhodospirillales bacterium
AGCACTAGGCCGGGCGGCCGGCACGGGCAAACACCTCCTCGCCCGCAATCCGCCCGTCACGCATGGAGATCAGCCGGTCGAACCGGTCGAAGATCGTTTCATCATGCGTAACCACCAGCACGGCCGCCCGCTGGTCGCGCGCGATCCGGCGCAGCAGGTCCATCACCGCGCCGGCACGCGCGGAATCGAGCGGGGCGGTGGGTTCGTCGGCCAGGATGGTCCGCGGGCCGTTGGCCAGGGCGCGGGCGATCGCGACGCGCTGCGCCTCTCCGCCGGACAACTCCCCGGGATAGGCCTGCGCACGGTGGCCGACGCCAAGGTAGTCGAGCAGCGCCACGGCGCGGACACGGGCCTCAAGCGGGCGCATGCCGGCGAGTTCCATCGCCTCGGCGACGTTCTCCGTGCTGTCGAGGAACGACAGCAGGTTGTGGGTCTGGAAAATGAAGCCGATCCCGAACAGTCGCAGCCGGCGCAGATCGGAGCGCAGCCAGCGCCCATCATAGACCGGCTCGCCGTCGAGCCGCATCCAGCCGCTGCTCGGCTCGGTGACGCAGCCGATCACGTTGAGCAGCGTGCTTTTTCCGGAACCGGACGGACCGCGCAGCCCGACCGTCTCCCCGGCGCGCACCGTCAGCGCGATATCGGCCAGCGCATCGACCCGGCTCGCGCCCGCCCCGAAATGCTTGCAGATGCCGCGCAACTCGACAAGCGGCGTGCCGTCCGACGCTGGCGCGTCAGCCACCGGCCAGCGCCTCCGCCGGGTCGATCTTGACCGCCGCGCGCACGCCGAGCACCGATCCCAGCAGGCAGACGATGATGACGACGACGAACAGCACCGCCAGGTCGCGCGGTTCGATCTGCACGCGGCGGGGGAAATACCCCTTCACCTGCTCGATCAAAACCAGGCCGATGGCGAACCCGGTCACGCCCAGCACCAGCGCCTCCTGCACGATCAGCCCGACGATCACCCGGTCCGGGGCGCCGATCAGCTTCAGCGTGGCGATCGCGCGCAGCTTGTCCATGGTCAGCGTGTAGATGATCAGCGCGATGATCACGGCGGAGACCGTGATCAGGATGCCCATGAACAGGCCGAGCTGCTGCTGCATCTTCTGGATCACGAACAGCGTGAGGTAGCGCTCCTCCTCGGCCTCCGGCACCGCGGACAGGTGCTTCCACCGCGCGATCTCGTCGGCCACCGCGGCCGGCGCCGCGGCCGGCAGTACCCGGACCAGCACGGCGTTGATATCAGCCGTCGTGGCCGGGCTTCGCCCGGCGGCACGTTCGCGCCGCTCCAACGCCGGCGGCACCGCGAATTGCAGCGCCTGTGCGTCGAGCAAGGCGACCCACGCCACCGGATCTCCCGACGAGCTCACCATGCCGCGCGACAGCCCGACCACGGTGTAGGGATCGCGGTAGGGACCGAGCGGCACGGTCTCGCCGAGTCGCAGGCCGGAGGAGGCATCGACCACGATCTGGTAATGGCTCTCGGTCAACCCGTGTCCGGCGACCAGATTGGCCGGGCCGCCCGGCCTGCCGGGTTCATAGCCCTCGAGCCACAGCCGAACCGGCTTGCCGCCTGCCATGGCCTGCACGGTCTGGAACGTGACCGCTCCCGCGTCGGCCACCCCGGGCATGCGGCGGATCAGGTCGCGCGTATCGCGCGGGATGCGGGAGGGTTCGGCGAACGGGCCGAAGGTGCGCGGCTGCACCACCCAGAGATCGGCCTGCAAGGCGCGCGGCAGGCGCAGCGCGTCGGCCAACGCGCCCTCGTAGATGCCCATCATCGCGATCACCACGCCGAGCAGCATGCCGACGCCGAGCCCGGTGAGCGCGAACCGCAGCTTATTGCGGCGCACGTCGCGCAGCGCCAGGTTCATCGCTCCGCTTCCTGTGCCGCAAGCGCGGCGCGGCCGACCCGCAGCCCCGCCTGCGGCAGCACGACCGCGGCGCCGGCGGGCAGGCCGGCGAGGACGGGGAGGCGCCCATCCAGCAATTGCGGCCCGAAGGTCACGCGCCGCTGCGCGAGCCGCCCGCGTTCCAGCGTCCAGACGGTGCCGCGGTTCTCGGCAAGGCCAGTCACCGCGGTCTCCGGCACAAGCACCGCGCGCGGCAGCACGCCGGTGGTGATATAGGCGTAGGCCTGCTCGGCCAGATGGATTTCCGGCGGCAAATGGTCGAAGGCGATATCGACCAGCCGCTCCTCGTTCACCGCGTCGCTCTGGATCTCGATGCGCGCCACATGCCCGGGGAAGCGCCGGCCCGGCTCCGAGCGCAGCATGATCTCCGCGGGCTGTCCAATGCGCAGCCGCCCGGCCAGGCGTTCGTCCACATAGGCCACCACCCAGATCGTGCGTGGATCGACCAGGGTGAACACCCCCTGGCCGGGCACCGGCATGGCGCCGAGGTTGAGCGTGCGCGCGACTACCCACGCGTCGTA
>JAGWSV010000062.1 GCA_028869315.1 Rhodospirillales bacterium
CAGTCGCGCGGCACCTCGCAATAACCCCGGGGCAAACCGCGAAATTCCGGAGCTGCCTGGCATGCGCGCGAGCCTTCGCCGCATTTGGGGGATGATGTACCGCCACCTGGCGCTGTACCGCAGCTCCTGGCCGCGGCTGCTGGAGCTTGCCTACTGGCCGGTGCTGCAGATGTGCATCTGGGGCTTCACCGCCCGATTCGTGGCCGGCCGCATCGCCGGGTCGGCCGGCGGGTCGCTGCACGCGGCGGAACTCGCGGGCGCAGCGCTGCTCGGCGGCGTGCTGCTGTGGGAAGTCGCGCTGCGCAGCCAGATGGGCGTCGCGATCTCCTTCATGGAGGAGATCTGGTCGCGCAATCTCGGCCACGTGTTCGTCTCGCCGCTGCGCCCGTGGGAGCTCGTGTCGGCGCTGCTGGCGATGTCGCTGATCCGCATGCTGGCCGGCGTGCTGCCGGCGATCGGCATCGCCTGGCTGCTCTATGCGTTCAACCTGTTCGCGCTCGGCCCGATCGTGGTGCTGTTCTTCGCCAACCTGATGATGATGGGCTGGGCAGTGGCGCTCGCCGTGGTCAGCCTGATCCTGCGCCACGGCGCCGGGGCGGAGGCGCTGGCCTGGTCGGTGCTGTTCGGCCTCACCCCGTTCGCCGCGGTGTTCTACCCGGTCTCCGTCCTGCCGCGGGCGATGCAGGTGGCGGCCTTCCTGGTGCCGGCCTCGCACGTGTTCGAGGGGATGCGCGCGGCGCTGCTCACCGGCACGGTGCGCTGGGACCAGATGGCGCTGGCCGTCGGGCTGAACCTGCTCTGGCTGGCCGGCGCCGGGCTGCTGTTCGCGCGCCAGTTCCGTAGTGCGCGGCTGCGCGGGGCGCTGCTGAGCATGGGAGAATAGGCGTCCGGCACGTCCTGCCTTGCCTTGGCCCCGGCCGCCGGTGTTCCCTGCCTCCGTCACCCGCCGCAGGGAGTTCGCGATGGCACGCCGCAGATTCGCCGCTCTGGCCTGGATGCTCGCCGGCCTGGCCTGCGCGCCGGCCGCGCTGGCCGGCGGCTTGGCCCTCTCCAGCCCGGACATCGGGCCCGGCGGCATGATTCCGAAAGCGCAGGAACTGAACATCCACGGCTGCACCGGCGCCAACCTCTCCCCGGCGCTGCGCTGGTCCGATCCGCCTTCCGGCACGCGGAGCTTCGCGCTGACCCTGTTCGACCGCGACGCGCGCGGCGGCCTCGGCTGGTGGCACTGGGTGGTGCTCGATATTCCCGCCGGCATGCGCGCGCTGGCGCGCGGTGCGGGCGCACCGGGGGACGCCGGGCTGCCAGCGGGCGCGCGACAGGGGCGGACGAGCTTCGGCTTCGCCGCCTATGGCGGCCCCTGCCCGCCGCGCGGGGAGCCGCCGCATCACTACATCCTCACGCTGTATGCGCTGCGGGTCGCGCGGGTGGCAGGCCCGCGCGGCGGCGACCCCGCCTCGCTCGCCGCGCGGCTGCGCCAGGACGCTCTGGCCACGGCGGAGTTGCGCGGCACCTACGGACGTCCCGCCGCACGCTGAGCCCGGCTACGGCAACCCGGCCGCGATCCGGTGGAACACCTCCGCCGGCAGGGAGCCCCCGACGACGCCCCGCATCGGCCGGTCGTCGTCGTTGCCGATCCAGACGCCGATGACCCGCCCGACGGCGCCGCTCTGGATGAAGCCCACGAACCAGGCGTCACGGTAGTCCTGCGTGGTGCCGGTCTTGCCGGCGACGAAGCGTCCGGGCATCGCCGCCGCTGTGCCGGTGCCGTACCGCACCACCGCGCCCAGCATCCGCGCCATCATCGCGGCCAGCGCCGGCGCCACCACCGGCTGCGGCAGGGCCCGCGCCACCGCCTGCGTGCCCGCCACCGTCTGCACCGCCGTCACCCCGAACGGCATCACCCGGAAGCCGCCGTTGAAGAAGGCCGCGTAGGCCGCCGTCAGTTCCAGCAACCCGACATTGGCGGTGCCGAGCGCGATCGAGGCGTTGTCCGGCAGGTGATCGGCGAT
The DNA here is from genome assembly GCA_028869315.1 of Rhodospirillales bacterium. Taxonomy (GTDB): domain Bacteria; phylum Pseudomonadota; class Alphaproteobacteria; order Acetobacterales; family Acetobacteraceae; genus JAJZVS01. Next base: position 2,013 of record JAGWSV010000062.1, read on the forward strand.
GCCCAGCCGGTGCGCGACCGCGGCGACCGCGCGCGGACCGCCGGCGCGCAGCAACAGCCGGACCGAAGCCGTGTTGATCGACAGCGCCAGCGCCCGCTGCACCGAGATCTCGCCGAGATAGTGCCGCTCGTAGTCGCGCGGGTGCCAGGTGCCGATGCGGATCGGCGCATCCAGCACGCGGTCCTCCGGCCGCACCCCGCGCTGCAGCGCCGCGAGCCAGACGAAGGGCTTGAAGGCGGAGCCGGGCGGGCGCCGCGCTTCCGTTGCGCGGTCGTAGGAACTGTCCTGGTAGTTCCGCCCGCCCACCAGCGCTTCCACCGCTCCGGTCGCCGCATTCAGCACCACCACCGCGCCCTGGCGCGCGCCGCGCGCGCGGCCGGGGCCGTCCAGCACCGCCGCAAGAGCCGCCTCGGCGCGCGCCTGGATGGCCGGATCGAGCGTGGTGCGCAGGCTGGCGTCCTCGCCGGGGGAGAGCAGCGCCGTCGCCTGATCCGCCGCCCAGTCGGCGAACCAGCCGGCCGCCATCGGCGGGGTCGGCGGGAAGGCGATGGCCTGCGCCGCTGCCTGCGCGGCCTGCGGCGTCAGGTCGCCGGCCCGCAGCATCGCCGCCAGCACCTGGCGCGCGCGCGCCGCGGCGGCTGCCGGATCGGCGCGGGGATTGAAGCGGGAGGGCGCGCGCGGCAGCCCGGCCAGCACCGCCGCCTGCCACAGCGACAGCCGCGCGGCGGGAACGCCGAAATAGATCCGCGCGGCGGCGTCGATCCCCCAGGCTCCGGCGCCGAAATACACCCGGTTCAGCCAGATCTCGAGGATCTGGCGCTTGGTGAAATGCCGGTCCAGCCAGAAGGTCAGCAGCAGTTCCTGCACCTTGCGCCGCAGCGTGCGCGCGTTGCTGAGAAACAGGGTCTTCGCCACCTGCTGGGTCAGGGTCGAACCGCCCTGGATCACCCGCCAATGCACGAGGTCCACCAACGCGGCCCGCGCGATGCCGATCGGGTCGATGCCCGGTTCGTGCCAGAAGCGGCGGTCCTCGGTATCGACCACCGCCTCCGCCACGTAACGCGGCAGCATGTCCAGCCGGACCGGGCGACCGGCCAGGTCGCCGAAGCGGGCGAAGACGTGGCCGCGGTCGTCCTGCAGACCGAGGCTGGGCCGGCGGGTGGCGAGCGCGGCCTGATCGGGAAGCGGCAGGTTCCAGGCGAACCACAGCACCGCCAGCGCCACGGCGAGACCGCCCCAGACGGCGGCGATGATGGTGAAGCGGATCAGCCGCCACAGCCGCGATCGCCTCGGGCGGGCAGGCGGGACGGCCGCTGCCGGCCGGCCTTCGGGAAGCTCGCGGGGGGCGCGATCAGCCGGCGGCCCCGTGCGCCTGGCGGCAGCACGCGACATGGCCCCGGGCGGCGGCGGAACGGAGGGGCGGCCGGCGCGAGACATCGGGAACTCCGGAGGACCAGTCGGACCGATTGTTATCGGTCGGCCCCGACCCCGGAAACCCCCGGGCCGGGCCCTCGCCCGATGTCCCGGCATCGCAGTCCTTCGCGCGCAGGTTGTCGTTCCCGCCCGGCGCGCCCACAGTGCGCGCACGCGCACGCCCCCGGCCCACGCCGGCGGGCGGCGCGAAACCCAGGGCGAGGCAGGACGGAGACGGTTGCATGCGGGGATTGTTCATGGATGCGGTCGACGACCTGGCCGACGTGTTCCGCCGGGTCGCGCGCCCCGACGATCCGCCGGTCGACGTGCGCGAGCAGGAAAAGGTCACCCCCGAGGAACTGCCCGCCCTGCTCGCCGGCTACGACTTCGTGCTGGACGACCATAGCGCGATGCCGACGGCGGCGATGCGGCAATGCCGCGGGCTGCGCCACGTCATCTTCCTCGGCACCGGCGCGCGCAGCTACATGCACCCCGAGGAGCTCGCCGAGCTCGGCATCACCGTCCACATCATCAAGGGCTATGGCGACACCGCGGTGGCGGAGCATGCGATCGCGCTGATGTTCGCCGGCGCGCGCAACGTCGCGCGGATGGACCGCGACATGCGGGCCGGGCTGTGGACCCGGACCGAGGGCCCGCAGCTCACCGGCAAGACGATCGGACTGCTCGGATTCGGCGGCATCGCCGCCGAGGTGGCGCGGATGGCCGCCGGCATGGGCATGCGGGTGCTGGCGTGGAACCGCACCAAGCGCAGCGCCCCCGGCGTCACCTTCGTCGCGCTGCCGGTGCTGCTGGCGGAAAGCGACGTGCTGTCCCTGCACCTGCTGCTGAACGACGAAACCCGCGGGTTCCTGAACGCCGAGCGGCTCGGCATGCTCCGCCCCGGCGCGATCCTGGTGAACACCGCGCGCGGCGCCCTGCTCGACGAGGCGGCGCTGATCGCGGCGCTGCGGGCGGGCCGGCTGCGCCACGCCGCGCTCGACGTGTTCGAGACCGAGCCGCTGCCGGCGGGCCATGAGCTGACCCGGCTGGAAAACTTCACCCTGTCGGCGCACAGCGCGTTCCGCACGCCGGAAGCGTCGGAGACCCTGCTGCGCCGCGCGCTGGACATCGCCCGAACGCTTGCGTAACCCGCTTCCGGCGCAGCCCGCCTGGCGGAACGGTAGACGCAGCGGACTTAAAATCCGCAGCCCCTGGGGCGTGGGGGTTCAAGTCCCCCGGCGGGCACCACGCGCGCCGCCGTTCACCCGTGCGCGCTGCCGCGCCCGTCGGCGGGCGGAATGAATTCCTGCGCGGCCCGCAGCAGCGCGATCACCTCGTCGTCCTCCAGTTGTGGAAAGCTGCGATAGAACTGCCCCACCGCCATGAACGCGGCCGGGGTTTCCAGACAGACGATCTCGTCCGCCTCGCCCTGGAACCGCGCCAGCGTGTCGGGCGCGGCGACCGGCACCGCCAGCACGAGCCAGGCCGGCGCGCGGCGGCGCGTGGCGCGCAGCGCGGCGCGCATCGTGGCGCCGGTGGCGATGCCGTCGTCGACCAGGATCGCCGTCCGCCGGCGCACCTCCACCGGCGCCCGATCGCCGAAATAGAGCCTGCGCCGGCGTTCGATCTCCGCCAGTTCGCGCGCCTTGGCGGCTTGCAGATACTCCGGGGCGACCGCGAGCCAGGAGGCAAGGCTCGGGTCCGTCACCAGTTCGGGATGCGCGCCGTCGGCCACCGCGCCGATCGCCAGTTCGGGCTGGCCGGGCGCGCCGATCTTGCGCACCAGCACGAGGTCGAGCGGCGCCGCCAGCGCCCGCGCGATCTCGAAGCCCACCGGCACGCCGCCGCGCGGCAGGGCCAGCACCACCGGATGCCGCGACTTCAGATGCGCAAGCCGCCTGGCCAGTTGCTGCCCGGCCTGCCGGCGATCTGCGAAGCCCATGTCACGACGCCTCCTTGGCGGCGTCCAGGTGGCGTCGAAACCAGGCCTGGGCGAGCGCGGCGACCTGCTCCAGCGCTCCGGCCTCCTCGAACAGATGCGTGGCGCCGGGGACGATGTCCAACCGCGACAGGCAGCGCAGGTGGCGCCGGGCCTGACGGTTCAGCTCCAGAACCTGGCGATCGGCGCCGCCGACGATCAGCAAGGTCGGGGCGGCGACCCTGGGAAGCGCCTCGGCGGCGAGGTCGGGCCGCCCGCCGCGGCTGACGACGGCGCGCACTTCCCCTCGCCGCGCCGCCAGGACCAGCGCCGCCGCGGCGCCGGTGCTGGCGCCGAACAGCCCGAGCGCGAGGCCGCGCGTCGCAGGCCAGGTGCCGGCCCAGTCGGTCGCGGAGTCCAGCCGCTCGGCCAGCAGGGGAATGTCGAACACGTTCCCGCGATCCTCGGCCTCGGCCTCGGTCAACAGGTCGAACAGCAAGGTGGCGAGGCCGGTCTGCTGCAACACGCCGGCCACGTGCAGATTGCGCGGGCTGAGCCGGCTGCTGCCGCTGCCATGCGCGAACAGGACGATCCCCCTGGCCTGGCTCGCCGGCAGGCCGAGCAGCCCCTCGCCGCCATGCGGCGGCAGAATAACGGAGACGGTTCGGCGCTGTTCCGTCGTCATGGCCAAGCCCCCGATCGGGAGATGGAAGCGCGGCGGCCCGCGCCATGCATTGATCGAAGTCAACTTGGCGGGACGGGACGCGCCCACATGGCCTGAACGCGCGTCAGTTGAAGTGCATGCCGCCGTTCAGCTGGATCGTCTGCCCGGTCATGTAGTCGTTGCCGAGGACCATCAGGACCACCTGCGCCACCTCGTCGGCGGTGCCGAGCCGGCCGAGAGGAATGCGCCGCGCCAGCTCGTCCTGCCGGGCCCGTATCATGTCGGTTTCGATCAGGGAGGGCGCGACGGCGTTGACCGTGATCCCCTCCTTCACCAGCCGGGCCGCGTAGCCGCGGGTCAGCCCCTCCATTCCCGCCTTGGAGGCGTTGTAGTGCACGCCGATCGCCCCGGCGCCGCGCGCCGCGCCGGAGGAGATGTTGACGATCCGTCCCCAGCGGCGCGCCCGCATCGCTGGCAACACGGCCTGCGTGCACAGGAACGCCGATTTCAGATTGACGGAGAGGGTGTCGTCGAACTCCGCCTCGGTCAGGTCGGCGACGTCGCGCACCAGCGCGATGCCGGCGTTGTTGACCAGCACGTCCACGGCGCCGAGTTCGGCCTCGATCCGGCGCAGAGCGCGCGCCACCTCGGCGCTCTGCGAAACGTCCGCGCCGAGGGCGATCGCGCGGCGTCCGCGCGCGCGCACGTCCGCCGCAACGTCCCGCGCCCGATCGGCATGGGTGCGATAGTTCACGGCGACGTCGGCGCCGGCCGCGGCCAGGGCGAGCGCGACCGCCGCGCCGACGCCGCGGGAGGCGCCGGTGACGAGCGCGACGCGCCCGCCGAGATCGGGAAGCATGCTCATGCCGGCTTCATCCTTCCAACGCATGCCGCCACTCTACCCGATCGGGCCAAAGGTCGGCCAATCACGGCCAATCGCCGGTGCGCGTCGGCCGACGCGCACCGGCGATGGCCTTCCAAGGCCGATCCGTCGCGGATCAGTCCGCTCCGTGCGCCTTCGCCTCCGCCGGCAGCGAGGCCTTGCCGGCCCCGGCGAACAGGCGCGGGTAGAACGGCCGCAGCTTGAGGAGGAAGTCCCAGCCCATCAGGAACGCGGCAAGCGCGAACACGATGTCGCCGGGCATCCGCAGCCACTGCCAGAACAGCACGGTATTGTAGAAGGCCAGGCTGCGGGCATAGGCCAGCCCGTGCTCGTACACGGCGTTCAACTGCAGCCAGCCGACCGGGAAGAAGGTCAGCACGATCCACATCACCATGCCGAGATTATACAGCCAGAAGGCCGCCAGCCCGAGCCGGTTGCTCCAGGCCACCCGGTCCCCCGCGGCATAGCGCAGGCAGAAATACACCATGCCGATGGCGAGCAGGCCGAAGGCGCCGAACAGCGCGGTGTGCGCGTGGTTCAGGGTCAGCGTAGTGGCGTGTTCGTAATAGTTCACCAGCGGCGCGTTCAGGGTGCCGCCGCCGAACACGCCGGCGCCCACGAAGTTCCACACCGCCGCGCCGATGATGTAGGTGTAGGCGAGGCCGTATTTGAAGTCCCGCTGCGCCCGGATCAGGCGGCGCTGCTGCACCGCCTCGATCACCAGCAGCAGCAGCGGCAGCACTTCGATGAAGGAGAACATGCTGCCGACCGGCACCCACATGCCCGGTTCGCCGGCCCAGTACCAATGGTGCCCGGTGCCCAGCATGCCGCCGAGGAAGACCAGGATCACCTCGAACAGCACCGCCCGCTCCGCCAGCCGGCGGGACACCAGGCCGACCGCGACCAGCAGATAGGCGCTGACGACGGCGGCGAAGAACTCGAACGACTGCTCCACCCACAGATGCACCACCCACCAGCGCCAGTAGTCGGTCATGGTGAAAGACGGGTTGATGTTGCTCATCGGGATCATGCCGAACCAGTAGAGCACGGCGATGTTGAGCGACGCCGCCCAGAACAGGTGCTCCAGGCTGATCCGCCCGGTGGCGAAGGCGCGCGCCGCCTGGCCGAAGCCAGCGCGGGTCGGCCACAGCGCGCGCAGCACCATCGCGCTCCAGAGCACGAGCCCCGCGGCGAAGCCGATCTGCCAGGCGCGCCCCAGTTGCAGATAGGACAGTCCCTGGTTGCCGACCCAGAACCAGCTGTCGCGCCCGACCAGCCCCATGATGCCGAGATAGTCGCCGAGCAGGGCGCCGACGACGATGGCGACCACGGTCCAGAACAGCAGGCTCACCAGCACGCCCTGCCCGCGCGCCTCGGTGCCGGCGATCAGCGGCGCGAGGAACAGCGCGGCGCCGATCCAGGCCACGCCGATCCAGACGATCGGCGCCTGGATGTGGATGTCGCGCAACGCGTTGAACGGCAGCCAGCGATTCAGCACCAGGCCGTAGAAGCTGCCGCGGTCCGAATAATAATGTGCCATCAGCCCGCCGGCGCCGATCTGCAGCAGCAGCACCGCCGCCACCAGCAGGAAGTATTTGCCGACCGCGCGCTGGCTCGGCGTCAGCGCGCGGAACCGGTCGAACAGCACGGTCTTCGGCGCTTCGTCGGGCGTGTCGATGAAGCGGTACCAGAGATACAGCACGACGCCGAACATCAGGAAGGCGAACAGGTAGGACGCCCAGGTCCAGGCGAAGGTGGCGGTGGTGGGCGCGTTGCCGACCAGCGGCTCGTACGGCCAGTTGCTGGTGTAGGAAACAGTGGTGCCCGGCCGGCGGGCCACCGTGGTGAGCGAGGAATAGATCAGGAAGTCGGCGGTCGCCGCCGCGCTCTCCGGCGTCAGGCTGTAGGCGCGGGTCCAGCCGGTCTTGAGGTTGGTGGTGAGCAGCGTATGGACGATCTGCGGGCGCAGCGCCGTCACCGCCTCCGCCACCGCTGCCGGGAGGACGACCACCTTGCTGCGCAGCGCGATGCCGTGCAGGTCGCGCCGCATCTCTTCGCGGACCATGTAGGCCTGCCCTGCATCCAGCGCGCCCAGCGGCTTGCCGTAGCGTGCACGTGCAAGATTGGCCTCGGTCCCGCGGGCCAGGGCGACCAGGTATTCGGCGGTGTAGTCCTCGCCGAAATACGATCCCATGCCGTAAAGGCTGCCGTAATCCATCAGGTCGGCCCGCTGGAAGCCGGCCTTGCCGGCCAGCAGGTCGGCCCGGGAGATGAGCACCTGGCCGGAGGGCGATACGAACCGCTCCGGCAGGGGCGGCTGGTGGCGCTCGGTGCGGATCGTGGTCAGCACGAGCGCCGCGGACAGCGCGATGGCCAGGATGAACAGGGTCCAGCGCAGCACGACGCCTATCCGGTCGGGCGGCGCGCTGGTGTCGGGGATTGAAGCGGAGATGGACATGGGGCTCCTCGCGCGGCCCTGGGACGACCGCGCCGGAGGCTCGGCCTGACCAGGGAAAGTGGTAACGTGGATGCCTATATCGGCCGATATCGGTATTTGCAATGCCTATTCTGGCACGAGCTTGCGCCAACCCGGCCGGCCCGCGCTGCCCCAACCGCCCCGGCCGCTGTAGACTGCCCGCCCCCGGATCGACGCCGCGCGAAGGAAACCCCCCGCGATGCCTGCCGACCTGCTCTGCTTCGGCGAGCCGATGCTGGAGTTCAACCAGCTTCCCCCCGATCCCGACGGCCGCACCCGCTATCTGGAGGGGCATGGCGGCGACACGTCCAATGCCGCCGTCGCCGCCGCCCGCCAGGGGGCCCGGGTCGGGATGATCACTGCCCTGGGCCAGGACCCGGCCGGGGAGAGCTTCATGGCGCTGTGGGCGCGGGAGGGAATCGACACGACGACCATCCGCCGCGATCCGGACCACCAGACCGGGGTCTATTTCGTCTTCCACGGCCCACAGGGGCACGAATTCCTGCACTACCGAGCCAATTCCGCCGCCGCCAACTACGGCCCCGCGCACCTGCCGGAGGAGGCGATCGCATCGGCTCGGATCTTCTTCGCGTCCGGGATCAGCCTCGGCATTTCCACCCCGGCCGCCGATGCGATGTTCGCCGCCATCGACGTCGCCCGCCGGCACGACACGAAGATCGCGTTCGACACCAACTACCGGCCGCGGCTCTGGCCGCCGGCGCGCGCCCGGGCGGTGATGGAGGCGGTGATCGCGGCGGCCGACATCGTGTTCCCGGGCGAGGACGATGCGCGGGTCATGCTGGGCCCGATCGCGCCGGAGGCGATGCTGGACCACTACCTCCGCCTCGGCCCCAAAGTGGTCGTGCTGAAGCTTGGATCGGGCGGCGCCTGGCTGGCGACGCCGGAGCGGCGGGTCCGCATCCCGGCGCACCGGGTCGCCGCGGTCGATGCGACCGGCGCCGGCGATACCTTCTGCGGCGCCTTCCTTGCCCGCGCCCTGGCCGGCGACGCGCCGGACGCGGCGGCCCGCTACGCCAACGCCGCGGCGGCGCTCAAATGCACGGGCTACGGGGCGGTGGCGCCGATTCCCTGGCCGGAGGCGGTGCGCGCGCTGCTCGCCGGGTCCGGGAACGGCTGATACGGGCAACTGCCCGATTTCGTTTCCATATAGTCTCGTGTGCGCCTATTACTTCCGTTGCCGATCCCGGGCCAGGCGCCCGGAACGAGCAAACGGCACGGGAGGCACCCGTGGCGGCGGGGATGCACGCGCGGGCGCCGCCGCCCCATCGGGCGGCGCCCCGCACCCGGCGTCAGCCCGGCAGCTTCAGCATCAGGTCGGCGCCTTGCAGCTTCACCTCGAACACCGCGATGTCCTTCTCGGCCGGCGCGCACAACGCCTTGCCGGTGCAGACATCGAAGCGTGCGGCATGCAGCGGGCACTCGATCTCGCCGTTCTCCAGCCAGCCGTCGGACAATTGGGCGTATTCGTGCGAACAGATGTTGTCGGTGGCGCGATAATCGCCGCCCGGCAGGTGATAGAGCGCGATCTCCCGCTCCCCCACCCGCACGGCCATCACATTGCCTTCGGCGATGTCGGCCGCTGCCGCGACCCGCACCCAGGTTTCCGCCATTCCGCCTCTCCGTTCGGACGTTGCTCGAAGACGTTGATATTGGGTGTTCGCCGCGAGCGCCAGAGGAGCGGCCGCCGGCGCCGCGGGACACACCCCGGCCGGTTCAGCTCCCGACTTTCAAGGTCGAGACGAGCCCGCGCAGGCAGGCGAGGATCGAGAGTGGGGTCAGCCGGCCGGTGCGGGGGTTGTCCACGCTCGGCACGTTCTCGATCCGCATGGTGAACCGGGCCGCCTCCGCTTCGACCCTGATGGTATGGATGTTGCGGTCAACCTCGGGATCGGCCCAGATCTCCACCCGCGTGCGCACCGGGCCGATACCGGCCAGCGCCAGGGCGGCGGCGACGCTGACGTTGGCGGGGAACCCGGCGGCGGCGGCCAGCGCGGTGCCGGCGAACACGCGCAGCGGCTCGGTCAGATCGGTCAGGTCGATGCCGCGGCGGCGCAGATAGGGCGCCCCGGCCAAGCCCGAGGGCGGCTTGCGCGTTTCCAGCGTCACGCTCTCCACCGGCCCCTCCGCCGCGGCGCGCACCGCGTCCAGCCCGAGAAGCGCGCCGGTCGGCACCACGATGCGCGCGCCGGTCTCGATCGCCCGCTGGGCCAGGTGCATGCGGGTCAGCAGCGCGCCCGCCGAGGCCGGGACCAGGATCTTCCCCGCGGCGATCGCGGGGGCGGCGATCTGGTCGAACACTTTGGCCGGCGCGGCCTCGACCACGATATCGGCTTCCGCGAGGCGGCCGGGCGGGACCACCTCGGGCTGGATCTCGAACTCCGCGACCCGCTCGGCGGCGCGCGCGGCATCGGCGGCGGCAACCGCGACCAGCCGCAACCCGCCTACCGCGCCGGCGTCCAGCGCACGCGCGAGCGGCAGCCCGATCGCCCCGAGACCGCCGATCGCCACGGTCATGGTCATGCCGCCCCTCCTTCGTCCCCCAGCCTCGTGGTCCGTTGCGATATCCTGTCGCATCAAAGCGGCGCATGCGGCAACCCATGTGTCAATGCTCAAGGCGCCGCGAGAACCGCCAGCCCGGCAAGGGCGCCGGCCGCGTGGTCGATGAACCGCCGGACCCGGGCCGGCTGGTCGGGGCCCCCGGACCAGACCAGCCGCACCGGCAGCGGCGGCGGCTCGCAGTCGCGCAGGACACGCACGAGACCGCCCTGCGCGAGGTCCTCCACGACCTGATAGGACAGCGCGGCCGCAATCCCCTGGCCCTGGCGGGCGGCGTCCAAGGCCGCTTCCACTTGGTTGACGACGAGGCGCGGCGCCAGCCGGACGGCGCGTTCCCGCCGGCCTGGCCACAGCCGCCACACGACCGGCCCGGGGCGGGCGGCGGTGAAAACGATCCGATGCCCGGCCAGCGCCTCCGGCCCGGCCGGCCTGCCATGCGCCGCGAGATAGGCGGGGCTGGCCACCAGCACCCGGCGCACCTGGCCGAGATGGCGGGTCATCAAACCCGAGTCCGGCAGCTTCCCGATGCGCAGCGCGACGTCCAGCCCGTCCTCGATCAGGTCGAGGTTGCGGTCCGACAGGACCAGTTCCGCCCGCAGGCCGGGATGCGCGTCGAGGAAACGCGCCAGCAGCGGGACGACGTGCTTCCGTCCGAACACCGTGGGCGCGGTCAGACGCAGCACCCCGCCGACCGTCTCGCCCTCGGCGTGTCCGGCCCGCAGCATCGCGTTGAACCCGTCCAGGACCTGCCGCGCCTCCGCGGCAAGGCGCCGCCCGGCCTCGGTCGGCGCGAGCGCGCGGGTGGTGCGCTGCACCAGGGTCGTGCCGACCCGCCCCTCCAGCGCCGCCAAGGCCCGGCTGACGGCCGGCGGCGACCGCCGCAACCGCTGCGCGGCGCCTCGCAGGCTACCGGCGTCCAGCACCGCGAGCAGGACGGCAAGCTCGTCGAGCCGATCCATCGGACTGTTCCGAATCCTGGAATTGTTGCTTGCCGACTGTCGCTATTCCCGACCATTCGCGCAAGAACCACATCGGCGGCGCAGCAAGGGAGAGACCGATGCCGCGTGTAGCGAACGACACCCCGGCCCATCCTCCGTCCGGCACTCCATCGAGCCCGTTCCACCAGGGCGAGCAGGCGATGCAGGCGCTTGCCGGCGTGCGCGAGCGCATGGACCAGCGCGCCGGGCGGGCCATCCGTGATTTCATGCCGGAGCAGCACCGGGCGTTCTTCGCCGGACTGCCGATGCTGCCGCTCGCGGCCGGCAGCGAGGACGGTTGGCCGGTGGCGACCATCCTGACCGGCGCCCCCGGGTTCGCCGCCAGCCCCGACCCGCGCACCCTGCGGATCGCCGTGCCCCCGGACCTGGCCGCACCGCCCGGCACCCGCCTCGTACCGGGCGCATCGGTCGGCCTGCTCGGCATTGCGTTCGAGACCCGCCGCCGCAACCGGCTGAACGGCCGCGTGAACCGCATCGACGCCGCCGGGTTCGACGTGGCGGTGGTGCAGAGCTTCGGCAACTGCGCCCAATACATCCAGGCCCGCCATATGGAGGCCCAGGGGACAGACGCAGCCCCGCCGCCCGGCGCCGCCGGACCGACCGAGGAACTGGCTGGGCTGGACACGGCGGCGCGGCGGCTGATCGCCGGCGCCGATACGCTCTTCGTCGCCTCGTCGGACCGGCCAAGCCCCGACGCGGCGCTCGATCTCTCGCATCGCGGCGGACGGCCCGGCTTCCTGCGGCTGGAAGGCGACGTGCTCAGCGTGCCGGACTTCGCCGGCAACCGGTACTTCAACACGCTCGGCAATTTCCGCTGCAACCCGCGCGCGGCGGTGTTGCTGCCGGATTTCGCAACCGGCGCGCTGCTGCATCTCGCCGGCCCGGTCGAGCTGGTCCATGCGGGCGCCGACCTCGCCGCGATCCGCGGCGCCGAGCGCCTCTGGCGAGTTCGGATCTCCCGTGCCTGGCGCCGCCCGAACGGATTGCCGCGCGCCTGGTCGCCACCCGAGCCGGCGCCGAGCACCAGCGCCACAGGGATCTGGATCGAGACGCCGGCATCGCTGGACGCACACGGCGACCGGACCGCGTGACCCGAGCCCACGATCATGGACGGGCAGACGGAATGGCCCGGCTCCCGCTCAGGTCAGCTCCGCTCCGCTGCGCTTCGCACCGCGCGGGCGGCGGCGAGGTCCGCTGGCGTGTTGACGTTCAGGAACGCCTCCGCCGGCGCCGCCGGAAACGCCACCTCGCGCATTCCTAGCGCCGCTGCGAACGCGCCGACCTTGCGCGCGCCCGACTCCAGACGGACGCGCAGGGCGGCCCGCGCCGCCACTGGCCACAGGGCCACCAGGTACTGCGCCGTCCCGTCCCCGGCGCGCGCGCAGGCCGGCGGCGAAGCGAGGCCGCGCACCAGCCCGGCCGGGAGGAGCGGCGTGTCGCCGGGCACGGTCAGCAGCGTCGACACCCCCTGCCCGGCTGCCCAGTCCAACCCGGCGAGCAGCCCGGCCAAGGGTCCGGCGCCAGCGAACCTGCCGTCCTCCAGGACCGGCAGGCCGAACGCGGCGAAACGCGCCGGGTCGCCGTTGGCACTGAGGGCGACCGCGCCGACCGGCTCGGCGCGCAGCCCTGCGATGACCCGCGCCAGCATGGTCTCGCCGCCGACATCGAGCAGCGGCTTGTCGCCGCCGCCCAGGCGCCGGGCCGCTCCGCCGGCCAGGATCAGGGCGGCCGGCCGGCCGGCCTCGGATGTCGGCCCCGTCACCCCCGCGCGCCCTGGCCCGCCCCGGTCATCCCGGCCCGACCGCGATGTCGAGCCAGCCGAGCGGCGCCAGCCGCGCGCGGTCCCCGGGGCGCAGCAGCACCGTGGTGGTGTCGGATTCCACCAGCGCTGGACCGGCGAGGTCCTGGCCCGGCGCCAGCGCGGCGAAATCGAACACCGGCGCCTCCCGCCATCCGTCCAGGTAGATGCGCCGCCATCCGGCGGCTTCTGCCGCCAGACGCGGCGGCACGGGCTTCGCCGGCGGTGCGGGCAGCCGGCCGATCACCGAGACGCGCGCGTTGACCACCACCACCTCCTCGTCCGGCATCGCATAGGTGTAGAGCGTCCGGTGACGCTCATGGAACAGTCCGGCGAGCCGGGCGGCGAGGCCGGGCGCGTCCCAGTCGATGGCGTCCAGACTCACCGGGATCTCGAACACCTGTTCGCCGTAGCGCATGTCCGCGCTCCGTCGGATGACCGCCCCGGCGCCGGCCGGGCCGAGGCGGCTCCGCCCCTCGGCTTCCATCGCCGCGAAGGCGGCGCGCAGCGCGGCCGGGTCGATGCCGGCGGTCTGCTCCAGGCTCTGCGCCAGTTCGATGCGCAGGTCGGTGTTCAGCATGCCCCAGGCAGACAGCACGGCGGCGGCGCGCGGCACCACCACCCGCGAGATGCCGAGCGCCGCCGCCACCGCCGTCACGTGCAGCCCGGCGGCGCCACCGAAGGCGAGCAGCGCGAAGCGGCGCGGATCGACCCCGCGGCGCACGGTGGCGATCCGCACCCCGTCGGCCATGCGGGTGTCGACCATGCGCTGCACGCCCGCCGCCGCGGCCTCCGTGCTCAGCCCAAGCGCCACGGCCAGCCGCCCGATCGCCGCCGCGGCGGCACCGCGGTCGAGCGTGCGGCGCCCGCCGAGGAACCGCTCCGGATCGAGATACCCGAGCACGAGATTGGCGTCGGTCACCGTCGCCGCAAGGCCGCCCAGGCCGTAGCAGGCCGGCCCCGGTTCCGCCCCGGCGCTCGCCGGGCCGACCGCGAGCAGGCCGGAACGGTCGCGATCGGCGATCGACCCGCCGCCGGCGCCCAGGGTCACGATATCGAGCGAGGGAAGCGCGATGCGGGCCTGGCCGACGGCGCGGCCCTCGGCGAGACCAGGCGCGCCGTCGCGCACCAGGGCAATGTCGGTGCTGGTGCCGCCCATGTCGAACGCGATCAGGTCGTGGCCGAGCCCCGCCTCCGACAGCGCCACCGCCGCCGCGACCCCTCCGGCGGGGCCGGACAGCGCCGTACCGGCCGCCAGCCGCACCGCCTCCGCCACCGTCGCCACCCCGCCATGCGAGAGGATGACGAACAAGGTGCCGCCATAGCCCGCTTCGGCCAGGCGGGCTTCGAGGCGGTGCAGATAGGCGGAAATCACCGGCCCGACCGCGGCGTTGGCGACCGCGGTGGAGAAACGCTCGTATTCCTTTATCTGCCCGAGCACTTCGGCCGACGCGCAGACATAGGCGCCCGGCAGGCGGGCGCGTACCGCCGCGGCCACCGCCCGCTCATGCGCCGGGTTGCGCCAGGAATGCAGGAAGCAGACCGCCACCGCCGCCACCTGCTCTGCTTCCAGGGTGGCGAGGGCGGCGTCCAGCGAGGCCGGGTCGAGCGGGATCGCCACCGTGCCGTCCGGGCGCAGGCGTTCGCGCACCGGCAGACGGAGCGCGCGCGGCACCAGCGGATCGGGCGGCGGCAGGCGCAGGTTGTAGCGCTCGGGCTTCAACCCCTCGCGCATTTCGATCACGTCGCGATGGCCCGCGGTGGTCAGCATCGCCACCCGCGCCGCCTTGCCCTCCAGCAGCGCGTTGGTCGCCGCCGTCGTGCCATGAACGATGCGGTCGGCGGCGGCGAGCAGCGCCGCGGTGCTGAACCCGAGCGCCTGCGCGGCGAGGGCGATGCCGGCCAGCACGCCGTCGGACTGATCGGCCGGCGTGGTCGCCGCCTTGGCGATGGTGGTGGTTCCATCCGGGCCGGTCACCACCACGTCGGTGAAGGTGCCGCCTACGTCGATGCCGATGGTGGTGCTCATGTCCCTGCCAGAAGCGCCGCGGGGCGGGGGCCGCGGTCGTGTGCGATCATGCCGAAGCAGGCGCCGCCGGGCGCAAGGCTGCCGCATCAGCGCGACCAGGCCAAGATGCCGAAGGGCTCGACAGCTCCGCCCGCCTCCGATCCGGCGGACCCGGACACCGGCCGGCCCGGCGCACCCGCATCGATTCCCTCCAGGGCCGGACGCAAGCGGCGCAAGGGGGGGCGACCTCCACCGGCGCGCGCGGCTCATCCGGTCGGGGCTGTGCCGGGTTCGCATCGGAGCCGGAGCGCGCCGACCCCGGGACGGACTCACCGAGGGTCCGGGTCGCGCCCTGCAATCACCGCGCCAGGGCGGGTTCGTGAGCGCAAGCGAACGTATCCCGCCCGAGCGCCCTGCGTCTGGAATGCTCTCGCGGTTCAGTGACGAGCAGGGCGCCGACGCGCCGCCGTACCGTTTTTTTATAGCAATTTTCGCGATAGGCACCGCCGCGCTGATGCCGGACGTCCGGTTGCATCTCAGCTGGAAGGCCGGCGCCGGTCTTCCGACCGCAGAGACGACCGGACGTCCAACGAACTTGCCGAACGACCGCCGCTTGGGACAAACTGCCTGGACGTCGCCCGACCGCGACGAGAAACAGCCTGGGACCGACCGCGCGATGAACCAGCGGCCCCTTCCGTCACCCCGCCTGACCCTCACCGGACGGGAGGAGCGTTTGGTCGCCCCCTGCGCCCGGCGGGACAAACCCGCACGGCCGACCGCTGCCGCCGGGGGCGCTCCGTGCTAGCCGCGCCGCTCGCGGGGTTCTTCGGAAAGCTCCCGGCGCGCGGCGATTTCGTATGCCTGCGCCTGCCGCGTGCGTTCACCGCGCCCTGGGATTCCTGGGTCGCCAGCATGCTGGCCGGCAGCCGGGACGCACTGGGACCCGGATGGCTCGACGCCTGGCTGGAGGCGCCGGTCTGGCGATTCGCGCTCCCGGCCGGACTGTGCGGCCCGCTTGCGGCGCTCGGCCTGATGCTGCCGAGCGTGGACCGCGCCGGCCGCTATTTCCCGCTGACCTTCGCCGCGCTGTTCGCCGACACCGCTGCCGACGGCGGCAACGACGGCGACCCGGCCTGGCTTGGCCGGTGCGAGGCGGCCGGACGCGCCGCGCTCGATGAAGACGCCGATCCGGAACGGGTCCTTGCCATGATGGGACCGCCGCCGCGTCTTGCCCCGCCACCGGCTGCCGGCTCCTGCTGGTGGACCGACGGCGGGCCGTTTGTGCCAGCCGGGCGCACGCACTGTCCGGGGATGCCGGACATGGCGGCGTTCCTCGCCATGCTCGCCGGAGCCGGGCGCGCCGGCGCCAGCGCGGGGGGCGCGCCATCATGACCGTTGGCAACCGTATTTCCTGCTGGGCAACGACCCATGTCGGCGCCCGGCGGAGCCACAACGAGGACGCGCTGGTCAATCGGCCGGACCTGGGCCTCTGGGCCGTGGCCGACGGCGCCGGCGGGCATGCGGCGGGCGAGGTCGCCTCCGGCATGATCGTCGCGACCCTGGAAGCGATCCCGCCTGGGATCGGCGGCGCCGAGCTGCTGAGCCAGGTGCGCGCGCGGATCGCAGCGACGCATACCGAACTCCGCAAGGAGGCGGAACGGCGCGGGCCCGACGTCACCATCGCCTCCACCGTCGTCGTGCTGGTCGTGCGGGAGGATCATTTCGCCTGCCTGTGGGCCGGCGACTCGCGGGCCTACCTGCTGCGCGACGGCGACTTCATGCAGATCTCGCATGACCACAGCCTGGTGCAGGAACTGGTGGACAGCGGCGCGATCGACGCAGCGCAGGCCGAACGGCACCCGCACGCCAATATCATCACCCGCGCGGTCGGAGCGGCGATGGACGAACTCGCGCTCGAAAAAGTTTCCGACCGGTTGCGGCCGGGCGACCGGTTCCTGCTGTGCAGCGACGGGCTGAACAAGACCTTGAGCGACGCCGATCTGGCGGCCCTCCTCACGCGCGCCGGCGACGAGGCGCCCACCGACACGCTGGTGTCGGCCGCGCTCGCCCGCCAGGTGAACGACAACGTCACCGCGGTGGTCATTGCCTATTCGTGAGGCCGACCGCGGCCGCCGCATCGGTCGGCCACCGGCCGTGCTATAAGGAATTTGCCGACGCCGCGGTTGCGCGACCACGCGCCAGGTGACCAGCCGCCGCTTGAGCGGCGCCGGCCTGCCGGTGATCGAGGGAGACTTTCATGGGTTGCTTCTGCCACGCCTCGCTGGCGCCGCTGACCGCGATGCTACCGCAGTTGCACGTCAGTGCCAGCGTGACGGCGTCCGCCAGCCTGAAAGGGGCAAACATCGCCGAGGCGTTGGGCGCGTGGCTTGCCCAGCACGGACTGCCCGCGGCGCCATGGACGCCGGAGCCCGCCTGGCTGACGGCACCGTTGCCACAATTGAAGATGTCACTGTCTGCGGTAACGAGCATTGCAGCCCTGGCGCAACTCCGCGCGCAGGTGTTGTCGCAGCTCGGTCTCGACCTGCTGCAGCCGACGCAGGCGCGGGCGTTCGCCCGCGTGGTGGCGACCTTGAACGCACGCCTTTCGGCCCTCGCCGCCATGCCCTCGCTGGCCAATTTCTCGCCGCAGCCATGGGTGCGGCTGGCGATGCTGAACAACGCGATCGAGCAGGTGCAGGCGGCGCTGACGGCAGGCCTGTTCGCCCCCTCCCCGGCGTTGCTGACCGCGCTGACCCTGCCCGCGGGACAGCTGATGGCGCTGTGGAGGCGATTCCTGGCGGCGCTCCGCAGCCTTGCGCCGATGATCGCCGCCAGCACGCAGCTGAACGCGAGCCTTACGGATACCGCACAGCTTGCCGCCGGGCTGCGGGTATTGAGCCGGATCACCCTGCCGCAACTGGCCGCGCCGCAGCTGATGGCAAACCTGACAGCCGCGCTTTCGGCGGTGACCCAGCTGCGGACGAGCCTGGGTGTCAATCCGTTGCAGGTGGGCCTGCCGGCGCTCACCGCGCAGATCCAGGTGCGGCTGAACGCGATGCTGCGGGCGGTCGGCTCCTGCTTCGGCATGAAGTTGGCGGGCCTGACGCCGGAGGCGCTGCTGGCCGCCCTGCTGGCGCAATTGCCGCAGATACCGTTTCAGCCGACCGCGCTCGCCACCCCGGCGGTGGTTCATGCGGCGTTGTCGGCGCACGCCTTCGCCGGGCTCGACTGGAACGTGCCGCCGATGCTGCCGGCGGTGCAGATCGGGCTTCCGGCCTGCGCCTTCGCCGCCCAGTTGCAGGCGTCGTGCGGCGTGCAGCCGGTGCTGGCGGCGCCGTGCGGATCAGGCTGCGACGCGGCCCGCCTCATCAGCGCGGCCGAACACCTGATGAGCGCCTGACCCCGGCGGCCGTCCGGCCCCGGACCCACTCATTTGGTGGTCGCGACGTAGCTGAAGGAAGCCGAGACCGCGCTGGCGAGGGACCCGTCCGCTTTCTGCGGCTTGTAGGCGGATTCCACCTCACGATAGACGAACTTCAAGGTCTCCTTCACGGATTCGCCGTCCTGCCAGTCGATCGACGTGAGCAGCACGTCGGTGAATTTATACCGCAGATACGCCTCGTGAAACTGCCGGTTGCCGGTGAATTTCCGTTTCACGATAATGATGTAATCCAGCGGCTTCTGGTTGAGGCACAGTTGCAGCAGCTGCATCGACATCCGGTCCATGAAGCGCTCGACCGTCACCTCGTTCAGGGTGACGTCGTAGCCCAGGCCGTCCTGCCCGCCCTGCGGCACGCCGGTTTCCAGGAAGCGCCGATACTTGGCACCCTTCTTGTGACCAGATCCGCCGGACTTGCCGCGCTTTTCGCCCTTGGGGGAGCCGCGTCCACGCGGCACGTGCAGCTCGTTGTCCGCCGATCCGCCGCCGAAGCCGGAGTCGTCGCTCATGTCGCTGCCGCTGTCATCCTCGATCCCGGCCCCGAGGGTGAAGGTGTCGATCTCGCAGAACCGGTTGGGCAGGAAGTTCTCCATCATCGTGCTGTCGTTCGTGTCGTAGACCGTCGTGGCCTCGCCTTCGAGCGCGATTTTGCCCTTGGGCTTGATCACCATCAACAAATCCGCAGGATTGGAGTCCGCCATGTCTGCTTCCTTTCACATCGGGTGCCCGCCGGTCGCCGGCGGTGCGGGAGGCCCGGTGTCACGGCTGCGCCAGCCGCGACACCAGCCTGATCGTCGCGGTGGTGCCCTCTAGTTGATAATGGGGCCGCAGATAGAACTTGGCCTCGTAGCTGCCCGGCGCATTGTCCTTCGCCTCGACGACAATGACCCCTTCGGCCAGCGGGTGCGCGGCCTTCCAGTCCTCGCTTGATGTCTCGGGCGATCCGTCGATGTAGTTGTTGATCCACGCCTGCAGCCATTTCGCGATCTGCGGGCGATCCATGGAGCTGCCGACCTTGTCGCGCACCATGCACTTCAGGTAGTGGGCAAACCGGCAGGTGGCGAACATATAGGGCAGCCGGGCCGACATCGCCGCATTCGCCGTTGCCGCCGCGTCTTCATACACGTGCGGCTTCTGGATCGACGGGGCACCGACGAAAGCCGGGTGCGGAGCGTGCTTGCGGTGCACCATTGGAATGAACCCGTTATTGGCAAGCTCCGCTTCGCGCCGTTCGGAAAGCGCGATCTCGGTCGAGCAGCGAAGATCGACGTCGCCGTCCGCGGTTGGAAAATGATACGTTGGCAGCCCTTCGACCACGCCGCCGCCGTCGATGCCGCGAATGCGCACGCACCAGCCGTAGATATGGAATGCACGCGCAATGTTTGCGGCCATCGCGTAGGCTGGATTGCCCCACAGGAAGCGGCTGGCATCGGGACCGTCGACGTCTTCCTCGAAGTCGAAGGCCTCGGTCGGCTCGGTGCGATGACCGTAGGGCAGGCGCGCCAGGAAGTGCGGCAGACAGAGGCCGATATAGCGCGCATCCTCGCTGGCGCGGAGCGCCCGCCATCCGGCATATTCGGGGGTCTGGAAGATGCGGGTCAGGTCGCGCGGGTTGGCAAGCTCGGCCCAGCTGTCCATCTGCATCACGCTCGACGCCGCGGCGGAGATGAACGGAACATGGGCGGCCGCCGCCACCTGCGCGATGTCGCCAAGCAAGGTCACGTCGGGCGGGCTGTGGTCGAACTCGTAGTCGCCCACCAGAACCCCGAACGGCTCGCCGCCGAACTGTCCGTATTCATCGTCGTAGATCCGGCGGAACAGCGGGCTTTGGTCCCAGGCGGTGCCGCGGAACTTGCGCAACGCCCGGGAAAGTTCCCGCTTCGAGACATCCAGCGCCTTGACCTTCAGGTCCGCTGCCCGATCGGTTCCATCGATGACCAGGAACAACCCGCGCCAGGTCGCCTCCATCTTCTGGAACTCAGGATGGTGGAGGATCAGGTTGATGACCTCACCGATGCGTCGGTCCAGCTCGGCGACGATCCCCTCGACCAGACGTAGCGGATCCATGACCGGCATCGCGGGCAGGGTCGCCGATATCTCGACCAGGGCGCGCAGCCCCTCCATCATGCCCGAAGACGGGGCCGCCAGCGGCCGATCCAGCAGCTCCGTCAGTTCGCTTGCCACGCGCCGCCCCGGATCTTCAGTTGATCGCGATTTCGCCTGCCGTCAGCGACATCGAGCCGCCGCCGGTAAGGCTCATCGACTCGCTGCTGGTCAGCGACATCGAACCAGTTGCCGTGGCCGAAATGGAAGCGGCGCTCACGGTCACGCCGCTGGTGCTGATCGTGATGCTGTTCGCCCCCACCTGCAGCGTGATCGACTCGTTCGCCTTGATCGTGATCGACTGCCCGGCGCTGATCGTGCTGGACCCCGCACTGACCGTGATCGAGTGGTTGCCCTGCGAAACGGTCAGGCTATCGTTGCCAGCCGACACGGTCACCGAGTTGTTACCCTGGTTGACGGTGACGGAGTTATCGCTCTGCACGGTGATCGTGCGCTTGCCCTGGGAAACGGTCAGCGAGTTGTCGCCCTGCGAGACGGTGACCGAGCGGTTCCCCTGCTTCACCGTGGTCGTGGTGTCCTGGGTGATGTTGACGGTTTCGTTATTGAGAACGACCTTGTTGTAGTCCTTCTGCGCCTGGAAGAACACCTCCTCCGACCCGGCCTTGTCCTCAAACCGCAGCTCGTTGAACCCGTTTCCGCCGGTCGAGGAGTTGGTCTTGATGGTCGATTTGGTCTTCTCGTCGGGCAGCGTGTACGGTACGGTCTTGACGTCGTTGTAGACGCAGCCGGTGATCAACGGGCGATCCGGGTTGCCTTCCAGGAACTCCACCACCACTTCCATGCCGATGCGCGGAATGAAGATGCTGCCCCAGCCAGCGCCGGCCCACATATGTGCGACCCGGATCCAGCAGGACGCCTTCTGCGCATTCTGGTCTTCCGCCGACTGGCTTGCGGGATCGCTGGGCCGGGCCCAGTAGAACAGCACTTTGACCCGGCCGTACTGGTCGGTGTTGATTTCCTCGCTGGAGTCCCCGGTCGGCTCGCCGACGACCTTGGCCGTCTGCGGGCCGCGGATCACCGGTTGCGGGGTGACGCGGCTCAGGCGGAACTGCGTCGTGGCGGGGATGCATTCGAACGTACAGCGGAACGTGTCCCGCGTCGCGCCGGCGGACGCCGCCCGCGCCTCGCCGATCTTCAGCTCATAGGTCGCGCGGATCACCGTGTAATCGGTGTTCTGCGACGCTTCATAGAAATCGGAAAGCGTGAACTTGCAGCCGGTGGTGATCAGGCGGCTGTTGGTGCTGCCGAACATGACCTGCCGCTGGGCCGCGAAATGCTCGGCCCGCACGCCGGTCAACGCCTGGCCGCCGCTGACATCGGCATGTTGGCCAGGGTACTCGAACACCTCGAAGTCGCCGTAGTTGTGGCTGGCGGTTTTCGACGTGCGCGCGGTCAGGTCGGACGCCGAGGTCGTGAAATTGTAATCCTGGTAGGTGACCTTGCCGGGCACGATCTCGAGCTCCGACGACCACTGGAACACGTGATCGGTGACGGCCCGTCCCCCGGTCTGGCGGGTGCGGAACGGAACCGCATCGCCGATCGACACGTGCGCGCTCATGTCGTCACAGAACATCACGGTGTGCTTGCCGTCGCTGTGCTTGAAATAGTAGTAGATCCCGTACTTCTCCAACAATCTCGTAATGAAATCGAACGTCGATTCGTCGTATTGGACGCAGTAGTCCAGCGAGTCCAAGCCAAGCTTGGTCCACCCCGATACGTCGAAATCGCTGAACCCGGCACTCCGGCAGAGACCGGTGACGATGTCCCGCGGCGACTTGTTCTGGAAGATGCGGCAGTCGGCCCGGCGCGACAGCAGCCACAGCCAGGGCCGCAGCTCGATCCGGTAGCTGCGCGCGCCGCCGCGCATCCCGGCGTAACTGATGCGACCGATGATCCCGTTGAAGTAGCGGGTGCTGCCGCCCGGCTGCACCACCTTGATCGTCATCGAACTCCCGAGAACCGAAACCAGATTGGCCTTGGTATCGGTGCTCGACATCAGCACTTCGTAGAGAAACGGGCGCCCCAGCTCCTCCGTGCCGGTCAGCCCGTTCAGCACCAGGGTGAAGCCTGGGGCCGGGGAAACCGTTACCGTGATCTGGGTCGACGTGCCCGACATGTGCTACCTCGAATCAGTGCAGCCGACGTTCCGCCGGCCCCGCGGCGCGGGGCCGGCTGGTCGATCTATAGATTGGCGGGGCAGCGGAAGGCCCGGAACACCGCCATGTTGAACGGATTACGCACGCTGTTGGCGTTAAGCTGGAAGGTTGCGCTGCCCTGCGGACTGGAAAAGACGATACGGAACCGGTCGGGCGCGCCGGTCTGAATTACATGCGCCGCATCAAGCAGGCGCAGCAGCGACCAGGGACCATCGTTCTCGATCACCGTTGCCTGCCCGCCGTTCGCCGGCGTCATCACCACCCGCACCTGCAGATTGCCGCCCTTGCCCGGCCAGTGCATGGTTTCCGGCTGGATCGGCCCGTGCGCGTAGCTCAACGCCTCGCCACCAATCTCCACCCGTATCTGCCCCACGCCGGGATCGGCCGAAACCGGGACGAGTTGGAAGGTCACCCCCATCTTCGCCCCGTCAGGGAACAGCGCCTCGCGGATCTTCGCAGCGCGCTCGAACTCGGCGAGCGCGCCGGGCGACAGACCAAGCTTGGTGTGGTCCGACGACTGCCACTGCCAAGGCGTCACCGTCGTGTTCACCAAGGCCGCGAGATACTTGTCGAAGAACGCCTGGATCAGCCCGCCTGGGCCCAGCAGATGCTGGAAGTCACCAAGCGGTACGTCCTCGGAACTGCCGGCGATGAACGGGTAGCGGTGGAACGCCTCCTGGCACAGCGGCAGGACCGTCGACCGCCAGGCGTTCGACAATTCGCTGCTCGCCCCGCTCGCAGTGACGTTCGAACTCGACTGCGAGACAGTCTGCAGCATCGCCGCCACCGGCTTCGGCACGCTCTGCGCCACTTGTTGCAGTTGGGCCGCCGCGCCAGCCGCGCCGCCGCCCGCACCACCGCCGCCGGCCACCATGCCAAGCAGCGCCGCGCCCTGGTTCGGCGCGTTCGCCACCTGGTTCAACCCAGCGTAGATCTGTTGCAACTGGGTGATCACATCGGCCAGATGCGGCTGCCCCGCGGTCTTGCCAGCAACGAATTCGTGCAGTGCCTTGAAATGCGCATCGACCCGGGTCGCCGGATCGATTGGCTTGCCGTCCGGCCCGTCACCGAAAGCCGAGCCGAGCACCCCGGCGATCTCAAGCTCCTCGGTGCCCAGACCGAGGGTGGCAGACTCCTTGGCGACGTCCAGGAAACCCTCTCGTACTTTGGTGGCCTTCTCCGATTTGACGCCGGTTTCCGCCTTGTGGCTCAGTTGTGTCTGCTCGTCGATCGCAACCAACAGGTCACGCAATGGTGAATCCGGCGCCGACAGATAGAACATCTCCTGCTGGCCCTGCTGGATCGAAGTGAAAGGCTTCAGCGCCACATTGGCGAGCAGCGCATCCCACCGGCGCGTGTAGTCGTCGAGATAGAGATCGAGCACGTCGTGTCGCAGCCGGTTCAACCCCTCCACCCCCTTCACCTCCGGCCGGCCCAGCACCCACGATTGCTGGGAGGCGAGCAGGGTCACGCGCGGGATCAGGGGCAGGAAGACCTTGTGGTAGCCTTCCCAGGTAAAGACGCCCGGCACCCCGCTGTCGAGCGGCTTGCCGTCACGCAGGGTGAACACGTGATCGCCCGCTGGTCCGGCGTTCTCCGCCACCGTCCACTCCGGTAGCGAATGGATCATCGGGCTGTCGATGATGCTGGAATAAAGGTAGTCGGCGAATGGCTGGCGGGTGAGAATCCGGCGCACCTCGGCCACCAGCGGCCCGTTCAGCGGCACGCTGGGCAGCGGGTTCTCCAGCATCGCCGTCACGGCATCGTTCAGCGCGGTCTGCGCCCGCGGATTGTCGGGCAAGGTCGCGGCGAAGTCGGACTGCATCCAATGCGTGACCAGGGTGCGGTCGACCGGCCCCTGGCGACCCAGGATCAGATAGACTTCCAACGCCTGGTAGAGAAATTTCGGCTTCCCGAGATGCGCCTGCATCTGGCTTTCCAACCGCGACAACAGCCGCGGGAGCAGCAGCCCATCGGCCGCCTGCACATAGGCCGCGTCCGCCGCCGTCCGCAGCTGCCCGCCCTGATAGAGGCCGAACCCCTGCGACCAGGGCGAGGCCTTGCCGCGCGTCCCGTAGCCGTCCGGCATCGTGCGCAGGGTTTCCAGCGCCGGCACCACCGCGGCCAGATCGGTATCGTTCGGCCCGCGCTGCGCCAGCGCGGCATATTCGGTGCGGTAGCGCGCCATCGCCGCCTGCTGGCCGGCGATCACGTCGCGGTTGGCGAACCAGCTGACGGTCCAGGCCGTGATCAGCCCGACCAGCACGACCCCGCTCAGCGCGTAGGCGCCGTACGAGACCATGCGCCGACGCCGTTCTACTTTCGGGTCCAGGCTGACCAGCCCGGCTTCGCCGAACACTACCTCGCGCACCAGCCGGGTGAGGAAGTAGCTGCGCCCGGCGCCGCTGAACGCCGCCACCGCCTGGCGCGGCAGGCCGAAGCGCCCGGCCATGGTACCGAGCAGCCGGTCGATCGGCGTGCCGTCCTGCGTGCCGGAGGTGAAATAGACCCCGCGCAGCAGCGGGCGCGCTTCCAGCCGCGACGGCCGGAAGGCCTCGGTAAGAAAGTCATTGGCGACGTCGCGCAGGGAGCCAAGCTGCTGGGGAAAGCCGTAGATCAGCCGCCGGCGTTGTAGGTCGGGTTCCTGATGCACCCGCTCCATCATGCGCTGGTTCAGCCGCTCCATCAGCCGGTCGAACTCGGGGGCGAATTCGGCCACCGGCCCGCCTTCGCTCTTGCCGTCGTCGAGGCCGAGGGTCATGCCCCAGACCTGCTCGCGCTCCTCCTTGCCCAGGCTATCGAAGAACTCGACGAAGCCGGCGATCAGGTCCGTCTTGGTGAACAGCACATAGACCGGGATGCGCACGCCGAGTTCTTCGGTCAGCTCCCGCACCCGCTTGCGGATCGCACGCGCGTGGGCGAACCGTTCCGGCTCCGATTGGCTGGCGAGGTCGGACAGGCCGACCGCGACCAGAAGCCCGTTCAGCGGCTGGCGCGTACGTTGCTTCTTGAGCAGCTTGAGGAAGCCGCCCCAGGCCCTGGCGTCCACCGCGGCGTCGGAATCCTGGGTGGTGTAGCGCCCGGCGGTGTCGATCAGCACCGCCTCGTCGGTGAACCACCAGTCGCAGTTGCGGGTCCCGCCGACGCCCTTGACCGCCTGCGGCCCGTGCGCATCCGCCAGCGGGAAGCGCAGGCCGGAATTGATCAGCGCCGTCGTCTTGCCCGCCCCCGGCGGGCCGATGAACATGTACCAGGGGAGCTGGTATACCGAGCGTCGCGACTTGCCGCCGAGCTTCGCCCGCTTCAGCGCGTGCAGCGCCTCCTTCATCCGTTCCGAGAGCAGCGCGAGTTCCTCGGCCGAGGCGGCCTCGGCAGGGTCCGGCTCTTCCTTTTCGGAAACGCCTTCCTCGAGCTCCTTCTCTTTCTTCTTCTCGCGCAGCTCGTGCAGGAGGCTGAAGATGATCCATATCGCACCCAGCGCGACGATCGTGATGATCCGTTCAAGCTCGGTGGCGAAGGGATGGAACGCACCGAGGGCGAGCAGCGGGCCGAAGAACCAGATCAGCAGGGAGATGATGACGACCCCGATCAGGAGCTCCCCCCAGAAGCTCTTCAGGAATCGGACAAACCAGGTCATCATGGCAGGTTTGACGTCCTCAGCAGGACGACCTCCGTTCGCCGGTTCTGTTCGCGCCCGGCGGCGGTCGCGTTGTTGGCGATCGGGTCGGTGTCACCCTTGCCCACCGCGCGCACCCGCTTGGGATCGCCCAGCGTGGCGCGCAGCACCCCCGCAACCGCGTCGGCGCGCGCCTGCGAGAGCTGCCAGTTGGACGGGAACTGCACCGTATGGATCGGCTGGTTGTCGGTGTAGCCGTTGACGATGATGTCGCCCGGCCGGGTCTTCAGCGCGTCGCCGACACGGCGCAGCAGCGGCAGGTAACTGGGGTTCAGGCTCGCCGACCCGGACCCGAACATCTGCCGGTTGATCAGCCGTATCGTGATCGACTGCGGATCCTCGAACACCTGGACCTGGCCGGCGCGGATCTCGGGCGCCAGGAATTTTTGCAGTTGCGGTCTGGCCGGGCTCGCGACCGCGACGGCCGGCGGCGGCGGCGGCGCCACCGGGGCCGGGCGCGGCACCGTGATCTGCCCGTGTGGCGGCAGCGCCGCCAGTTGCGCGTAGGCGACGCCAGCGGCGCCCGACAGCGAGAAGCTGAACAGGACGTAGATCAGGGCGGCAAGGCCGAGCGTGATGAGCCCCAGCATCCAGACCGGCACCACCTGCGACAGCGGCTTGTAGCCGAGCCGCAACCCCTTCCAGCGCGGCGACAGATCGCGCTCGAAATCGCCGCGGCGCTGGCGGATCGTGCGATAAATTGAATCCCGCAACTCGGTCAGGGCCGCGATGCCGCGCGGCATCACCCGGTAGCGCCCCTCGAAGCCGAGCGAGGCGCAGAAATACATCAGCTCCACCACCTCGCTGTGGCGGCCGAGATCCTTCTGCATGTCTTCGAGGATGTCGAAGAACCGCTCGCCGCCGCTCACCTCGTTGTGGAAGATGCTGGTCAGGCTCTGCGCCGCCCAGGTGCTCGTGCTACCCCAGGGGGTGCTCAGCACCATGTCGTCGATGGTGGCGCACAGCGCGTAACGGGCGGCGCGCAGACTGCGGGTATCGAGCCCGGTCGCCAGCGCGCGCTTCTCGAAGTCGCGCACCGCTTCCACCATCGCGCGGCGCAGTTGCTCGGGGTCCGGCGGCGTCGCTCGGGCGGCACCGATGCGCACCGCGGCGGCAAGCAACGGCGCCGCCGCCGCCAGCAGCGGGCTGGCGCCGACCGCCGGCACCGCGACAGCACCCGCCGGCGCCGCACCAGGCGCAGCCGGCGCAGACGTCCCGCCCCGCCCACCCGGCCGCGGGCGTATGATGGTCGCTTCCGAGTCAGACGGTTCGGCAAACGGATCGTCACTCATCGCGCACGCCTATCCCCTGATCGCCCAGCACTCGATCTCGAGCCCGGGCACATCGCCCGACACATGGATCGCGATCCCTCCGGAGCGCGCGAGGGCAGCCCAGTATGGACTGCTCCGGTCGAGCTCGAAATAAGTCGTGCCGGTATAATACGGCAGCTGCCGCGGTGCCACCGGCAGCGCCCGCACCGCGATCCCCGGCAGCGCCACGTTGATGAGCTCGCGGATCTGCTCCACCGGACCGATCTTGCACAGGTTCGGAAAGCCGCGGCGCAGCGCCTCCGCCGGCATCTGCGCCTTCACCGCCAGCACCCAGGTGCCGGCCGCCACCAGGGTACGGTCGGCGATCGGCCCGACCCGGATGCCGAACTTGCGCTCCTGCAGCGGGATCGGCACCGCGGTCTGCTCCAGCACCGCCGAGAGCGATTGCCGCAGGGCGGCGATCACCGGGCGGAAGGTCGCCGTCAGGTCCTCGTGACGATAGGGTGGAAACTCGGCCGGGCGCTTGCGGGTCTCGGTGAACGTGGCAAGCTCGCCCGCCAGCGACACGCAGGTCCGGTAGAGCGCTTCCGGATGCAATTGCCCGACCGTTGCGGTGAGGTGGGTGAGCAGCGGTTCGTAGCGGTTGCAGAGCTGCAGCATCAGGTAGTCGGCGATCTCGGCCGCCCCGCGGGTTGCCGTCTCCGACACCCGCCCGGCCAGCGCTTCGGCACGATGATGCAACAGACCCTGCAGCTGGGTGACGAACCCCGCGAGCACCGGCGAAACGCTGGTCAGCAGCAGCGGCGGGACATAGCCCTCGTCCAGCTGGACACTTTTGTCGGTGCGTATCTCGGCGACGCGGGCGACGCCGATGCCGGTGAAGCCTTCGCGCGCTTCGCCTTCCAGCGCGTAGCGCAGCCGGAGCTTGCCGACCGGCACCAGCGCGCTTCCCTGGTAGCCGGCGTTGCTGTCCGCCACCTCGTGCTCGGCGGTGACGAAGCGGGCCACCGTCTCCTCCTGCTCCGGGGCGGCGATCTCCGCGCCGCCGACCTGGCGGGTGGGCAGCATCAGATAGACGACGCTGTTGCGCGCCGTTTCCGCGAGATCGATCGGGCGCGGAGGATCGGCATCGCCAGGCGCCGAGAACGGCGTGCCATCCGGCAGGATTCCGGCGACCGCGCGCAGCCCGAACTTGCCGAGCGCCAGCAGGTCGCCATCGACTTCAAGCTGGGTCAAGCCCCAGGAAAAAGGGCGCAGACCGGCGGTGCTGCTGCGGACCAGCCGCTCCACGTAGCGGTCCTGCTGCTGCAGATGCTGCGGCTGGAGGAAAAGCCCCTCGGTCCAGACGACCCGGTTCTCCCACCCCATCGTCAGGACCCGGGCGCCGGCACGGCTTTTACCGCCAGCGCGGCACGACCGGCCGTCAAGGTGACCAAGGTCACCTTGTGCGCCGGCACCGGCGTCTTTGCCCGCCAGGTAGCCGACCCATACGCGCTGTAGGCGCCGAAGAAGCCGAGCGCCGTCACCCGCGGCTCCGGCGTCAGGACGACGGTCCGGCTCTTGCCGGGAACCAGCAAAAACTTGTCGGTATGAACCAGGTCGCCCCCAAGGGTCGCTGCGTCATGATTGAACAGCTGGAAGAAGTCCGCGTTGTCGAATGCGCTGGTCGCGGCAAGCTGGTAGACGCGCACCTCCACCGGAGCGCCCTGACCGGAAGCGCCCGCATTGGCATCCGTCGTGGCGGTCAGGGTCAGCTTCACCACCGTCGGTGGCGCCGGAGCCGGCCCGGCACAACCGGTTATGACTGCCAGCACCAGGAACGCTGCGAAGCCTCTAAGCCCTCGACTCATGCCGCTCATTCCCTCCCGCTGCATGGGGCCCTATTTGCCCCGGATTGCCCGGCCGTTGGAAGCGCTATGTTGTCGGTCGCGACCTGGCGGGCCGGCAGCGGTCGGTCTTAGAGCTTGCGGACCTGGGCGTCGTAGGCGCGGGCGAATTCCCGGCCGAACACCGACTGGAAGTCGTCCTCCGCCTCGCGGGCAATGTCTTTATATGTGGCGCAGAACAATTCCCACGTGCGCGCCTTGCGCGCGACCGGGACCAGATTGCCGAGCATGCCCGGCTGCAGCCGCTTCTCGAGCGCGGCCGGCTCGAACCGCTTCAGAAGACCGAGCAGCGCCGTCTGCACGCCGGCCATCACCGCCATCTCATGCGCGCGCACGTCATCGAACGCTTCTCGCGCCGAGTCGAGCGGCGGCTTGTAGCCCGGACGGGCGGGCTGCAGCAGGGCAGCGATCGCGTCCTCGGTGGTGACCGCGAATTTGAGCGCGTTGTTGTCGCGCGCCCGCAGCATGGTCTGTTCCACACGGAATTCGTTCTTGATGGCGGCGCGCGACATCAGCACCTGGCGCAGCCCCTCGACCAGGACACGGAAGACGGTGCCGGCGGAGCGCATCGCCGCTTCGGTATCGGCACCCAGCGCCAGATCCATGACGCCGGCACCGTCGAGAAAGGCGGCAAGCAGACGGCCGGCATCCGCCGTATCAGCCGACGGCGCGGCGACGGGCGGCGTTGCGACGGGCGGGGCAGCCGGCGGCGGGACCGCCGGCGCGGCGGACACCGGCGCCGGACCGGCAGGTGGCGCTGACGGCGGCAGCGGCGGTGGCTGAAGAACGGGAGGGGCTGGCGGAGCGGCAGCCCCGAAGCTCGGCGCCGCCGCCTCCGGCGGGCTATCTCCCAGCAGGGCATCGATGTCGAGGTCGTCGAAATTCGTCACCGGGACCGGCGCCGGCGCAGCGAACACGTGCATCGGCGCGTCCGCGTTATCCGCTTGGGACGGCCCCTTCCAGTCATCGAGCGGGGTCGCACCCCGGAACAGGTCTTCGTCGGAGATCGCGGCCGCCCCGCGGTGATTGTCCCTGCCATGGTTTTCATCGGCCACGTCGAACGGATCGCTGCTGCGCAGCACGGGCGCGGCCGGCGCCGAGATCGGATGCACGAACGCCGGGCCGGCGGGCGGGGCGAAGGGATCGAGCATCGGGTCCACGCCGCCCGCCCCGGCCAGAGGATCGGGAATGGCGTCGCCCGGCCCGGCCAGCGGGTCCCCGCGCCGCACGCCGCCGGGTACCAGGGGGGTATGCCCGACCACCGGGCTGCCCATCGCTGGTGCCTCGGGCGAGGTGGTCACGGTCAGCACATAATCGCCGAAGCGGATTTCATCCCCGTCGGTCAGCTCCACCTCGCCGTCACGCGGCACCCGCGTCGTCGCGCCGTTGATGAACACGCCGTTGGTGCTGACGTCGGTCAGCATATAGCGCCCGTTCGACGCGGTGATCATGCAATGCGTCTTGGACAGGTGCCGTTCGGGGTCGGGCACCACCCAGTCATTGCCGGCGGCGCGCCCGATCGATAAGGTTCCCACTTTCAAACTGCGCGTCTCACGCTCGCCGGTGCCATTCCCGGCGGCGAGGGTCAGAGTCAGCGGCATGGCCAACCTCCCTGCCGATCCGGGCTCGAGAGGCTTGCTGCGCCGACGGCGATCGCAAAGGAGGTTTCGATGGCGGACATCACGCTTGCGGAGTTCAACGGTCGGGTCTGGCTGGTTGGCGGGGAAGCCCATCTCCATGATCTGCTGGGCAACACCCTGTCGAAGGACGTTAGCATAGAGCTGATCCAGTGCGAACACCCTTCCGACATCCGGCGCCTATGGGTGCAGTTCTGCGGCGAGCCTGAAACCGGCGGGATGCCGTGGCAGATCCACCCGGCGATCGTTGCGCGCATTCATCGGACGACATCGGACCACGCGGTCTATTTCGGGCAATGGTCGGCGATGCTGGACCAGGATGCGATCATGTCGGTCAACGCGGCGGCGGACCGCGCCCGCGAAGCGCCTGACGCGCCGGTGGAGCTGGTCCAGTACCTCGACCCCGCCGGACCGCAGTCCATGGTCGACCTGGCTAGGCTGCGCGTCCAGCTGATCGAGGACAAGCTGAACGAGGCGGGCATCCCGCGCGAAAGGATTGCCCGCGCCGTCCGCAACGTGAGCGACGTGCCGGGCATGACCCAGGAAAGCCAGCGAGTGGACGTGATCGTCCGCACCGACTGACACGGCGCCCCGGCACGCCCCGGCGTGGCCGAGAACCGGCAGACCCGCCCTCAGTTGAGCGAGGCCAGCAGCGCGTCGAGATCGGGCTCGGTGCCGTCAGCGGCGGCGGGCTCCGGCTCCGCGTTCAGGCTGGCGAGCAGCGCGTCGAGATCATCCGCCCCGGCTTCGGTTGCCCCGGCCGCCGCCCCCGCGCCTTCATCCGCGGCGTCCCGGGCGGGTGCGGCTTCGGTGTCCGCGCCGGAAGCCGCCTCCGCATCCGCGACGGGCTCGGACGTCTCCTCTGCCGGCGCGTCGGCTGCGGCCCTGGCGGGCGCTGCGGCGACCGGCCCCGGTTGCGGCGCCGCGGTTCCCGCCGCCGCGGCGGGCGCGATCTTCACCGGCGCCCAGAACCCCGCAAGCGGCACCCCGGCGAGCGAGGTGAACCCGCCGAGACGCACCTGTGGACGGCCGCGCAGGGTCAGCAGCGGCATCACCCGGTATTGCCCCACCTGCACCGCCTGCCGCTCCGAATAGAGCCGCGCAGTGCACGGCAACGCGACATGCTCGCCATCCGCATTGGCGTAGGTGTAGTACGCCATGTCGCCGACACCCATCACGGTGCCGAGCTTCATCTTCGCCCCCTGCTGGGCGAAGGTCTCCGCCAGCAACAGCCCGGGAACGAGCGCCGGGTGGCCCCACAGCATCCCGCCCAGCCCTTCCTGGCGGGTGAACTCCTCGAAGGCGAACGCGTCGATCGGATCGCTCTTTTTGCCGTACGGCAGCCGCAGCAGGAAGCGCGGCGTGGCGAGGCCAAGATAAGCCGCCGCCGGCAGATCGAACAACGCGCCGAACGCGTCCTGGATCAGCGGATGCTGTTCGTGCATCGGCGTGGCCAGCGGGTCCGGGCCGATCGCGGACACGAACGGCGCCCCCGCGGCGGCGGCGATCTGCGCGACCCGGCCCAACAGGTCGGCGTGCGGCGGCGCCAGTTCGAAATCGTAAAGCCCGAGCACCGCAGAAAGCGGCCCCTGATGATCGTCCAGCGCCGGCTGCTCGACCAGCATGCCGTAAAGACCCGTGTCCTCCAGGGCATCGGTGGCGGCGAGGTCGGCCGCCAGTTCCTCGGCCGAGACGTCGTAGAGCACGATCTCCATCCGCGCGCCGGTCTCGATCCGGCGCACCAGGAATTCGACGCCGCGCCAGATCGCCTCGGCAGTCTGGAAATCGGGATGGTGCAGCACCCGGCGCATGGTTGCCGACAGCGCCTCGTCCACCTGGGCGATGAGCTGGTCCTGACGCGGGTCGCGCGACGGCTGGACATAAGGACCGACCAGCCGGGCCATCAAGGCGTCGACCTCGGTCTCCTGCGGGGCGCCCGCGGCGGTGGAGCGCCCGACCAGGCGGGCGAAATCGGACAACCGGGTGGTGGCAATGGCCGCGCCACGGGCCCGGCGCGGCGGCGGCGGCACCGCTTCCGCGCCGCCCCAGGCCAGCACCTGCTTGGCGGCCCGGTCGAACCCGGCGCGGCTGCCGAGGTTGCGCCGCAGCGTGCGCAACTCCTCGAACAGCGAAACATTTTCGGCGAGCTGGTCGGGATGGAAATCGTCCATCTCGCCGATGTTCACCGCGATCGTGCCGCCATCGTCGGTCAACGGCAGCGCCAGGGTGAGCTGCATGCGACCCAGGACATCATCGAAATTGTCGACGTCCACCCTGATCGGTTTGCGTCCCGCCAAGTCGGCCCCGACCTCCATCCGGCCGGCATTGGCGCGGCCGGAAAAATCGCCGAGCAGCGCGAGGCGGAACTTCTTTCCAGCCGCTGCGGCACGGGGCGCGCCGCCGAGACGGCCGAAACTGACCTCGTATTTCATCCTGGCCCTCCTGGCTGCGGCGCAGATAATATCACTTCACGCCCGCACGGCGAAAGTCCGTTCGTGTCTCACGGGTGCAAAAAGCCGCTCGGCGCCAGTCCGCGCCCAAACAGTGATGCCGATACGATTGCGTTTTGGATCGGCCCGGACGGCGGGAAGGGAACGGCCGGCCGGCTTCGTTCCCCCGGGCTTCGTGGCCCCGCCGCGCCGCCGCCGCACCCCCTACGCCGTACGCGCGGCGTCGGCCCCGCCATAGATTTCCGTCTCGAATGCGTCATAGAGGCGCAGCACGGCAGGGTCGGCGAAGGGCAGGATCTGGGTCAGGATCACGCCGGCGATGCCGTTGGCCGGATCGATCCAAAAATAGGTGTTGGCCAGGCCTGCCCAGGTCAGGCTGTTCGCGGCGCGCCGGCCGGGCACCGCCTCGGTGCCGATCATGAAGCCGAAACCCCATTTCTTCACCATGCCCGGAAAGAACTCGGCGTCGTTCGTGGCCGCCGGCTGGACCGACAGCAGACGGGTCACGTCGAGCGGCCCCATCTGGTTCTGCGTCATCTGCGCCACCGTCTCTGCACGCAACACGCGCGTTCCGTTCAGACTGCCCCGATTGAGGATCATGCGGCAGAAGGCCAGATAGTCCCGCGCCATCGAATAGAGGCCGCCGCCGCCCATATGGAACTCGGGGTCCTGCGGCACCTCGAACGGAATCGGCGCCAGCGCGCCGCCCGGCGCCGAACGGGCATGCATCGCCGCCAGGCGTGGCCGCTGGTCGGGACGGATCCTGAACGTCGTGTCGGTCATCCCGAGCGGCGCGAACAGGTGCTCGGCCAGGTAGGCATCCAGAAGCTGCCCGCTCAATGCCTCGACTAGCTTGCCGACGTAGTCGATATTGATGCCGTATTCCCAGCGCGTGCCCGGGTCGGCGACCAGCGGGGTCAGCAGCGCACGGTCCTCACAGGAAATGATCCCCGGGATCCCGGCCTGCGCCTGGTAGCGGACGATATCGGCATTCCACATCTCGTAGCTGAAACCCGCCGTATGGGTCAGCAGGCGGCGCAACGTGACCGGCGCGCGGGCCGGGCGCAGCCGCGGCGCGCCCGATGCGTCCCACCCTTCCAGCACCTGCGGGTTCGCGAGCGCCGGCAAGATCCCGCCAAGGTCCTGGTCCAGCGCCACCTTCCCCTGCTCGACCAGCTGCATGGCAGCGGTCGAGACCAGCGCCTTGGTCATCGAGGGGATCCAGACCATGGTGTCGAGGGTCATCGCCTCCGGCCGCGAGATGTCGCGCCGGCCGAATGCGCCCTCGTAGAGGGTGCCCTCGGCGTTCCCGGCCACCGCGACCACGCCGGGAACCTCGCCGCTGGTCACCGCGTCCTGCAATACGTGGTCGATCCTGCCGGCATCCATCGTCGCCTCCCTGTCCATTTCGGGCAAGCCTACCCAGAATCCGCCGGATTGACCAAGGCAAGGAGGGCCCGGGCACGCCCCGTTTCCTGGCGCCGTGCCAGCCATGTCCGCCCATGCGGCCGAGCGCCGTCCGCTGCGTCCCGCCGTCGTCAGCGGCAGAACGAATGCTCCGCCTCCACGTCTTCCGCCAGTTCCATCGCCAAATTCTCCTTGATCAGCGCCAGCGCGTCGATCAGCGCATCGCGGCCGGCCGGATCGAAGCCGGCAAACGCAGCCGCCCGCACCTTCTGGTTGATCTGAACGATGCGCTCCACCACCGGCCGCGCCGCCTCGGTCAGCCATAACGTGCGCACCCGGCGATCGCTGCCATGGGGGCGCCGCTCGATCAGCCCTTCCTCGCACAACTTGTCGAGCATCCGCACCAGCGCGATCGGCTCCATATCGAGCAGGCCGGCGATCTCAGCCTGACTGACGCCTTCGCGGCGGGACACATGGAGCATCACCGCCGCCTGGCGGCGGGTGAGCGGCAGGCCGGTCTGACGGGCCCGGCGTTCGAATTGCCGTTTCAGCAGGCGTGACACATCCTGCACCAGAAAGCCGAACGTGCGGCCGACCGCCGGTTGTTCCGCCATGCCAGACTCCCTATTCCGCACCCTGTCGTTCCGCCACCAGCTCGCCCGGCCGCTGGTCGGACAGCGCCTCCGCCACGTGCGACAGCCGCTGCGAGGTCCCCAGGCGGCGGCCGAGGCGTTCGAGATACAGGTAGATCACGGGCGTCGTGTACAAGGTCAACCACTGTGAAACCAGCAGTCCACCGATGATCGCGATACCGAGCGGCCGTCGCAACTCGGACCCGGCGCCATGGCCGAACGCGAGCGGCATGGCGCCGAACAAGGCGGAAAAGGTGGTCATCATGATCGGCCGGAAACGCAGCAGGCAGGCTTGATGGATCGCCTCCCGCGGGCTCAATCCGTCGTTGCGCTGCGCCTGCAAGGCGAAGTCGATCATCATGATCGCATTCTTCTTCACGATACCGATCAGCAGGATCATGCCGATGATGGCGATCACCGTGAGGTCGTAATGGAAAAGCATCAGCATGATCAACGTGCCCACGCCCGCCGAAGGAAGCGCGGACAGGATGGTGATCGGGTGAATATAGCTCTCGTAAAGAATGCCGAGCACGATATAGACTACCAGCACCGCGGCCGCGAGCAGCAGCGGCATCGAGGACAACGACGCCTGGAAGGCCTGTGCCGTGCCCTGGAAGGACCCGGTCAGGGTCGCCGGGATGTCGAGGCTTCGAGTCAGCCGATTGATGGCGTCGACCGCTTGGCCCAAAGACTTGCCGGGCGCGAGGTTGAACGACAGCGTCACGGCCGGGAACTCACCCTGGTGGCTGACTGCGAGGGGCTCCAGCTTCCGGGTTAGGTGCGCGAACGCGGCCAATGGCACCTGGGCGCCGGTCGGCGACGAGACGTAGATCTCCGACAGCGCCTTCGGATCGTCGCGGAACTGCGGCGCCACCTCGAGGATGATTTTGTACTGGTTGGTCGACGTGTAGATCGTCGCGACCTGCCGCTGCCCGAAGGCATCGTACAGCGTCTGGTCGATCGCGTCGGGCGTCAGGCCCAGGCGAGACGCCGCGTCGCGGTCGATGTTGATCGCGATATGCGGAGCGGCGCTCTGCTGGTCGGATGCCACGTCCTGCAGCTCCGGCAACGTCCGCATCGCACGCTCCAGGATCGGCGCCCAGTGATCGAGCTCGCCCTGGTTCGTATCGGTCAGCGTGTACTGGTACTGGGTGCGGCTCAGGCGACCGCCCACATTGATGTCCTGCCCAACCTGCATGTAGAATTTCGCGCCCTCCACCGCGGCAACCTTTGGTCGCAGGCGTTCCACCACCTGCGCTGCGGTCACATCGCGTTGGTCGAACGGCTTCAATTGCATGAACACGCGGGCGGTGTTCTCGGTCGGATTGTACGCGTAGGTGCCGCCGGTGGACAACACGGCGTGCATGGCCGGATCCTGCATGCAGATCGCGACGATCTCGTTCCGCAGCTTGTTGGTTTGTTCAAACGAGGCGTCCTGTCTCGTATCGACCTCGCCGAAGATGAACCCGGTATCCTGCTCCGGGAAAAACCCCTTCGGGATGGCAACGTAGAGATAGGCGGTCACCGCGATCAGTCCCAGCGTTGCGAGCAGCATCAGCGGCTGGTGACGGAACACCCAGTTCAGGCCGCGATCATAGGCACGCAGCACCTGGTCGAAATACTGCTCCGTCTTCCGGTACAGCCAGCCGTGATGCTGTTCTTCCCGCCGCTTCAGGAACAAGGAGCATAGGACAGGAGTTAGCGTCAGCGATATGAAGGCCGAGGCGACCACCGCGACCGACACGGTGACCGCGAATTCCCGGAACAACCGGCCGATGATGCCGCCCATGAAGAATAACGGGATGAAGACGGCGATCAACGAGAACGTGATGGAGACGATCGTAAAGCCGATCTGCCCCGCCCCGCGCAATGCCGCCCGGAACGGAAGTTCGCCCTGCTCGATGTAGCGCACGATGTTCTCGATCATCACGATCGCGTCGTCGACCACGAAGCCGACCGAGATCGTCAGCGCCATCAGCGAAATATTGTCCAGGCTGAAGCCCGCACCGTACATCACCGCCACCGTCGCCAGGAGCGACAACGGCAACGCCAGGCTCGGGATGACGGTTGCCCACACACTGCGCAGAAAGATGAAAATCACCAATACCACCAGGCTCACGGTGATGGCCATGGTGACCTGCACGTCGTGTACGCCGGCTCGGATCAGCAAGGAGCGATCGGACATCAGCCTGACATGCACATCGGGCGGGATCGCCGCCTCCAGCTTCGGCAGCATCTTCTTGATCCGGTCGACCAGCTCGATCGTGTTGGCACCGGCGGCACGCTGGATGGCGATGCCTTCGGCCGGCCGGTTGTCGAACCACGCGCCGACATAAAGATTCTGGACGGAGTTGATCGCCTCGCCGACGTCCTTGATCCGTACCGGGGCGCCATTCTTGTAGGCGATGATGACGTTGGCGAATTGCCCCGCATCGAGGATCTGGTCGTTGGCGTCCAGCGAGATCGCCGTGTGCGGCCCCTCGATATCGCCCTTCGGCTCGTTGACCGTCGAGGCGACCAGGGCGCTGCGCACGTTCTCGAGGCCCAGTCCACGCGCGGCGAGCTCGCCCGGATTGATCTCGATGCGGGCGCTATACTGCTTCTGGCCGAACACCCCGACCTGGGACACCCCCGGCACGGTCGACAGCTGCTGCGCCAGGATCGTATAGGCGTAGCTGTCCAGCTTGTAGGCCGGCACTGCATCCGAGTAGACGGCGTAGATCAGCACCGGAAAATTCCCCGGGTTGACCTTCTTGTAGGTAGGCGGACCCGGCATGTCCTTTGGCAGCACGCCGCTCGCGGCGTTGATCGCGGTCTGCACGTCCGCCGCCGCGCCGTCGATCTTGCGCGCGAGGTCGAATTGCAGGGTGATCGTGGTGGTGCCCGTGCCGCTGAGCGAAGTCATCTGCGCCAGCCCCGGGATCGACGTGAACTGCTGCTCCAGCGGCGTTGCGATCGCCGAGGCCATGGTGGACGGGCTGGCCCCCGGATAGCTGGCAGTGACGGTGATGGTGGGGAAATCGACGTTCGGCAGCGCCGCGACCGGCAGCAGCGAATAGGCCACCACGCCGAACACCAGGATGCCGAGCATCAGCAGCGAGGTCGCGATCGGGCGGCGGATGAACGGTTCGGAAATGCTCATGAGCGGCGCGGTTCGGTCTGTCGGCTTGCCGATTTCGCGGCGTGGCCCCGCCGCAGCGTCACTCTCGCCCCTTCGGTAAGCCCGAACTGTCCCTCGACGACAACCTGCTGGCCGACCTTCAAACCCGCGGTGATCGCCGCGGTGCCGTTCTGCACGTCGGCGACCGTGACGATTTGCCGCGTGACCGTGTCGTCGCGGCCGATGACATAGACGTAGTCGCCGTCCGGCCCCTGCTGCAGCGCCTGGGACGGCACGGTTGCCACATCGCGGCGTACCCGCAGCACCAGCCGGGCGGTGACGAATTCGCCGGGCCACAGCCGCTCGTCGCGATTGGGGAACCGTGCCTTCAGACGGATGGTGCCGGTGGCCTGGCTGATCATGTTGTCGATCAAGGTTAGCTTGCCTTGCCCAAGCCGGGTCCTGCCATCGGCGCCGAACGCGATCACGGACAGCGGCGCACGCTGCTGGTAACGGCGGACCTCATCGAGCGCGTTCTGTGGCAGGGTGAAGCTGACGGAAATAGGTTTGATCTGCGTGATGATCACCAGCGGCGTGTTGTTGGCCACCTGCAGCAGGTTGCCGATATCCACCAGTTGCGCGCCGGTGCGGCCATCGATCGGCGAGCGGATGTCGGTATAGCCGAGGTTGAGCGCCGCGGTGTCGATCTGCGCCTGGTCGCCTTCGATCGCGGCCTGCAGCTGTGCGACGAGGCCGCGCTGGTCGTCATAGCTCTGTCGGGTCTGAAAGCCGCGGCCGACCAGCGACGCATAGCGCGCAAGATCGGCCTTGGCGGTGACAAGCTGGGCCTGGTCCTTGGCCTTTGCCGCAACCGCCTGTTCGAGCGCAGCCCGGTAGGGGCGAGGGTCGATCTGGAACAGGAGATCGCCCTGCTTCACCTCCTGGCCCTCCGTAAAAGCCACTTTGACGATCGGCCCGCCAACACGGGTCTCGATGGTCACGGTGTTGAAGGCCTGGACCGTGCCGATGCCGTTCAGATACACTGGCATGTCGTGCGCCGTGACGACACCGGGCGTAACGGGGACAGCGGGCCGTGCGGTCTGCGCCGTGGCGTGCGGGACGCCGCCATACAAGCTCAGCCGCCACGCCAGAGCCCCCGCCAGCAGCACCAGCAGGCACAGCCTGCCCAGCCAACGCTTCGTCATCGCCCGTCCTTCTCGCAGTCGCGGCGTCGCATCGCACGGGGCCCATCGCCCTTCGCCATCCGTGCCGCACGTCGACGCGTGCGCCACGCCAGGTTTTCGGCAGGCTGCGCACCTTATACGAGGTCTGTCATAGACGATCTATATGAACCGGATGGCGCCGCAGCGCCGCGCTCTGCCGGTCTCTCGCAAGTAGCCCCGCCGGCGGCGCTCCTCCAACCGGCCGCCCCACCTGGCCCTGGATTACACCGACACTGCGGGGCGCCGCCCAGGATGCGCTCGGGCGGAATGGGGAACCGCTTCGCGGGTTCGGCGCCCTGCCAGGGGCTTGCGCGGGGTGGCCCGAGAGTCTAGGTAACGCCCGCCGCTCGTCCGGCGCTGCTGTAGCTCAGTGGTAGAGCACTCCCTTGGTAAGGGAGAGGTCGAGAGTTCAATCCCCTCCAGCAGCACCAGCCAGCCGTTCCGACGGCGCCGCCGCGCTCTGTCGCACCCGGCGGCCCCATTTTCATGCCCTCTGGACGCGCGCCGTTTCGAAGGCGCCCTCCCTTCGTGATCCGGGCCGGACACCGCGTTGCGGTCCCCTGCCCGGCCCCGAACCGTGCGCCGCCGTTATGCATTCCCCGCCAGGTAGTCGATCGCCGCTTGCACGCCGCCGGACCGATGCGGGACGCCCGCCGCACGCAGCCCCATCTCCACCCCGCCCAAGGTGCCGAGCAGCTGCAGATCCCCGAAATCGCCCAGATGGCCGATGCGGAACACGCGGTCCTTCAGGATGCCGAGCCCGTTGCCCAGGCTCATGTTGAACTTATCCAGGATCGTCGCCCGCAGGGCGTCGGCGCTATGGCCCGGCGGCAGCCGCACCGCGGTCAGCGATGAAGAATAGTGCCGCGGATCGGCGCATTGGATCTCGAGGCCCCAGGCGCGCACCGCACGGCGCGTCGCCTCGGCGTGGCGGTCGTGGCGGGCGAACACGTTGGACAGCCCCTCCTCCAGCAGCATCTGCACCGCCGCATGCAGCCCGAACAGCAGGTTGGTGCCGGGGGTGTAGGGGAAGTAGCCGGTCTTGTTCGCCTCCAGCATCGGCCGCCAGTCCCAGTAGCTGCGCGGCAGCTTCGCTTGCTCGGCCGCCACCAGCGCCTTGGCGCTGACCGCGTTGAACGACAGGCCAGGCGGCAGCATCAAGCCCTTCTGCGAGCCGGCCACCGTCACGTCCACCTTCCATTCGTCGTGCCGGTAGTCGATCGAGGCCAGTGACGAGATGGTATCGACCAGCAGCAGCGCCGGATGGCCGGCCGCGTCGATCGCCGCCCGCACCTCGTCGATCCGGCTGGTGCAGCCGGTGGAGGTCTCGTTATGCACCACGCACACCGCCTTGATGCGGTGCTGCGCGTCGCCGGAGAGCGCCTCTCCGATCGCCGCCGGATCGGCGCCGCGGCGCCAGTCGGTGTCGAGGAAGATCGGCGTCAGGCCGAGCCGGCTTGCCATGTCGTTCCATAGGGTGGCGAACCAGCCCGTCCGGCACATCAGCACGCTGTCGCCGGGCGAGAGGGTGTTGGTCAGCGCCGCCTCCCACGCGCCGGTGCCGGAGGCGGGATAGATCACCACCGGTCCCGCGGTCTGGAAGATCTTCCTGAGATCGGCGAGCAGGTCTCGCCCCATCGCGCCGAAGGCCGGTCCGCGATGGTCGATCGTCGGCTGGTCGATCGCGCGCAACACCCGGTCCGGCACGTTGGTGGGGCCCGGGATCTGCAGGAAGTGACGACCGGCGTGATGGGTGTGGGACATGCGGACGGGCTTTCGGCTGGGGTGAAACGGGATCGGGCGGCGCAGGGATCAAGTGGCGTAGGGATCGGGCGCGCCGAGCGCGGCCAGGATGATGGCCGCGGTACGCTGATAGTGCCGGCGCAGCAGCCGCGCGGCGTGGTCGGCATCCGGCCCGAGCGCGGCACGGGCGAGCGCTTCGTGCTCGGCCTGGGCATCGCGGCCGGGATAGGCGGCGCCCATCGCGAGCGCCCGGTAGCGCCGGAACTGCTGGTTCAGGGTCTCCCCGAACCCGGCGATCCAGCGCGATCCGGCCCCGCCGATCAGGGCGGCATGGAACGCGGCGTGCTGACGCTCCCATTCCGGATTTTCCCGGAACACGGCGTCGGTGGCCGAATTCGGGGTACGCGCCAGGCGATGGGCGGCGAGCAGCAGCCCCTCCTCCCAGTCCGGGAGGCGGGTCTGCATGGAACGGCGCAGCGCGGCTTCCTCGATCAGGCAGCGCGTGTCGGTGAGTTCGATCAGATCGGCGGGGCTGACCTCGGCGGCGGAGAAGCCCCGCTGCTCCGCCAGGGTGGCGAGCCCCTCCGCGGCCAGTCGGTTGAGCGCTTCGCGGGCCGGCGTGGGGCCGACCTTGTAGCGGTCGGCGACGAACTCCACCGGCAGGCGGGCACCGGGCGGGATGGCGCAACTCAGGATGTCCGCCCGCAGGCGCTCATAGGCCGCAGCGGCTTTGGTGCGGGGCGATGGGGGCGTGAGATGGGTCATGACCTGTCGGCAGGATTATCGAGGATCAGACCGTGGTCAAGAATATTATCGATTTTCTGGCACATCCCCGGGCCACGACCGGTCGCCATGACCGGCCGCTCCCGCCCGTGGTCGCCGACGAAACCACACGGACGCAGCCGCGCGCGCCAAACGCGCAACGCACCTGCGCGCGCCAGACGCGCGACGCGCCTGGCCCACGCAACGCCGCCCGCGACGTCGCGCCCGGCGGCGATCACCATACCGCCACGACGGCGCGATGCAATCGTTGGCATCGATGCGGCAAGATCCACGTGCCGGTATCGGTATACCAGAATCGGTCTATCTATCCGTATACAAGTATCGATATGCGAGTATGGTTTGTCCGCGACTCCGACTTCCTGTCCGCGGCGACGCGCGGCATTCGGCCTTCCGACGATCGAGGGAAGCCCAAAGCACAAAGGAGGACATCATGGCAGAAGTCTCTGGTCCGGAAACGTCCGGCACGCTGCGGCGCGACGCGCGGATCATCGGGCTGCTGTTCGCAAGCACCACCAGCATGATCGGCTCGGGATGGCTGTTCGGCGCCTACCACGCCTCGCGCATCGCCGGCCCGCTGAGCATCTGGAGCTGGGTCGTCGGGGCCGTGATCATCATGCTGATCGCGCTCTGTTTCGCCGAACTGGCGGTGCTGTTCCCCCGCAGCGGCGCGCTCGTGCACATGAGCCACGCAAGCCACGGCGAAGGGCTGGGCCGCATCTGGGGCTGGATGCTGTTTCTCGCCTATGTCCCGGTGCCAGCGGTCGAGGCGGAGGCGATCGTCACCTACGCCAACAACTATCTTCCGTATTTCATCCAGCCGCACAGCACCGGCCTGCTGACGGTGACCGGCTTCGTGGTCTGCGCGCTGCTGCTGGGCGTACTCGCGTTGCTGAACCTGCTTGCCGTACGAATGTTGCTGAATGTCAACTCTACCATCACCTGGTGGAAGATCGCGGTGCCCATCCTGACCATCGTGGTGCTGATCGCGGCCAGTTCGCACTGGAACGTCTGGGCGGTGGACCCGCACAGCTACCATTTCTCCGGCATCTTCACCGCGCTGCCGGCGGCCGGGATCGTGTTCAGCTATCTCGGTTTCCGCACCGCGATCGATCTCGGCGGCGAAAGCTCCAACCCGGCGCGGCACATCCCGATGGCGGTGATCGGATCGGTGCTGCTGTCGGCGGCGATCTACATCCTGCTGCAGGTGGCGTTCCTGATGGCGCTGAGCCCGGCCGACCTCGCGCATGGCTGGGCGAAGCTGAGCTTCACCGGGGAAGCAGGACCGTTCGCCGGCCTCGCCGCGACGCTCGGCATCGGCTGGATGGCGACCCTGCTCTATATCGACGCCTATATCTCCCCCGGCGGCACCGGCCTCATGTACGTGACCGGCGGCTCGCGGATCCTGTATGCGGTGGGCGAGATGAACGCCGGGCCGCGCTGGCTCATGGTGCTGAACGCGGCCAAGGCGCCCTGGCTCTCGGTCGTGCTGATGTGGGTGGTCGGGATCCTGTTCCTGCTGCCGTTCCCGGCCTGGCAGCTGATGGTGAACTACATCACCTCGATCACGGTGCTGACCTACGGGCTCGGGCCGATCGTGCTGCTTGTGCTGCGCCGCAACCAGCCGGACCTGCACCGGCCGTTCCGGCTGGGGGGGGCCGGGGTCCTGGCGCCGATCGCGTTCATCTGCAGCAACTGGATCATCTACTGGACCGGGTTCACCACGAACTCGTTCCTGTTCCTGCTCGTCGGCGGGGGGTTCGTGTTGTACGCGTTGTACTTCCATCTCATTGCCAAGAAGCCGGCGGC
The DNA here is from genome assembly GCA_028869315.1 of Rhodospirillales bacterium. GTDB lineage: Bacteria > Pseudomonadota > Alphaproteobacteria > Acetobacterales > Acetobacteraceae > JAJZVS01. The sequence goes on from JAGWSV010000062.1 coordinate 46,081, forward strand.
GGAGTTCGGCTGGCGCTATATCGGCTGGCTGCTGCCGTGGTTCGGCGGCATGTGGGTGCTCTCAGCGCTGGGCGACGTCGGCGACGGGATGGGCCTGCTCAGCTTCTGGCCGGGCGTCATTCTGGTCGCGCTCTGGAGCCTGGTGGTGATCGCGCTTGCCATGCGCTCGGCGCTGCCGGCCGAAGACACGGCCGAAATCATGATCCGGATGGAGCGTTTCGGCTGAGCGACCTCGCCCGCTGCCGGCGGTCGGCTCAGCCGACCACCGGCAGCGGGCGATGCGCCGCGGCGCAGGCGCGGTAATTGGCGTCAAGTTCCGGGGCCATCAGGCGCAGCGCCGCGAGACGGCGGGCGACCTCGCGCACGTAGCGCACTTCGCCCGCGATCAGCGGGCGGCCGAGCAGAGGCCGCTCGCGATACGACAGGAACTTCTTCAGCACCTGATAGCCGCCGATGGTGAAATTCCAGACCTGCTCCGGCACGTTGCGCCAATATGCCTCCGCGTTGAGGAAAACGTCATGCGTGCGGCTGCCGAGGTGTCCCGCCTCGGCGGCGGCGGCGGTCTCGTCGGGCGCATAGGGCCGGGTGAGCAGCCGCCCGCGCCCGGGCATCACCGCGCCGCCCTTGCCGGCGTGGCCCCAGCCGGCGGTGAGCGCGTAATCCTCCCCGGCCATGGCTCCGCCGCCCGGTTTGGTGGGCACGGCGATCGCGGCGAGCACGGGCAAGATCGTCCCGGAGGTGACGCCCTGCACCGGCGTATCCGGATCGAGCAGGGCGGCGACGCGGGCGCCGAGCGCGGCGGAGGCGGTCAGCAGATCGGCGCTACCGGGCAGGGGGATGCGCGGCCAGTCGCCACGGATGCCGGCCTCGTTTTCCGCGAGCCAGGCCGGCGCGTAGCCGATGGCGAGCGCGTGGTGCCAGGGGAGGGTGGCGATGGCGGGGTCGCTGTCCGGATCGGGCAGGCCGAGGGCGGCAAGCCAGGCGCGGGCGGCTTGGGAGAGGTTGGCGCGAGGACGCCCATCGCCGCGCAGCAGCATCGGCGCGTAATAGGCGTCTGTCCGCAAGGCGTGGTCATCGCCGAGCAGCGGCGTCCAGATCAGCGGCACCCCTTCCGGGTTGGCGACACCGCTGGGCCGGCTCGCGATGAAACCGTTGGCATCTGGCAGTACGCGGAGCAGTTCCGGGCGGACCCTGTTCCACAGCGGGCCAGCCTCGGTGACGTATGCCCACCGCGAATCGAACGGCCGCAAGAAGTAGCGATTGATACGCGCCTCCTGGAATCCGACTTTTTCCACCGTTCTGGTGCGAGTGGAACGCGCCGAAAACCCCGCCGCATCCTCGCCAAGACCGCCGATTTCGCCCTTGACCGAGTCCCAATCGCGACCCGGATCGAAATAAGTCTTCATCCGTTCTACGAGATCGCCTCTGTCGCCATCGATTAGCGCGCCCCCGCGCTTCTCCATCAACCCATTCAACGGCGCAATCGCCGCAAGGTGTGGCAGCGGCGCCCACCCGACATAGGCATCCGTCGCCGACCCAGGCCGGAACGAAAATCGATTTCCAGGGGAGGGGGCTGTGGTCTCATAGAAGGCATCGAAGGCCTCAGAAGTCAGACTATCGAGCAGTTGCCCCCGCCGATCTTCCGCCGACGATGCATCGTGCCGATCATTGAACAGCACCCGCGCGAGCCCCACCCTCGGCTTCGTGCGGACCAATAGAGAGATTGCCGTTCCTTGCTGGATTCCAGGAGAGAATCCGCGAATTGCAAAAATCGTCTCGCTGGTGCGGCCATCCGGTCCGCGCTCACTGATCTTTCGGTCCCCGTGGAGATTGTCGATCCAGATGCGATCAAACTCAGACACGATTCGCTGTCGCATCACCACGAATGACGATGAACCAATCCACGAATGGTTGCTGACGAAGCACACCACCCCGCGCCCGGTCCCCTCCGCGATCCGCCGCTCCGCCACTCGGAAGAACCGCACATAGAGATCGTCCAGGTTGAACTTCCGAATCCCCCAGACCGTCTGCAACCCTTCCTTGTACGGTGCGACCAGCCCGGATTCCTCCGCCGGCGAGGTCCCCGCGAAGGCGTTGTACGGCGGGTTGCCCAGCACCACGAGGATCGGCCGCTCTCGCTTCACCCGCGCCGCCTTGTCGCGCTCATTGGCCAAGGGCGGATAGGTCACGCGCAGCCCGCCTTGCGCCGCGTCCGGCTTCGCCGCCTCCTCCGGCGCGGCCCAGCCGGTCAGCGCGTTGGTCAGATAGATCGCCGCGCTTTCGTCCGCCCCGAACGTCGCCGCCCCGGCCGCGCGCAGCGTGTGCCCCACCTGCCAATGCGCGATCACATAAGGCGCAGGCATGATCTCGAACCCCGCCACCCGCGTCATCGCCGCCTGTTTCAGTTCCTCCGCTGCCAGCGCACCCTCGCCCTTCGCTTTCAGTGTGCGATGGATACGATCCAGCACCTCCACCAGATAGGCCCCGGTGCCGCAGCATGGATCGAGCACCCATACCGAGGGATCGGCCAGCCCGTCGGCCAGCCCGAGTTCTTCGCGCAGCACCCGGTCCACCCGCTCGACCATGTAGCGCACGATCTCGCGCGGCGTGTACCAGACGCCCAGCGCCTTGCGAAGTTCGGGATCGAACGCGGCCAGGAACGGTTCGTAGAAATACCGAACCGCGTCCGCCTCGTCGAAGCGCCGGAAAAACGTCTCCCGATCCACCCGTTCCAACGCCGCCGCCGCCCAGGAAAGCGGTTCCTCCAGCCCGAGCGGCTGCAACTGCC
>JAGWSV010000063.1 GCA_028869315.1 Rhodospirillales bacterium
CACGAACTCGGCCTGATCGCGATCGAGGAGGCAGGGCGCATCGCCGGCTACAACGTGGTGGTGGGCGGCGGCATGGGCATGACGCATGGCGAGCCCGACACCTTCCCGCGCACCGGCGACCTGATCGGCTTCTGCACGCAGGACCAGGTGCTGGCGGTGGCCGAGCAGGTCGTGACCGTCCAGCGCGACTGGGGCGACCGCGCCGACCGCAAGCACGCGCGGCTGAAATACACGATCGAGCGGCACGGTCTGGCCGCCTTCCGGGCGGAACTGGAACGCCGGCTCGGCTTCGTCCTGGCGCCCGCGCGCGCTTACGCGTTCACCCGTTCGGGCGATCCGGCCGGCTGGCTGGAGGGCGCCGACGGGCGCTGGCATTTCTGCCTGTTCGTCGAGAATGGACGGATCGCCGACCGGCCGGGGCGGGCGCTGCTGTCGGGCCTGCACGCGGTGGCGGAAGCGCATGACGGGCGGTTCATCCTCACGCCCAACCAGAACCTGATCATCGCCGACGTCGCACCCGCGCAAAAGAACGCGATCGCCGCGCTGCTCGCCGAACACGGGCTGGACCGGGCGCCCTCGGCGCTGCGGCGCAACGCCATGGCCTGCGTGGCGCTGCCCACCTGCGGCCTCGCGCTGGCGGAAAGCGAACGCTACCTGCCGGACCTGATCGGCGCGTTGGAGGCCGCGGCCGCTGCGGCGGGACTCGCCGAGGACGAGATCACCATCCGCATGACCGGCTGCCCCAACGGCTGCGCCCGGCCCTACCTGGCGGAGATCGGCCTCGTCGGCGTGCGGCCGGGGATCTACAATCTTTATCTCGGCGGCGCGTTCGACGGCTCCCGGCTGTCAAAACTATATCGGCGGGAGATCGGCCACGACGCCATCCTGGCCGCGCTGGCGCCGCTGTTCGCGGCCTATGCGGCCGGCCGCCGCCCCGGCGAGCATTTCTCCGACTTCGCTATCCGCACCGGCGTGGTGCGGGAAACCACGGCGGGCAACCGCTTCCACCACGACCTGGCGCCCGAGCTGGCGGCCTGAGACGAAGGGAACAGCGCCGATGGACGTCGGGCTTGCGGTCATCTACAGCCTGTTGCATCTGGGCTGGCAACGCGTGAAGGCGCTCCGTCCTGTGCGGGGCGCGCGGCAAGCGCCGGCACCGACCGGCCTGGGAGGTATGGCATGAGCGAAACCAGACACGTGAACCTCGATCGTCCGCTGCGCGGGCGCATCTACGACAGCATCGTCGAGACCATCGGCAACACCCCGCTGGTGCGCATCCCGCACATCACCGCGGAAGACGCCATCAAGGCCGACATCTGCCTCAAGCTCGAGTTCTTCAACCCGATCGCCAGCGTGAAGGACCGCATCGGGGTCAACATGATCCTCGCGCTCGAGGCGGCCGGCAAGCTGCAGCCGGGCGGCACGGTGATCGAGCCGACCTCGGGCAACACCGGCATCGCGCTGGCCTTCGTCTGCGCCGCGCGCGGCTACAAGCTGATCCTGACCATGCCGGAATCGATGTCGATCGAGCGGCGCAAGATGCTTGCCTATCTCGGCGCGCAGCTGGAACTGACGCCGCGCGAGAAGGGCATGGGCGGCGCGATCGCGCGGGCCAAGGAACTGGCCGAAACGACCCCGGGCGCGGTGATCCCCGACCAGTTCGGCAACCCCGCCAACCCCGCGATCCACGTGCGCACCACCGCCGAGGAGATCTGGTACGACACCGCGGGCGAGGTGGATGCGATCGTCTCCGGCGTCGGCACCGGCGGCACCTTGACCGGCTGCGCCGAGGCGCTGAAGCCGCGCCGCCCGTCCTTGCGGGTGTTCGCGGTCGAGCCCGACGCGAGCCCGGTGCTGTCCGGCGGCAAGCCCGGCCCGCATGCGATCCAGGGTATCGGGGCCGGCTTCGTCCCCGACGTGCTGGCGACGAAGCTGATCGACGAGGTGGTGCAGGTCGGCAACGAGGAGAGCATCGCCGCGGCGCGCCGCCTGGCGCGGACCGAGGGGATTCCCTGCGGCATCTCCTCCGGCGCCGCGCTGGCGGCCACGTTGAAAGTGGCGAAGCGGCCGGAGATGGCAGGCAAGCGGATCGTGACGATCATTCCGTCTTTCGCGGAACGCTATCTGAGCACGGCGCTGTTCGAAGGGCTGTGAGACGGGCGGCCTCTTTGGCCGACCGTATGGCGCGCAGGGTTGCCCGGGGGAGCCGGGGCGCGGCTGCGCGTGAAATCAAGAGGATACCAACGGCCGCTCGACAGCCCGAACGGTCGTTGAACGCGGCCGTTGGCATAAGGCATCGTCGGCAAACAAGTGCGTCAGCGCGCCGACAAAGATGCCGATCAAAACAAAACCTCAGGGCCCGTTCGGCACCGCTGATCGATCCGATCGTTGTCGAACGGGTCCCAATTGTCGCGGGCGGAGTGGCCGCAGTGGTTCGTGCCGCGCTGCGGAGCCACCGGGCCACTTCTGCTGGTGGCGCTGCCAGCGAAAAAGAGGCCAGGGAATCCTGTCCCTGGACGTAACGGAGATCGCCGTCGCGGCTTCCCGGCGGTGAACGTCCGCGGCAACAGCGAGACCGATCTACGACGGCCGGCGGCATGCCGCGCCGAATATCCGGCTTCCGAACCACGGGTAAGCCGACCTGTGGCGGGCTCGGGGCACACGCGGGCCCCAAACCACGGCCCTCGCGCAACCGCCAACCGCGCGTCAGCCCCGCCGCGCCGCCTCGATCGCGGCGACGTTGATCTTCCCCATGGTCATCATCGCTTCGAACGCACGCTTCGCTTCCTCACCGCCGGCCGCCAGCGCATCACTCAGAACGCGCGGCGTGATCTGCCAGAACAGACCCCACCGGTCTCTGCACCAGCCGCATCCATTTTCCTGTCCGCCATTGCCGACGATGGCGTTCCAGTAGCGGTCCGTCTCTTCCTGGTCCTCGGTGGCGATCTGAAACGAGAAGGCTTGGTTGTGGCTGAATGCGGGGCCCCCGTTCAGGCCGAGGCACGGAATGCCGACAACCGTGAACTCCACCGTCAGCACGTCGCCCGCCTTGCCGGCAGGGTAGTCGCTGGGCGCACGGTGCACGGCCCTCACCGCGCTGTCGGGGAAAGTCGCGGCGTAGAAGCGGGCGGCAGCCTCGGCGTCCCCGTCGTACCACAGGCAGACCGTGTTCTTCGGCATTGCGTGCCCTTTCGCCCTGAAGACGACCGTCTCAGCCTCGGCTGCCGAGGGCCATGGCCCGGGCCGCGATCGCCAGTAGCCTCGGTCGGCGCCCGCGCGCAAGCTTGCCGATCCGGCCGGGTCCCTCAAAACCGCGGGAACGGCCGCGCGCGGGCGTCATGCACTCAGGGCCCGTTCGACAACTATCGAATCGATCAGCGATGTCGAACGAGCCCTGACACTTTGTCTTGATCGGCATCTTTGTCGGCGTGCTGACGCACCTGTTTGCCGACGATGCCTCAAGTTTTGTTTTGATCGGCATCTTTGTCGGCGTGCTGACGCACTTGTTTGCCGACGATG
>JAGWSV010000010.1 GCA_028869315.1 Rhodospirillales bacterium
AATGTCGGGGGCCGCGGCGCGCAGCCCGGCGACGATCAGCGCTTCCGCCGCGTGGTCGGCCTCGGTCACCGGAGAGTGGTCGGTTTTCCGTTCCACCGCGAATCCGCGCGCACGCACGGCAAGAATCGTCGCCGCCGCCTGCAGGGCAAGGTCGGTGGCCAGCGCCAGCAAAGCGGCATCGTCGCAAGCGGCATCGCGCATGGATCGGATGTAGCCGGCCCCCGCCGCCCCGGCAACTCGGCCCCGGCCTGGGGGCGGGCCGGCGGCGGCTTGCAAGCCGAGAGGCGACCCGGGGCGTCACCCGCAATCGTTGCCGCGCATCTGGAAGCTTACCACCACCCGGTCCTTCACGGCGAACGTCGTCTCGCAGCCGCGCAGCACGGCCGTCGGCGGCGGGCTCGCGTACCAGCCCCAGGTCCAGGGCGGCCCGGCCGTCGGCAGCGGCGGGATCAGCACCACGCGCTGGTGCGCGTAGCTCAGATACATCACGCCGTCCCGCTGCACCGAGCTGTCCGGCACGCCTTCGGTCGCGATCAGCACATCGAGCTTCTGCCCCACCAGGCGCTGCAACTGCGCCCGCCGCGCCGCCAGGGTGTCGGCGCAGCCGGCCAGCAGCACCGTCGCAGCCGCGACCGCCGCCGCGCGCGCGAGACGCCGCCGAGGTGTCATCGCCGGACGCTCATCGCCAGGAGCCGGAACAGGGAGGGAACCGGACCATTGCGCCGCCTTGCTCCATCCGAAGCGACCGGGGCCTGCCGGTCATCTGCCGGCAGAAAAGGGGGTGGCATCGGGTCCGCACAAGCCCTCTCCGCGTGGCGCAGACATCGAGCCTGTTCGCCAACGCCGCCTGAAAGCGTGCTTGCGGCCGCCGAGGCCCGGTGGCCGGCGGGCATGCATCGGCAAACCCCCGGGCCGGAAGCGCTCAGGCCAGGTCCGCCGGCGGCAGCCACAGCACCTGGCCGATGCGGTCGGCGCCGGCGGCGAGCATCGCCAGCCGGTCGAAGCCGAGCGCGATCCCGGCGCACGGCGGCATCCCGTGCTCCAGCGCCGCGAGGAAGTCCTCGTCCAGTGGCCAATCCGGCCCCCGGTCCGGCCCAAGCTGCGGCCCGTACGAGGCGTGCCGCTGCGCGCGGTCGGCGAGGAACCGCGCGCGCTGCTCCGCCGGGTCGGTCAGTTCCTCGAACGCATTGGCCAGTTCGATCCCGCAGACGAACAGCTCGAAGCGCAGCGCGACGCGCGGGTCGGCCGGATCGCGCCGCGCCAGCGCCGCCTGGGCGGCCGGCCAATGGGTGAGGAAGGTCGGGCGGTCGCGGCCGATGCGCGGCTCCACCCGCTCCAGCAGCAGGCGGAAGAACAGGTCCTCCCACGTCTCGCCGTCGCGCAGGCGCACACCGGCCGCGGCGGCGAGCGCGGCCGCGTCCCCGGCGGTTCCCAGCAGGTCCGCGCCGGCATGGCGGGCAAAGGCGTCGGCCAGGGTCAGCCGCTCGAAACCGGCGAGGTCGGTGCGCACGCCGCGGCAGGTGACGACCGGCGGCAGCACGGCGCGGAGGAAGGCCGCGGTTTCCGCCATCAGCTCGGCCATGGAAGCGCCGGGACGGTACCATTCCAGCATGGTGAACTCCGGCGCGTGGGTGGCCGACCCCTCGCCGTCGCGCCACACCCGCGCCAGCTGGAAGATCGGCCCGGCGCCGCCGGCGAGCAGCCGCTTCATGGCGAATTCGGGGGAGGTGTGCAGCCAGAGCGGATCGACCGTCCCGTCCGGACGGGTGCGGTCGGCGCGCACCGCGCGCAGATGCACGTCCTCGCCGGGGGCGGGGACGGCATAGGGGGTCTCCACCTCGGTGTAGCCGCGGGCGGTGAAGAAGGCGCGGGTCGCCGCGGTCAGACGCGCGCGCCGGCGCAGGAACGGGAGGCGCGCGGCAAGACGGTCGGGGTGCCAAATGGGGGAGGGGGCCATCGCCCGAGCATAGGCCGTTAGCGGCGTGAGGCGGAGACGACGTGCGTCGAGGGTCGTGATTCAGTTTGATGGCCGGCGCCGACTCGCTTTTCACTGAGACACGACCGCGTCGTGCACCGCGCAGACGTCTGTGACATACTGAGTTGATGTCGATCCGTCTGCTCACCCTGGCGTTCGGCGCGCCGAAGCCTTTGGCGGGCCGCACTCTCGCCTATCGCCGGCAGCGGGAGGAAGGTAAGCATGCTGTCAGACGATGAGCTATGCGTCCTGCTGCAAAGCGGCGAGACGGACCATGTCGAGCGGACCGTGACCACGCGAGACCGCAGCAAATTCGGTGAAGCCATTTGTGCCTTTGCTAACGATCTGGCCGACCGCAGGGCGCCTGGTGTGCTGTGCGTCGGGGTCGCTGACGATGGCAGCTGCGGTAATCTGACGATCGACGAGCAGCTCCTGCAGACCCTTATGGGCTTTCGCAGTGACGGCAACATCCTGCCGCCGCCAGTGATGCAGGTCCGGCGCCATACGCTGGATGGCTGCACCATGGCAATCGTGGAGGTCCAACCGGCGGCGAACCCGCCGATCAAGTACGAGGGCCGGGTTTGCGTCCGCATCGGACCCCGGCGAGGCTATGCGACCGCAGAGGAGGAGCGGCGCCTGGTCGAGAAGCGACGCTGGGGGGCGCTGCCGTTCGATCAGCAGCCGGTCGCGGGGGCGACCGTGCAGGACATCGACCTGTTGCGATTCCAGGAGGAGTACCTCCCGGCTACGGTCCATCCGGACGTGCTGGCGGAGAACGGGCGGCCGGTCGCACAGCAGATGCGCGCTCTCGGCATCGTAGGACCCGAGGGGCAGCCGACCGTGCTCGGCCTGCTGGTTTGCGGCAAGGATCCGCGCGCCTGGCTGCCGGGTGCCTATGTTCAGTTTGTCCGCTATCCGGGCAGGGAGATCGGCGATCTGGTGCGGGACCAGAAGGAGATCGGCGGTCCGCTGGCCGCCATGCTCCGCCAGATCGATGAGGTGATCGCTGCCAATATCGAAGTCGCAGCCGATCTGCGCGGCCCAACCCAGCAGGTACGAGCCAGCTATCCGGCGGTCGCCCTGCAGGAATTGGCGCGCAACGCGGTGATCCATCGGAACTACGAAACCACCGCTTCGCCGGTCATGCTGACCTGGTATTCCGACCGGGTAGAGATAACCAGCCCAGGCGGCCCCTACGGCGCGGTGACAGCGGAGACGTTCGGCCAGCGCGGGCTGACCGACGCGCGCAACCCGAATCTGGCTTCCGCCGCCAAGGCGATGGGGTTCGTGCAGCGCTTCGGCTCGGGTATCCCGCGGGCGACCGATGCACTGGCGCGGAACGGCAACCCGCCACCCGAGTTTCGGATCGAGCCGAATTTCGTCAACGTGACTGTCAGGTCAGCACCGTGAAGACGATCGGTTTCTTCAACAACACGGGAGGGGTGGGCAAAACCTCACTCGTCTATCACGTCGCTTGGATGCTGGGTCTGCTCGGGCGGCGGGTGCTTGCCGTTGATCTCGATCCGCAGGCCAACCTGACCAGCATGTTCCTGCCCGAAGAGTGTCTGGAGGAGATCTGGGAACAGTCGCCGCGTCCGACTCTGCACGGGGCGGTGTCGCCGCAATTTCGCGGGGTCGGCGACATTGCCCCACCGGTAATCCAGGACGTGCAGGAGCGTATCGGCCTGCTCGCTGGCGATCTCGAATTGTCGCAGCTCGAGGATGACCTGTCGCAGGCGTGGCCGAAATGCCAATTGGGAGACGAGCGTTCGTTCCGGGTGATGAGCGCCTTCGCCCGCGCGGTCGGTGCCGCCGGGCGGGCGTTCTCGGCGGAAGTCGCCCTGGTCGATGTCGGTCCGAATCTTGGTGCGCTCAACCGCGCGGCGCTGCTGGCGTGTGATTTCGTTGTCGTGCCCCTCGGTGCTGACCTGTTCTCCCTCCAGGGGCTTCGCAACATGGGACCGACATTGCGCAAATGGCGCGCCAACTGGCAGCGGATGCGGCCGAGCAACCCCGACCCGTCGCTGACCCTGCCGCCCGGCAGGATCGCGCCGATCGGCTACGTGGTCATGCGGCATTCGGTGCAGGCGGGACGACCGGCCCGTGCGTTCGGCAAGTGGATCGCCCGCATTCCCGCCGACTATCGCCGCTTTGTTCTCGATCAGCCTGCCGGCGAGGTCGATGACGTCGAAGCCGACCCGAACCGGATTGCGCGCCTCAAGGATTACCGTTCGCTCATGCCCATGGCGCAAGAGGCGCGCAAGCCGATGTTCCTGTTGCGTCCGGCCGACGGCGCGTTCGGCGGACATCAGGGCGCGGTACTCGAATGCTACAGCGATTTCGAAAAGCTTGCCCGCGAGGTGCTTCTCCGCGCCGGCCTGCCGGCCGACCCGCCGCGTTGACCGCCCTGCCTACTCCGCCGCCGCCGTCAGATGCTCCTGCAGCCGCGGCATCAGCTCCACCAGGTTGCAGGGCCGGTGGCGGTTATCGAGCTGGAACACCAGGATGTCGTCCCACGCGTCCTTCACCGCCCCGGTGCTGCCGGGCAGCGCGAACAGATACGTCCCCGCCGCCACCCCGCCCAGCGCGCGCGACTGCATGGTGGAGGTGCCGATCTTCGCGTAGCTCAGCATCCGGAACAATTCGCCGAAGCCTTCGATCCGCTTTTCCAGCACCCGCTCGAACGCCTCCGGCGTTACGTCGCGCCCGGTGATGCCGGTGCCGCCGGTGGTGATCACCACGTCCACCGTCGGATCGGCGATCCAGCCGCGCAGCCGGGCGGTGATCACGTCGGCATCGTCCTTCTCGATCGCGCGCGCCGCCACCTTGTGCCCGGCGGCCGCGATCCGCGCCGCCAGGGTGTCGCCCGAGCTATCGTTCGCGGCCGTGCGCGTGTCGGACACCGTCAGCACCGCGATGCTGACCGGCAGGAACGGGCGGGTTTCGTCGATGCGGGCCATGGGACGACCTCCTTCTGCCGCAGATCCTGTCCTACCGCATAGGGGGCAGGATCGGCCGCGGCCTCAGTGCAGGCTGACGAGCAGCGGGGCGGCCTCGGTCAGGTGCGGAAACACGCCGCCCGCGATCTCGTCCAGGCTGGGCGAGCCCAGCCCGAGCCGCGCCGCGTACAGCCAAGTATAAGCAAGCGCGCGCTCGACGAAAATACGGGTCTCGCGGATCGGGATCGCCTCGATGAACATCAGCGGGTCGCCGTGGTCGCGCACGTCGCTGCGCCAGGACATGAAGCTGCCGAAGCCCGCGTTGTAGCTGGCCAGCAGCCCGATCAGGTCGCCGTCGATCGGCCCGCGCGCAGCCAGGACGCGCACCACCCGCTGTCCCACTTCCAGGTTGAAGCCCGGGTCGTGCAGGCTCGCGTCGGTCAGGTTCCGGTTGCCGGTGACCGCCCGCGCCGTCACCGGCGTGATCTGCATCAGCCCGCGCGCTCCGGCCGCGGACACGGCGTGGGCGTCGAAATTCGATTCCGCCCTGGTCACCCCGTAGACCAGCGCGGGATCGATCCGGAACCCGCCTTCCGGGTGCAGCCTGGGCACGGGAAAGCGCAGGTTCTGTGGGGGAATGCCCTGCGACGCCTGGATCCGGGCCGCGATCGTCATGGCCAGGTCATGCAGCCCGGCGCGCGCGGCGACCATCATCACGGCCTGGCGCAACGGCGGGTCGTCCGCCACCTGCGGATAGAGGCAGCGCAAGGCCGCGGCGGCCCGCGCGGTCTGGCCGACCTGGAGCAGGGCAAAGGCGAGGTTGCCCGCCGGCAAGGCCGCCAGCGCGTCCAGGTCCGCCTGCGACAGGGTCGCGTTGGCGAACAAGGCCCCGACGCTCCAGCCCAGGGTGCGGCGTGCGATCAGCCCGTAGAAGGTCTGGCCTTCGGCGGCGGCCCGGCGGAACCAGGCGTCGGCCGCGTTGGGAAAGCCGCGTCGCCGCGTCGTCCGCCCGGCCCAGTAGGCGCCGGCGGCGCGCAGGCTCGCCGCCGCGTCCGGCGCCTGTGCCGCGGCGGAGAAGAAGGACGCGGCATCGCGCAGCTGCCCGAGGCGCCAGGAGGCCAGCCCGGCGACATAGGCCGCGGTCGCGCCGGAGCGACCCGCCTCCCGCCACGCTGCCGCGGCCACCCGCAGCGCCGCGGCGTCGCGGTTGGCGACGAACAGCGCCCGCGCGACCTCGGCGCGCAGATCGGACGCCACCGCCGGGCGCAGGCCCCGAGCGCGCGCGATCAGGTGCAGCGCCGCATCGAAATGCCCGGCCTTCAGCCGTGCAGCCACCAGGCGCTGCAGCGGCGTGTGCGGCCGGTTCAGCAGCGCGGGGTCGCCCGGCGGCTCGACCGGCGCGGCCGCGGCGGTGTGCTCCGCCGGCAGGCAGGCGGGCAGCGGCCTGGTCAGCGCCCGGCGCATCGATGCTGGCAGCGGGCGGCCCGGCGGCAGGCGGTGCAGCAACAGGGCGCGGATCGCCGGCGCCTCCGGCTGGGTGGCGAAGCGGTCGAGCCAGGCGGCAAGCTCCGCCGCGGTGGAATGATGGTAGGCGCCGAGATACCGGTCCGCCAGGATGCTGCCCAGCAGCAGGTTGGAGCCAAGCTGTGCGGTCAGCGCGGCCGCCTCGGCGATCCGCCCGGCCGCCTGGTCGGCGAAGATGCGCCGCACCCGCGCCGCGTCGCCCGGCAGCAGCGGGCGCGGCAACTCCGCGAAACCGCCGCCCTGATCCGGGGCGCCGATCCGCGGGATCGCCATCGCGGTCTGATCGTTGCCGCCCTTTCCAGACGCGCAGAACGCCGGGGCAGACGCTCCGGCGAGCAATGCGGCTCCGGCGACCAGCGCGCGGACAGCGGAAAGGCGGGAGAGCGTATGACCGGTCCCTCGCATGGCGTCCCGGTTAGCGGCGAGATTCCGGCGAGGCAACCCTTGAACAGCGACTATCGCAGACCAACAGCGGCCACGAAATCGCGAATCAGCCGCTTAGGCCAGGTTTTTTGCTCACGATTTCGTGAAATCTTCGTCCAGCGTGCGTCGCAGCAGGCGCAGATCGGCCCATGCCCGGCGGCGCGCCGGCCCGGGATTGCGCAGCAGGAATCCCGGCGACTGGCTGGCCAGCGCCGGAAGTGGCTCCAGCGACGGCACCGGCATAAGGCGCCAGCCGCCGCCGCGCCGCCCGGCACCGGAGCCCAGCAGATCCTGCGCGGCCAGTGCCCCCAGCAGGAGCACGCGCCGCGGCCGCGCCAACGCAATCAGCCGGTGCAGGAACGGCCGGCAGGCGGCCCGCTCGCCGGGGCTCGGCGGCCGGTCGCCCGGCGGGCGCCAGGGCACCAGCGGCGCCAGCAGAAGCTGCGCGCGGTCGAGGCCGATGCTCGCCAGCATCTTGTCCAGATACGCGCCCGCCGGGCCGGTGAAAGGCCGCCCGGCGCGGTCGTCGGCGTCGGTCGGCGCCTCGCCGATCAGCAGCAGCTCCGCCTCGGGGGGACCCTCGGCAAACACCAGATTGGCGGCGGTGGCGCGCAGCGGGCAGCCATCGAACCCCGCGATCGCCGCGCGCAGGGCGGCCAGGCTGTCGGCGGCGGCCGCAAGGTCGGCGGCGGCCAGCGCCGCCACGCTTGCGGCACCGGCCCCGATCGCCGCGCCGGGGGCCCGGTGGAGGGCCGGCGCGGGGGCAGGGGCCTGCACCGGCCCGTCGGCGCTGGGCGGCCGTCGGAGCGGTCGTGCCTCCGATGCATGCGGCGCTGCATCGGCCGTCGCGCCCGCATCCGGGGGATCGCCGGCGCCGGGAGCCCGGCGCACCCGGTCCGGCGCCACCTCCTCCAGCGCCTCGTCCGCTCCGAACTCGATCTGCAACCGCAGCGCGGCCCATGCGTCCATGGTCTCCCTCCTGCCCGGTTGCCGCCGTCCGCGCAATCGCCGGCGGAGGCGTCGGACCGGACCCCGGCACCGGGCCGCGATGCCGGCCGGGGGCCTGCCGCCGCCCGGCGCCTGGTCCGCCTGTGGCATCCCCCCCGACATCCCGTTCTGGACATCCCGTTCTCGACATCCCTTTCTGGGCATCCGGTTCCGGGCGCACCATGATACGGCCGATCGCAGCCCCGCCATGGCGGCGTGGCGGTTTGGCAACCCGCCACGGCGCGCATAGGTTGGTTCGCCTGCAGATGAAGGACCGAAGCCGATGGCGGACGCGCTGCCACCTCGCGAATCCATGGAGTTCGACGCCGTGATCGTCGGCGCCGGGCCGGCCGGGCTGGCCGCGGCGATTCGCCTCAAGCAACTGGCACCGGACGCCTCCGTCTGCGTGGTGGAAAAGGGCGGCGAGGTCGGCGCGCATATCCTCTCCGGCGCCGTCGTCGAACCCCGCGCCCTCGCCGAACTGATCCCCGACTGGCACGACAAGGGGGCCCCGCTCACCACCCCGGCGGGGGAGGACCGGTTCCTGTTCCTCACCGCCACCCGGGCCTACCGGCTGCCCACGCCGCCGCAGATGCACAACCAGGGAAACTACATCGTCTCCCTCGGCAACGTGGTGCGCTGGCTCGGCGCGCAGGCGGAAGCGCTGGGCGTGGAAATCTATCCCGGCTTCGCCGCCGCCGAACTGCTGATCGAGGATGGCAAGGTGGCCGGCGTCGCCACCGGCGACATGGGCATCGGCAAGAACGGCGAACCCACCGGCACCTACCAGCGCGGCATGGAGCTGCGCGCGCCCTACACCCTGCTCGCCGAAGGCTGCCGCGGCTCGCTCACCAGGCAGGCCACCGCCCGCTTCGCGCTGCGCGACGGCGCCGATCCGCAGACCTATGCCATCGGGATCAAGGAACTCTGGGAAATCCCGGCCGAACACCACCGTCCCGGCCTGATCGAGCACAGCGTCGGCTGGCCGCTCGACCGCCAGACCTATGGCGGCTCGTTCCTGTACCATTTCGGCGAGAACCTGGTCTCCTGCGGGTTCGTGATCGGCCTCGACTACCGCAACCCGTGGCTGTCGCCGTTCGAGGAAATGCAGCGCTTCAAGACCCATCCCGCCGTGCGCGGCCATTTCGCCGGCGGGCGGCGCATCAGCTACGGCGCCCGGGCGCTCAACGAGGGCGGGTTCCAATCGATCCCCCGCCTGGTGTTCCCCGGCGGCGCATTGATCGGCGATTCGGCCGGGTTCGTGAACGTGCCCAAGATCAAGGGCACCCACACCGCCATGAAAACCGGCATGCTCGCGGCCGAGGCCGTCGCCCAGGCGCTCGCCGGCACCCGCCCCGCCAGCCTCGACAGCTACCCGGACCGGCTGCGCGAGAGCTGGGTCTGGCAGGAGCTGCACGCGGTGCGCAACATCCGCCCCGGCTTCTCCCGCTTCGGCTTCTGGGGCGGCCTCGGTTACGCCGCGCTCGATACCTACCTGCTCCGCGGCAAGGCGCCCTGGACCCTGCACCAGCCGCACCCGGACCACGAAACCCTGCTGCCGGCCGACAAGGCGCCGCGCATCGACTACCCCAAGCCCGACGGAACCCTGACCTTCGACCGGCTTTCCTCGGTGTTCATCAGCAACACCAACCACGAGGAAGACCAGCCCGCCCACCTCCGCCTGCAAAACCCCGAAACCGCCATCGCCGTGAACTGGGACCGATACCGCAGCCCCGAAACCCGCTACTGCCCCGCCGGCGTCTACGAAATCGTGGGCGCCGACGAAGGCCGGCCGCGCCTGCAGATCAACGCCCAGAACTGCGTCCACTGCAAAACCTGCGACATCAAGGACCCCACCCAGAACATCACCTGGACCACCCCCGAAGGCGGCGGCGGCCCGAACTACCCAGGCGGGATGTGAAACCCGCCGGACCGGGGCGGCGCGGGCGGCGGTAAGGAACGCCAGGAGGGCTCCGCCCCCTAGCCTTCTTTGCCGACGCGCGCGCCGCCCCGGCCCGGCGGGTCTCGCAGCCTGCCATGGGCCTGTCGTTGACCGCGCCGGGGGGGGACCTTATCTGAGGGCGGTCGCTCTTCCGGAAGGTTTGTAATGCTCGCCGCCATTGCTCGCGCTGTTTTCGGCACTGCGAATGAACGCGCGTTGAAGACGTATCGGCGGCGGGTGCCGCAGATCAATGCGCTCGAGCCGTCGGTCGCGGCGTTGTCGGACGAGGAGTTGGCGGCGCGGACCGAGGTCTTCAAGGAGCGGCTTGCGGCCGGCGCGACGCTGGACGACTTGCTGCCCGAGGCGTTCGCCGTGGTGCGGGAGGCGGCGAAGCGGGTCCTGGGCCAGCGTCATTTCGACGTGCAGCTGATCGGCGGCATGGTGCTGCACGACGGCAAGATTTCCGAGATGAAGACCGGCGAGGGCAAGACCCTGGTGGCGACCTTGCCGGTGTATCTGAACGCGCTTGCCGGCAAGGGCGTGCACCTCATCACCGTCAACGACTACCTGGCCCAGCGCGACGCGGAATGGATGGGGCAGGTCTACCGCTTCCTGGGCCTCGAGGTGGGCACCATCGTCCACGGCCTCAGCCAGGGCCAGCGACAGGCCGCCTACAACGCCGACATCACCTACGGCACCAACAACGAGTTCGGCTTCGACTACCTGCGCGACAACCTGGTCTACGACGCCGCGGAGATGGTGCAGCGGGGACACCACTTCGCCATCGTGGACGAGGTCGACTCGATCCTGATCGACGAGGC
>JAGWSV010000064.1 GCA_028869315.1 Rhodospirillales bacterium
GCCCGGGCGCTGCGGCGCGCGGCCGGCGCGGCGCTCGATGTGCTGCTGCCGCCCGAATGCCTGACCTGCGACGCCCCGGTGGCGGCGGCGGGGCTGTTCTGCGCCGCCTGCTTTCTCGCCACCACCCTGATCAACGATCCGGTCTGCGCGCGCTGCGGCCTGCCCTTCGCCTCCGCCGGCGCGGCGGGGCGGGATGGCGTGTGCGCCGCCTGCCGCGAGCGCCCGCCCGCCTTCGCCGCCGCCCGCGCCGCCTTCCTGTATGACGCCGGGGCGCGCCGGCTGATCCTGCCGTTCAAGCACGCCGACCGCCCGGAGATCGCGGCCCGCCTGGCGCCGTTCCTGCACCGCGCGGGGCGGGCGCTGCTCGATCAGGCCGATCTCCTGGTGCCGGTTCCGCTGCACCGGCGCCGGTTGTTCGCCCGCCGCTACAACCAGGCCGCGCTGCTGGCGCTGGCGCTCGGCCGGCGCGCCCGGCGCCCGGTGGTGGTCGACGCGCTGCGCCGGCTGCGCCCGACCGACAGGCTGGAGGGCAAGACCGCGACGCAGCGGGCGGCGGCGCTGGAGGGCGCGTTCGCGGTCCGCCCCGCGCGCGGCGCGCGGCTGGCCGGACGCCGCGTGCTGCTGATCGACGACGTGCTGACCTCCGGCGCCACCGCCAATGCCTGCGCGGCGGCCCTTCTGCAGGCCGGCGCGCAGCGGGTGGACGTGCTGGCCGCCGCCCGGGTGCCGGACCCGCGGACCCGCTGAGGGCGCGCCCCCGCATCGCCCGGCGGGCGCAAGCCGGCGCGGGGCGCGGCATCCTCCGTGCGCCGTCGTGTGCGCGCCTTGCAGTCTCCGGGCGGAACAAGCCGCGCCCGCCCGCATGCGCCCCCTGAAGCCAGGCGCCGGGCGGTGCCCCGGCCGGCCCGGCAAGGCCGCGCGGCAAGTGCCGCCGCGCCCGCGGTGGGATCGCCGGCGCCTCCGTTCTTGCACCGCGGCATCGCCTCGCTTACATGATCTTTCTCCCGAGAACCGCCCGGAGCTGCCTCGCATGGCGCGCGTCACCGTTGAAGACTGCATCGAGAAGGTCCCCAACCGCTTCGACCTGGTGCTGTTCGCCGCGCAGCGGGCCCGCAACCTGTCGCGCGGGGAAGAGCTGACCGTGGACCGCGACAACGACAAGAACCCCGTCGTCGCCTTGCGGGAGATCGCCGACGAGACGGTCGAGCTGCCGAAGCTGGAGCAGGACCTGATCCGCTCGCTGTCCCGCGCGCCCGAGCCGGAGCCGGCGGACGAAGAAGTGCTCGACCTCATCCCCACCGACCAGAACATCTTCGGCCTGCAGGACGTGTCGGCCGAGGAAGAAGCCGCCGCCCTCGCCGCCGAGGCCGAGGAGATGTCGCCCGAGGATCTGGAAGCGGCGATCGAGGCGGAGCTGGCCGGCAAATCGCGCTGACCGCAGCATGACCGCCGCATGAACCAGGGGGGCGAAACGCGCGGCGATCCGGTGCCGGTGCGGGCCCCCGAGGGGATGGCGCCGGGCGGCGCCGCAGAAGCTTCCGCCGGTGGGGCGGTTGCCGATAAAGCGGTCGCCGTCAAACCGCTTGCCGGCAAACCCGTCGCCGACAAGGCGGGTCCCGGCGGGGCGCCCGCCGAGGCGGGGCCGCGGCCGGCCCGTCCGCCGGTCATCCGCCAGTTCGAGCTGACCGAAAAGATCCAGGCCTACGACCCCAAGGCGGACACCGCCCTGGTGGATGCCGCCTATGTGCTGGCGATGCGCGCGCACGGCGCCCAGCGCCGCGACAACGGCGATCCCTACATCACCCACCCGCTCGCGGTCGCCGACATCCTCGCCGGCTACCGGCTCGACGCCGCCTCCATCGCGACCGGCCTGCTGCACGACGTGATCGAGGACACGCCGGTGACGATGGCGGAGATCGAATCCCGCTTCGGCCCCGAAATCGCCGGCCTGGTCGACGGCGTGACCAAGCTCACGCGGCTGGAACTGCAGTCGGACCGCACCAAGCAGGCGGAGAACTTCCGCAAGCTCGTGCTGGCCATGAGCCGCGACATCCGCGTGCTGCTGGTGAAGCTCGCCGACCGGCTGCACAACATGCGCACCCTGCACTTCGTCGCCAATCCCGACCGGCGGCGGCGGATCGCGCGCGAGACGATGGAGATCTACGCCCCGCTCGCCGAGCGCATCGGCATGGTGCGGGTGAAGGAGGAGCTGCAGACCCTGGCTTTCGCCCAGCTCGAGCCGGAAGCCTACGACACTATCCAGGCGCGGCTGAACTTCCTGCGCGGCCAGGGCGCCGACGTGATCGAGGACGTGCGCAGCGAACTGCGCCGGGTGTGCGAGGCCTCCGGCATCGAGGTCATGGAAGTGACCGGGCGGGAGAAGTCGCCCTTCTCGATCTGGGAGAAGATGCAGCAGCGCAACGTCACCTTCGAGCAGCTGTCGGACATCATGGCGTTCCGCATCGTGGTGCCGACGCGGGAGGCCTGCTACGCCGCGCTCGGCGCCGTGCACGCGGCCTATCCGGTGATCGCCGGCCGGTTCAAGGACTACATCTCCACCCCGAAATCGAACGGCTACCAGAGCCTGCACACCGGGGTGACCCTGCGCGAGCCGCGCAACCAGAAGATCGAGATCCAGATCCGCACCCGGGAGATGCACGAGCGGGCGGAGGCCGGGGTCGCCGCGCACTGGCTCTACAAGCAGCCGGACGCCACCGCCCAGGACCTGCACAAGCTGCGCTGGGTGCAGGACCTGCTGGAAATCCTGGAGAACTCGGCGGCGCCGGACGAGTTCCTGGAGAACACCAAGTTCGAGCTCTACACCGACCAGGTGTTCTGCTTCACGCCGAAGGGCGAGCTGATCCAGCTTCCCCGCGGCGCCACGCCGGTGGATTTCGCCTACGCGGTGCACAGCCAGGTGGGCGATTCCTGCGTCGGCGCCAAGGTGAACGGCCGGCTGATGCCGCTGCGCTACCAGCTGCAGAACGGCGACCAGGTCGAGATCATGACCGCCCGCGGCGGCACGCCCTCGCCGCACTGGCTCGATTTCCTCATCACCGGCAAGGCGCGCGCGCGGGTCCGCCGCTTCGTCCACCAGCAGCAGCGCCAGGAATACATCGATGCCGGGCGGGCGGACCTCGCCAAGGCGTTCCGCAGCGCCGGGGTGGACGGCTCGGAAAAGGCGCTGGAGCCGGCGCTCAAGACCCTGAAGCTCGGCGGGCTGGAAGAACTCTACGGCGCCGTCGGCAACGGCAATCTCGGGCCGAAGGACGTGGTGCACGCGGCCTATCCCGAGCTGCGCCAGACCGTGCGCGCCCCGCGCATGATCCCCACCCTTGCCCCGCGCCCCGCGGCGCGCGGCGGGCGGGGCGAGACGGCGATGGCGATCACCGGGCTGATCCCCGGCATGGCGTATCATTTCGCCGGCTGCTGCCACCCGGTGCCGGGCGACCCGATCGTGGGCATCGTCGCCACCGGCAAGGGGGTGACGATCCATGGGCGGGACTGCCAGACCCTGGCCGGCTTCGCCGCCACGCCCGAACGCTTCATCGATGTCGGCTGGAACCTGGCGGCGGCCGGACCGGCCGCGTCGCATACCGGGCGGATCAGCGTCATCGCCGACAACGTCCCGGCGGCGCTGGCGGAGATCACCAACAGCCTCGCGAAGCAGGACGGGGTGATCGTCAACCTCAAGATCGTCAACCGCCAGCAGGACTTCATCGAGGTGCTGGTGGATGTGGACGTGCGCGACCTCGGCCACCTGGCGAAGGTGATCGCCGGGCTGCGCGCCGCCGGCGGCATCAAGAGCGTGGAGCGCGCCAAGGGATGACCGGCGCCGCGCGCCCCTCGCCGGCTTCCGGCCGCTGAGATGATCCTCGGCCTCGGCTCCGACATCTGCGACATCCGCCGCATCGAAGCGGCGATCGCGCGGCACGGCGATCGCTTCCTGGAGCGCGTCTTCACCCCGCTCGAGCAGGAGAAGGCCCTGCGGCGGACCGAACGCATCCGGGCCGCCACCTTCGCCAAGCGGTTCGCCGCCAAGGAAGCGGCGGCCAAGGCGCTGGGCACCGGATTCCGCCGCGGCGTGTTCTTCTCCGATCTCGGCGTGGTGAACCTGCCCTCCGGCCAGCCGACCCTGCACATGACCGGCGGCGCCGCGATCCGGCTCGCGGCGATCACCCCCGCCGGCATGCAGGCCGCGGTGGCGCTGACGATGACCGACGAATATCCATACGCTTACGCCCAGGTCATCATCAGCGCCATCTGAACGACAAGCCGGTGCGCTTGCTTGACGTCGCGGCGCGCCTGGGGTTGAACCGCGAACCCCCCGGATCCTGGACCCTCCCCCGCATGGCCGCGAGCAAGGCGAAACGCTCATCGAGCGGACTGAGCGAAAACGTCAAGACCATCGTCTATGCCGGGTTGATCGCGGTCTTCATCCGCACCTTCCTGTTCGAGCCGTTCAACATCCCGTCCGGCAGCATGATCCCGACCTTGCTGGTGGGCGACTACCTGTTCGTCGAGAAATACAGCTACGGCTACTCCCGCTATTCGTTCCCGTTCTCGCCCGACCTGTTCAACGGCCGCATCTTCGGCTCCGTCCCGCATCGGGGGGACGTGATGGTGTTCCGCTATCCGCCGGACCCGTCCATCGACTACATCAAGCGGGTGATCGGCCTGCCGGGCGACAAGGTGCAGGTGCAGAACGGCCAGCTCTTCGTCAACGGCAAGGAAGTGCCGCGGCGGGCCGACGGCACCTATGTCGACGACGAGAGCGGCATCAGCATGGTGCTGCGCCAGTACAAGGAATCCCTGCCGCCGTCCGGCACCGGCAAGCCCGTGGTGCACGCGATCCTGAAGGCCACGGACGCGGGAGACGCGAACAATACCGGCGTCTATACCGTGCCGCCGGGCGAATTGTTCGTCATGGGCGACAACCGCGACAACAGCGCCGACAGCCGGTTCTGGGGCTTCGTGCCGATGCAGAACCTGGTCGGCAAGGCCGAGCTCATCTTCTTCTCCATCGACGCCCGCTATCCGTGGTGGGAGGTCTGGGAATGGCCGTTCGAGATCCGCTGGAACCGGATCGGTATGGTGATCCACTGACCCGCGTCCCCCCGTCTCCCGCCCCGGCGGGGGCCGCCGGTGGTGCCGCGGCCGTCGGTGCCGCGGCCGTCGGGCCGGAGGGGGTGGAGGGGCTGCTCGGCCACCGCTTCGCCCGGCCGGACCTGCTGCGCGAAGCCCTCACCCATCGTTCGGCGGCGCCGCGCCGCGGGCACGGCAGCGGCTCCAACGAGCGGCTCGAATTCATCGGCGACCGGGTGCTCGGCCTGGTCATCGCCGAGTGGCTGGTGGAGCGGTTCCCCGCGGAGCAGGAGGGCGAGCTTGGCCGGCGCCTGGCCCATCTCGTCTCCCAGCCGGTGCTGGCCGCGGTCGCCGACGAGATCGGCCTGGGTGCCGCCCTCGCGGTGTCCCCCGGCGAGGCGCGGGCGGGGGTGGCGTCCCGCGCCACGGTGCGCGCCGACGCGCTGGAAGCCGCCATCGGGGCGCTGTTCCTGGATGGCGGGCTGCCGGCCGCCCGGGACTTCATCCGGCGGGCCTGGTCGGGCGCCATGGTGAGCCAGACCACCCCGCCGCGGGACGCCAAGACGACGCTGCAGGAATGGGCGCAGCAGCGCGGCCACCCGCTGCCGGACTACAGCGTCATCGACCGGTCGGGACCGCCCCACGCGCCGCAATTCACCGTCAGCGTGCGCATCGGCGCGCAGCAGGCCAGCGGCACCGCGAGCACCAAGCGCGCCGCCGAGCAGCAGGCCGCCGCCGCGCTGCTGGGCCTGGTGCTCGCGAAATGAGCGACCGGCCGGACACCCCCGCCGGCGCCGGGACACGCTGCGGCTTCGTGGCGATCCTGGGCGCACCCAACGCCGGCAAGTCCACCCTGCTGAACCGGCTGACCGGGGCGAAGCTGTCGATCGTCTCGCCGAAGGCGCAGACGACGCGGTTCCGCGTCCTCGGCGTGCTGATGCGCGCCGGCAGCCAGATCCTGCTCGTCGATACGCCGGGCATCTTCCGTCCGCGCCGGCGGCTCGACCGCGCCATGGTGGCCGCCGCCTGGGGCGGCATGCGCGATGCCGACCTGGCGCTGCTGCTGGTGGACGCCAAGGCGGGCGCCACCGATGCGGTGCGCGCGATCGCGGCGGAACTCGCCGGCTCCGGCCGGCGCTGCTGGCTGGTGCTCAACAAGATCGACGCCGTGCCGCCGTCGCTGCTGCTGCCGCTGACCGCCGCCTTGTCGGAGCTGGCGCCGTTCGCCGCCACCTTCATGGTCAGCGCGGCGACCGGGGACGGGCTCGACGCCCTGGCGGACGCGCTGGCCGCGGCGATGCCGGACGGCCCGTACCTCTATCCGCCCGACGACCTCACCGACCTGCCGGACCGGCTGCTGGCGGCCGAGATCGTGCGCGAGCAGATCTTCATGCAGACCCACGAGGAGGTCCCCTACGCCGCCACGGTCGAGACCGAAAGCTGGCGGGAACGGCCGGACGGCAGCGTGCGGATCGACGCCACGGTCTATGTCGCCCGCCCCGGCCACAAGGCGATCCTGATCGGCGAGGGCGGCGCGCGCATCAAGTCCATCGGCTCGCGGGCCCGCAGCGAACTGGCCGGCCTGCTGGACCGCCGGGTTCACCTGTTCCTGAACGTCAAGGAACGCCCCGGCTGGGACGACGAGCGGGCGCGGCTGCGGGCGATCGGGCTCGACGATCCCGGCTGACGGAAACCGCCGCGTTCCATGGCCGTGGTTGCGGCCGGGCGGCGGCTGGGATCCTTCTGGTTTTGCGCGCGGGCGCCCAAGGGCTCAGCCGCCAGGGTTCAGCGCCGGGGGTTCAGGGGCCGGGGTTCCGGCGCCACATGTCAGCCGCAGGCGCACCCCGGCGTCGGCCCGGCGTCGGCGCGCACCACGTGATGGTCGATCCACTCCGCGACCAGGCGCCGCGCCTCGGCCTCCGAGGCTTCGGGATGATGGATCCGGTACAGGGTCGTGCAGGCACGGAAGGCCGACATGTCGTCGGTGCCGAACTGGCGCAGGTCGCGGTAGGCGGTCACGACCGCGCGTTCGCAGCGGCGCGCGATCTGGCTGGTGTCGTTGCCCATCGGCCCAGGCTCCTTGTTGCGAATTATTCGCAAGTGCGGGAGAGCTTAGGCAGTTCCGGCCGACCCGGCAAGCGTCCCAAAGGCATCAGCCAAGGGAGTCGGGTGGGGCGTGCGGTCGCCTGCCGGTTTGCAACGCGCGCCGGCGCGGGCCGAAAATTCAAGCCACGACCGGCCCCGGGACGGGCGGCGCCTTGTTCGGCACCGATCGCTTCGGCATAGTCCGGCACCCTTGCCATCAGGAGCTGTGATGCGTGTTCCCTTTGGGCCGCCGGCCCGTTTGCCTGCCGCCCGCCGTGCCGGCACCCTGTCCTGGAGCGCCGCGTGCCTGGGCGCCGTATCCATGGGCGCCGTGTCCCTGGGCGCGATTTCCCTGGGCGCCGTATCCCTGGGCGCCGCAGGCTGGCCGATCGCGGCGCACGCAGCCGCACCGACGGCGCCGGCCGCGGCCAAACCCGCCCCCGCAGCGACCCCGGCAGCCGCCGCCGACCCGGTGGTGGCAACCGTCGACGGCCGGCCCATTCATCTGAGCGACGTCCAGAAAGCCGCCGCCGGCCTGCCGCCCAACCTGCGCAACCTGCCGCCGACGACCCTCTACCCGATGCTGCTGACCCGATTGATCGACGGGCGCGCCCTGGTCATCGCGGCGCGCCAGCAGAACCTGCAGGACACGCCGCAGGTGAAGGCGCAGATCGCCGACGCCACCGACCAGATTCTGCAGAACGCGCTGCTGCGCAAGGAGATCACCCCGCAGATCAGCCCGTCGGCGCTGCACGACCTGTTCGAAAAGACGATGGCCGGCAAGCCCGGCGCCGAGGAAGTGCACGCCCGCCACATCCTGGTGCCGACCAAGCAGGAAGCCGAGAAGATCATCGCCCAGCTCAACAAGGGCGCGGATTTCGCCACCCTGGCGAAGAAATACAGCAAGGATCCCGGCGCGTCGGATGGCGGCGATCTCGGCTTCTTCACGAAGAAGCAGATGGTGCCGGCCTTCGCCGATGCCGCCTTCGCGCTGAAGCCGGGCCAATACACCAAGGCCCCGGTGCACACCCAGTTCGGCTGGCACGTCATCGAGGTGCTCGCGCGCCGTCAGGCGCCGCCGCAGACCTTCGCCGAAGCCGAGCCCGCGCTCCGTCAGAAGGTGCTGCGGGACGCGATCGAAAAGACGGTGAAAGCGGCCCGCGCCGGCGTGAAGGTGCACATGTTCCCCGCCGCCATGCCCTCCGCCGCGCCGGCGGCGCCCTCCGGCGCATCGCCGGCACCGGCGGCACCGGCGGCACCGGCGGCCAAGTAGCACCGGGCGCGCCCCGGCGGGCGCGGAACGGCGCGTCGCGCGCGCCGGCCCAGGCGGGGCGCCGACACGGACCGGGCGCTGGGAGAGGGTCGGTCCCGACCCTCCCCTCGCTTCGGTGGGCGGCGCGCCGCGCGCCGCGTGGGCGGCCTGGGCCGTGCCGTCGATGCGGGCGCGACGGCGGCACGACACCGACGCCCCCCATCCCAGGCGCTTATCCCCAGGCGCTTATCCCCAGGCGCTTATCCCACATGGCAGGTGCCGAGCTTCGGATTGTCCGGACGGACGGAGGCGACGGCCCGCAACGGGGTGGCTTTCAACAGCGCCGTATCCTCGGTGGGAAACGGCACCTTCCCCGCCGGATAGCAATCCGTCGCGAGCAGGAAGGCGAGGACCTTCGCGTATTGCTTGGGCGACAGCGAGGCGGGATTGTTGAGCGGCATGCTGCTGACGACGAGCAGGCGCATGTCGCTGACCGACCAGCCCAGCTTCGCCGCCTTGCTGAGGAAAATCCGCCCGCCGTTCGGCGGCGCCGACTTCCCCTCCAGATGGTCGCCGTGGCAGGTCGTGCACAGTCTTTGGAACAGCAGCTTTCCGGCTTCCGCCTGCGCCTCGGTGTAGAGCTTCGGCGGCGCGTGCCCCGCCGCCGCGCCCTTCGGCAGATCGGCCGATGCGGCCGCCGTGGCGGCCACCCGGGTGCCCGGAGCCGCGGCCGCGGCGGGCGGCTGCAACGCCGCCCGCTTGCCCCGGCCACAGAGATGCGCGGCCATGGCCGCCGCCGCCGTATGCGCGACGAGGACGTCATGCGCGACGGTGATGCTGCTTATGCCGTAATCGCCGGGCAGGGTGACGTCGCCCGGATGGTTGGGCATGGCCACGAACAGCAGGTGCCCGTCGGTCACCCCGTAGGCCGGGGCGTGGCGGGGCGTCTGGCAGCCGGAGACGACGGTGGCGCCGTCCGGCACGCCGAGCTCGGTGGTCGCGATCGCGCCGGTCAGCCCGCCCAGCACGTCGGCGCCGGTGGCGCGGCCGAGCGCGACTTCGAGGTCGTCGAGCGCCATCGTGATATCCGTGTCGTAGGCGGAGAACCCGTGCGCGATCATGGCGCGCTGAAGCTCGCCCACCGCGATCGTCACGTTCGCCCAGGCGCCCTGCACGGCCGGGGTCCAGGGCCGGTCCTTCGGGCGGTGCAGCAGCCAGTCGAGATGGCCGATCGCGCCCGATTCCTTTTCGGTCGCACCGCCGAGTTCGGTGATCGCGCGTTTTGCCGCCTCCTGGTACGGCGCGGGATCGGTGGCGGTGATGTGAGAGGCCTTGGTGATCTCGACGATCGCCGCGCGCAGATCGGCGAGCGCGGCGACCGCCTCGGAATGCGGGCTCGGCGGCGGCGGGGCCGCTCCGGCCGGCGGTGCCAGGTAACCCAGACCCAGGTAACCCACACACAGACCGGCCAGCACGAGCCGGGCTGCGCGGAAGACGATGCGCAGCCCGGTCGTCACGTATCCTTGCTCGGACACGCTCAGTTGCTCGAGCCTTCGGACTTCACGGTGAAGGCGGTAAATACGGCCGCCCCGCTCGCCCCTTGCATTTCCGGCACCGCGAGCCAGCCCGGCCCGCCGGAGGCGACCGCCACGTAACGCTGGCCGCCCACCACGTAGGTCGCCGGCGGCGCGATGATGCTGGCGCCGGTGTCGTAGTGCCACAGGCGCTGGCCGGTCTTGGTGTCGAAGGCATCGAATTCGCCGCCGAGTTCACCGGTGAAGACGACGCTGCTCTTGCCGTCGGTCATCACCAGCGCGCCGCCATTCGCCGGCAGCGGGAAGTAGTGCCGCCAGCTGAACACGCCGGTATTGACGTCGATGGCGTTGAACCAGCCCCAGTTCGGCCCGATCAGCTTCGGGAACGCGCCGCCCAGGTAGAACTGCCCGGCGATGTAGACCGCCTTGGTATAGCCCTTCCAGGCGCCGCACTGGTTGATGCTCGGCACGAAGAAGGTGTTGCTCACCGGGTCGAAGGCGCCGCCGTTGAACTCCACGCCGCCATTGGTGTTCGGGCAGGCCACGTTGCCCTTCAGGCTCGGTGCCGTGTCGCCGCCGTACTGGAAGCTGACCACCGTGTGATGCACGAGCTTGCCCGTCCTGGCATCGAGGATCAGGAAGTTCCCCTCCTTGTCGCCGGCCGCCACCAGCGACCGCTCCACCCCGTCCACCTTGCCGGTGAACAGGACCGGCGGCATCGCCGGATCCCAGTCGTGCGTGTCATGCGGAATGAACTGGTGGTACCATTCCATTTTCGGCGCCTTGCCGGAAATGTTCAGCGCCACCATCGAGTTGGTGTAGAGGTTGCTGCCCTTGCGCACCGTCCCCAGGAAGTCCGGCTGCGGGTTGCCGAGATCGACATAGAGCGTATCGGTCTTCGGATCGATCGCGACGCCGCTCCAGATCGCGCCGCCGCCGCGCTTCCAGGAATCGCCGCTCCAGGTGTCGTTGCCGGGCTGGCCGGGTCCCGGAATGGAATTCCACTGCCACAGCCGCGCGCCGTCCTTCGGGCTGAAGGCGCTGATGTTGCCGATCCCGCCCCAGTCGCCGTTGGACACGCCCAGCAGCAGCTGCCCGTGATACGGCACCGGCTGCATTGTGTAGAAGCTGTTCTTCGGATCGTGGACCGTCTGCTTGTCCCAGATCTTCTTGCCGGTCCTGGCGTCGAGCGCGATCAGGTGCCCGGCGATGGTGGCGATGAACACCCGGCCGTCCAGGATGGCGACGCCGCGGTTGCGCGAGAAGCCGACGATCTGGGTCGGATGGTCGGAGAAGCTCCATTCCAGCTTGCCGGTCTTGGCATCGAGCGCATAGACGTCGTCGTGCGCCGAGGTGATGTAGACCATCCCGCCCCACATGACGGGCGATGCCTCGATCGGGGAATTATCCGGAATCTTGAACGTCCACGCCGGCGCCAGCCGGTTGACGTTGGCGGACGTGATCTCGTCTTCCTTCACCAGCCGGTTGCCGGAATAGTTGCCGGCCGGCAGCACCCAGTCCGTGCCGGTGTCGGCGGCGGAGGCCTTCATGATCTCCTGCCCGGTCGGGCCCGACGTCGCGGCGCGGGCCGCGAGCGGCGCCGCCAGCATGAATGCGCCGGCGGCGACCGACGCGAACAGGGTTCGGCGCGTCGCGAATTCGCGCCACCTTGATCCGATTTTACTCACTGTTCCCTCCTGATGATCGTTTGTCGACTTTTTTCGTTGCCCGAACGCCGAACGCCGGGCGCCGCCGTTGTCGGAACCCGGAGGCGCCTGCGGGGTTTTGCAGGGCCGGCCGGTCCTGTCAGGGTTTTAACAGAATGGATACGGACAGGACAATCCGGTCCGGCATCACGTCTGTTGCGATCGTTCGAGAATCTTCGGCTGCCGTCCGCGATAGGCGTAGGGAGGGGGTTCGCCCGCCGCCGCGGCGGCGGCGAGGTCGAGCATCGTGGCATGCAGGGGCGACAGCGCGCAGGCGGGATCCGTCGCCGCGGCATCCCCGGCGATCGCCAGCGCCTGGCAGCGGCAGCCGCCGAAATCGATCTCCCGCCGATCGCAGGAGCGGCAGGGTTCCTGCATCCAGTCGGTGCCGCGGAAGGCGGCGAAGGCGGGCGAGCGGGCCCAGATCTCCGCCAGGGAGTGCTCGCGCACCGACCAGAATGTCAGACCCGGAATGGTTTCGGCGGCGTGGCACGGCAGCACGCGGCCCGACGGCGTCACGTTCAGCGACCGCCGCCCCCAGCCGCCCATGCAGGGCTTCGGCCGGCGAGCGTAATAATCCGGTACTACAGCGTCGATCACCAGCCGGCCTTCGTAGCGGGCCCGCAAGTCCGCCAGCGCCGCGGTCGCCGTCGTGACCTGCGCGCGGGTCGGCATCAGCGCGGCACGGTTGCGCAGCGCCCATCCATAATATTGCGCGTGCGCCACCTCCACCCGCCCGGCGCCGAGCCCGGCGGCGAGCGCCACCAGCTCCGGCAGCCGCGCGATGTTGGCGCGGTGCACCACCGCGTTGATGGTCAGCGCCAGGCCGAGCCGCGTCGCCGTCCGCGCGGTTGCAAGCTTGTGTGCATGCGCCCCGTCATAGCCGGCGATGTGGTCGGCGGACTCCGGCAGGCTGTCCTGGATCGAGATCTGCACGTGATCGAGCCCGGCATCGCGCAGCGCTTCCAGCCGGGCCGGCGTGACGCCGATCGTGGAGGTGATGAGATTGGTATAGAGACCCGCCGCGTGCGCCGCCGCGGTGATGTCGGCGAGATCGCGCCGGGATGCCGGCTCGCCGCCGGACAGGTGCAGCTGCAGCACGCCGAGCGCCGCCGCCTCCGCGAACACGCGCGCCCATTCGGCGGTGTCGAGTTCGCCCGCGCGCCCTTCCAGCGCCAGCGGATTGGAACAATAGGGGCACGCCAGCGGGCACCGATGGGTCAGCTCGGCCAGCAGGCCGAGCGGGGCGGGCAGGCCGGCGCCGGCACCGCCGCTCACAGCCGCACCAGCCGCTTCGCCGCCAGCTCGCCGACCAGCGCCAGCACGTCAGCGGCGATCTCGGCCCGGTCGGCGGCATAGATCCCGGCCAGCGCGTCGATGATCTCGCCGATGGTGCGGACGCCGTCGCAGCGGCTCAGGATGTCCTGCGTCGGGCCCTCGGTCTCGATGATCCGTTCCGGCGCCAGGAGCAGCCAGGCCTGCCGGGTGTCGTCGAAGCGCAGCCGCACCCCCGGCGCCAGCGCCGGCCGCGCGCCCTCGCCCGGCGCCGCCGCGTCAGCCATCGCCGGGCGCCGGGACGAACGCGCCGGGCGGAATCAGCCCGGGCGAGACATAGGCGTGGTGCAGCGCATCGAGCATCGACCACAGCACGTCGAGCTTGAACGACAGTGCGCCGATCACCGCCTGCTGCTGCTCGGGCGTGCGCGCGTGCGTCTTGACGTAGTCGAGCACGAAATCGGCGTCCCGCTGCGCCTGCGGCGGGCGCTTCTGGAAATAGGCCATCGTCTCCGGCGTCACGTAGTCGTAGTTGGCCAGCATGCCCGCCAGCCGCTCGGAAATGATCTGCGGCGAGAACAGCTCCGTCAGCGCCGAGGCGACCGCTTCGAGCAGGCTGCGGTCGCGCACGAAATGCACGTAGGCCTCCACCGCGTAGCGGGTGCCGGGCAGCAGCAGGCGGGTGGACACCACGTCCTCCCGGTCGAGGCCGAGCCCCTCGGTGAGCCGCAGCCACCGCTCGATGCCGCCCTCGCCGCCCGGGCTGCCGTCGTGGTCTTCGAGCCGCTGGCGCCAGGCGCGGCGCAGCTCCCGATCCGGGCAGCGGGCGATCAGGGTGGCGTCCTTGATCGGGATCATCGCCTGGTAATAATAGCGGTTGAGCGCCCAGGCCTGGACCTGGCCCTTGCTGCACGTGCCGCCGTGCAGCATGCGATGGAACGGATGCAGGCGGTGGTAGCGGGTCGCCCCCATCTCGCGCAGATGCGCCTCCAGCTCATCGGGCGTGAGCAGTCTGGTCATGCGTCGATCTCCATGCCGTCATAGGCGATCTCCCAACCGGCGGCGACCACGGCACGGCGTTCGGGGGAGTCCTCGATCAGGGCGGGGTTGGTGTTGTTGATGTGGATGAAGATGCGCCGCCCCGGCAGGTCGGCCAGCCGGGCCAGCGCGCCGTCCGGGCCGGACATCGACACATGGCCCATGCGCCGCCCGGTCTTGTGGCCGGTCCCGGCGGTGCGCATCTCGTCGTCCTCGAACAGGGTGCCGTCGAACAGCACCACGTCGGCGTCGCGCAGCATCTGCCGCACCGGCTGGGTGAGATCGGCGCAGGCCGGCGCGATCAGCAGCCGCCGCCCGCCGGCGGTGAGCCGCGCGGCATAGGTCGGCCCGGCCGCGGCCGCGGCGGCGGCGCGGTCTTCCAGGTAAAGCGGGACCTTGCCCGGCATCGGCAGCATGGTCAGGGTCAGGCCGTGGCCGCAATCAACCTCCTGGCCCGGGGTCACCGCCACCCGCTGCACGAGGTCGGGATCGAGCACGTCGAACACCGGGTTGGCCCGCACCCCGTCGAGGATCGGCGGCGGCGCGAACAGGCGGAACGGCGACGCCTCGCGCAGGACCAGCAGGCCGGCGATGGCGTCGATATCGGCATTCAGCAGGGCGACGCCGGTGATCGGGCTGTGCCGCAGCCCGGCCCGGGGCGTGAGCGCGCCGGTCGCGAGGATTTGTTGGCGCAGATCCGGCGAGGCGCCGACGACCAGCCAATGCACGCCGTCGGCGGACACGGCGACGGACACCTGCGTACGCGGCCGAACCCGCTGTTCGGCCGCGCGCGCGAGCATGCAAACCCGGCATCGGCAGTTCCACTGCGGCACGCCGCCGCCGGCCGCCGAGCCGAGAACCACCGCCCGCAATCGGGCGTCATCTTCCCGCATGCGCGGGGGACGACTTCAGGACGCGGTCAGAGTTCGCCCGGGAGATAGGCGTTGATTTCCATGCCGATGCAGATTTCGCGGATCACGGGGCGTTTCCAAGCCATGGGACGGTCTCCTGGATTTTTGCTTGTTGCACGCCCTCGAAACGAAGCAAGGGCGCAGTGAATATCTAGTCCTCGCGGCCCGGCCGGTCAATGCGCGCCGCCGCCCGCCCAGGGCCACGAACTCATATGACGGCCGGTGACACGGGGTCATTTTGTCGATTCGATGCGGCTTTCCCGATTCGGAGCCGCCGCCATGAGCACCCCCGACGATCTGCTGGGCAAGTCCCGTCTCGCCGTCCTTCTGGATCAC
>JAGWSV010000065.1 GCA_028869315.1 Rhodospirillales bacterium
ACGTCACCCATTGCGGCCCGGTCGGCACCGGCCAGGTGGTGAAGATCCTGAACAACATGCTGGTGTTCCAGAACACCGCGGCGCTGGCCGAAGCGATGGCGCTCGGCCGCCGCCACGGCGTGCCGTCGGAGGTGCTGCTGCCGACCGTCGCCAAGGGCTCGGGCGACAGCTTCGTGCTCCGCAGCCACGGCATGAAGGCGATGCTGCCGCGGGTGTTCCCGGAGCGGGCGTTTTCCACCCGCTATGCGATGAAGGACCTCTCCTACGCGCTGGAACTGGCGCGCGAGGCCGGGGTGGCGGTTCCGGGTGCGGAACTGACCATGCAGCGGCTGCGTGCCGCCGCCGAAGCCGGGCACGGCGAGGCGTATCATCCGGTCGTGCTGGAAGTGATCGACCCGAAATGAATCCGTTTCCCGATCCCACGGTCTGGCACGCCGCCTGCGCCGCCGATCCGGTGCTTGCGGTCTGGGCGGGCGCCTGGTCGTTCGACTTCGCCCTGGCGGCCGGGGAGGCCAGGATCGGCTTCGCCTTCACCGACGGCCGGCCGGTCGGCGCCGGGCGCACGCCCCAGGCCTGCCTGCGCGCGCACCCGGACGCGTGGGTGAAGTTCCTGCAGCCCGTTCCCCCCCGGCACCATCACAATTTCTTCGCCATGCTGGCCCGCGTCCCCGGCACGGCGTTGGAAGGCGACCAGCTTGCCTTCTACCAGCATGCCCATGTGGTGCGGCGGGTGCTGGAGATCGGCCGCTGGCTCGCGGCCGGCCGTAGCGCGCCGATGCCCGTCTCGGCCCGTCCGAGCGCCGGGCCGGACCCGGTGCCGCCGGCGGCGGGCGCCTATGTCGCGGTGACCGCGCGCGGCACGCCGTATGCGATCTACCATGAGCAGGCGGGCGATGGGCAGGACGTTCTCTGCCTGCACACCGCCGGCGCCGATGCGCGGCAGTTCCATCGGCTGATGGCCGATGCGCGTCTTACCGCGCGGCACCGGCTGGTCGCGTTCGACCTGCCCTGGCACGGCAGGTCCCCGCCGCCGCCGGGCGCGGTGCCCGGGTCGTGGCGGCTCGATACCGATCTCTATGTCGAACTGATCATGGGGTTCGTGGCGCAGGCAGGGCTGCGGCGGCCGATCGTGCTTGGCGCGTCGATGTCCGGCGAGATCTGCCTGGAGCTTGCGTTGCGCCACCCCGACGCCTTCGCCGGCATCATCGCCTGCGAAGCCTGCGACGCGGTGCCGGGCCGGTTCACCGCCTGGCCGTCGCATCCGGAGATCCACCAGGGGTATTTCATTCCGGAGTGGATCCACGGCCTGTCGGCGCCGCAAAGTCCGGCCGAATGCGTGGCGGCGATCGACTGGCACTACGCGCAGGGCGGCCCCGGCGTGTTCACCGGCGACATCGCCTTCTATGCCGGCGAGTGGGACGCGCGCGACCGGGTGCACCGGATCGACGGCGCCCGCGCGGGGCTGCATATGCTGACCGGCGAATACGACTATTCCTGCACCATCGAGATGTCGGCCGCCGCCGCGGCAAGGATCCCCGGCGCGACGTTCCGGCCGATGCCGGGGATCGGACACTTCCCGTTTGCCGAGAACCCCGCGCTGTTCACCGAATATATGATGCCAATCCTAAACGAATTGCGGAGGCGCCCCGATGCCGACACTCACGCTTGACCAGGCGCAGACGATCGTCGCCTCCGCGCTCGGCTTCGCGCGTGCGCAAGCCTATCAGCCGCTCGCCGTCGTCGTGCTGGATGCGCGCGGCGTGCTGAAGGCGTTCGCCGCCGAGGACGGCACCAGCCTGCGGCGGGAGGAGATCGCGCGCGGCAAGGCGCATGGCGGGCTGTCGTTCGGCCTCGGCTCGCGCGCGCTGGCGAAGCGCGCGGTGGAACAGCCGCACTTCATCGCCGCAGTCACCCATGCGGTTGGCGGCTCGCTCGTCCCGGTGCCGGGCGGGGTGCTGATCCGTGCTGATGACAGAACGATCATCGGCGCGGTCGGGATTTCCGGCGACGCCTCGGACAACGACGAAGCGGCGGCGATCGCGGGGATCGCGGCGGCCGGGCTGCACGCCGATCCCGGCTGACGCAGGCCGCCCCCATCCCCGGCGCCTTCGCGGGCGCGATCCGCGTCAGCCGCGTCCGGCGGCTTCGCCGCCCGGCTGGTGGGCGAACGCCGCCGCGATCAGCGCCCGCGTATACGGCTCCCGCGGCGCGGCGAACAGCGCTTCGGTCTCTTGCGCTTCCATGATCCGGCCGTGCCGCATCACCACGATGCGGTGCGCCAGCGCGCGGACCACTTTCAGGTCGTGCGAGATGAACAGATAGGCCAGCCCGTGCTCGCGCTGCAGCCGGCGCAGCAGCTCGACGATCTGCGACTGCACCGACATGTCGAGCGCGCTGGTCGGTTCGTCGAGCACGACGAAGCGCGGCTTCAGCACCATGGCCCGGGCGATGGCGATCCGCTGGCGCTGGCCGCCGCTGAACTCGTGCGGATACTGCGCCATCGCGCGCGCCGGCAGGCCGGTCTCTTCCAGCGCCGCCGCGACCCGGGCGTCCCGTTCGGCCCGGCTCAGCTGCGGCGCGTGCACGCGCAATCCCTCGGCGACGATGTCGCCCACCGTCAGCCGCGGCGACAGGCTGCCGAACGGGTCCTGGAACACCACCTGCAGCGAGGCACGCAGCCGGCACAGCGCCCGCCGGTCGAGCGACGCCAGATCCCGGCCGGCGAATGCCACCTGGCCCCTGGCGGCGTGCAGGCGCAGCAAGGCGAAGCCGAGCGTGGTCTTGCCCGATCCGGATTCCCCGACGACGCCGACCGTCTCGCCTTCGCGCACGGTCAGGGACACGTCATCGACCGCCCGCAGCACCGATCTTCCCCGGCGCCAGAACCCCTGGCCGACGCCGAAACTGACCTGCATCGAACGGGCCTCCAGCAACGCCGGCGCGCCCTGCCGCAGCGGCGCCGCGCGTCCCTTCGGTTCCGCCGCCAGCAACATCCGCGTGTACGGATGGGACGGGGCGGCGAACACCTGCGCGGCCGCGCCTTGCTCCACGATCCGGCCGGCCCGCATCACCGCCACCCGATCGGCATAGCGCCGCACGACCGACAGGTCGTGCGTGATCAGCAACAAAGCCAGCCGGCTCTCCTGCTTCTGCCGCGCCAGGAGATCGAGGATCTGCGCCTCGATCGTCACGTCCAGCGCGGTGGTCGGCTCGTCGGCGATCAGCAGCACCGGATGGTTCGCCAGCGCCATCGCGATCATCACCCGCTGCCGCTGCCCGCCGGACAACTGGTGCGGGAACGCGTCCAGCCGCTGGGTCGCGTCGGCAAAGCCCGCCCGGGTCAGCGCGGCGATCACCTCCGCCCGCAGCGCGCGCCGCGGCATGGCACGATGCAGCGCAATCGCCTCCGCCACCTGTCGCCCGATGCGGTGCAGCGGGTTGAGGCTGGTCATGGGTTCCTGGAACACCATGCCCACCCGGCCGCCGCGCAGCCCGCGCAGGGCCTGCTCCGACACCCCCAGGACGTCCTGCCCGTCGAAACAGATCCGTCCGGCCGGATTGCGCGCGCCGGGCGGCAGCAGGCCCAGGACCGAGCGCGCGGTCATCGACTTGCCGGACCCGGACTCGCCCACCAGCGCCAGGGTTTCCCCGCGCTCCAACGCGAAGGAGACCCCGTCCACCACCCGGTGCGTGCCGAATGCCACGGCCAGGCCATCGACGGTGAGCAGGGTCATGCGGGCCGCTGCCGGGGCGTCGGGGACGCTTCCGACGGAAGCGGGCGGCGCGGCGTCGTTCCGGCGGCGCGGCGCGTCATTCCACGATCCGCCGCGGGTCGAAGGCGGCGCGCACGGCTTCGCCGATGAAGACGAGCAGGGTCAGAAGCCCGCCGAGCACGAAGAACGCCGTGAAGCCCAGCCAGGGGTCCTGAAGGTTGTCGCGGCCCTGCGAGACGAGTTCGCCGAGCGAGGGGGCGCCGGGCGGCAGGCCGAAGCCGAGGAAGTCGAGGCTGGCCAACGCGGTGACGGAGCCCGACAGGATGAACGGCAGGTAGGTGAGGGTGGCGATCGTGGCGTTCGGCAGGATGTGGCGCAGCATCACCATCGGGTCGGACACGCCGAGCGCGCGGGCGGCGCGGACGTATTCCAGGCTGCGCCCGCGCAGGAACTCGGCGCGCACGACGCCGGTCAGCGTCATCCAGGAGAACAGCAGCAGGAAGCCGAGCAGGACCCAGAACCCTGGCGTGATGATGCTGCTCAGGATCAGCAGCAGGTAAAGCTGCGGCATGCCGTTCCAGACCTCGGTGAAGCGCTGGCCGAACAGGTCGACCAGGCCGCCATAGAACCCTTGCAGCGCGCCGGCGGCGATGCCGATCACGCTGGACACCGCCGTCAGCACGAAGCCGAACAGCACCGAGGTGCGGAATCCGTAGATCACCCGGGCCAGCACGTCGCGCGCCTCGTCGTCGGTGCCGAGCAGGTGTTGCCAGGACGGCGGCGCCGGGGAGGGTTGGCCGACGTTCCGGGCGATCGTGTCGTAGCTGTAAGGGATGGCGGGCCAGACCATCCAGCCATGGGCGCGGATCGCGCGCCGGACGGCGGGCATGGTGTAGTCGGCCTCGGTGGGCAGGAACTGGGGGCCGAACGTGGTTTCCGCATAGTCGTGCAGGACCGGGACGTACCATCGCCCGTCGTAATGAATCAGCAGCGGCCGATCGTTGGCGATGAACTCGGCACCCAGGCTGAGCCCGAACAGCACCAGGAAGATCCAGAACGACCAGTAGCCGCGCCGGTGGGCGCGAAAGGCGGCGAGCCGGCGGCGGGTGAGGGGGGAAAGGGTCATCGCCGGGCCGCGAAGTCGATCCGCGGGTCAACCACGGTGTAGAGCAGGTCGCCGACGATCTGCATCGCGAGGCCGATCAGGGTGAAGATGTACAAGGTGCCGAACATCACCGGGTAGTCGCGCTGGATCGCCGCCTGGAAGCCGAGCTCGCCGAGCCCGTTCAGCGAAAACACGATTTCCACCAGCAGCTGGCTGCTGAACAGCAGGTTGGTGAAGGCCTGCGGGAAGCCGGCGACCAGCAGCAGGCTGGCATTGCGGAATACGTGGCCGTAGAGCACCCGCCCTTCGCTTGCCCCCTTTGCGCGTGCGGTCACCGTGTACTGCTTGCGGATCTCCTCCAGGAAGCTGTTCTTGGTCAGCAATGTCAGGCTGGCGAAGCCGCCGGCGGTGATCGAGGCGATCGGCAGCACGAGGTGCCAGAGATAGTCCTCCATCCGGGCCGGCCAGGGCCATTTGGAGGCGCCCTGGCTGAGCAGGCCGCGCAATGGAAACAGGTGCCAGTAGCTGCCGCCCGCGAACAGCACGATCAGCAGGATCGCCAACAGGAAGCTCGGGACCGCATAGCCGACCAGGATCAGGCCGGACGTGGCCGTATCGAAGCGGGAACCGTCGCGGACCGCCTTGCGGATGCCGAGCGGGATGGAGATCGCGTAGATCAGCAAGGTGGACCACAGGCCCAGCGACAACGACACCGGCAGCCGTTCGGCGATCAGCGCCAGCACCGTCTGGCCGCGGAAGAAGCTGCGACCGAAATCGAAGCGCAGATAGCCGCCGAGCATGTGCAGGAACCGGGTCAGCGGCGGCTTGTCGAAGCCGAACATCTTGCGGACATCGGCCAAGGTGTGCGGGTCCATGCCGCTGGCGCCGCGATAGGCGCCGGGGGACGAGACCGACCGGCCCGCTTCGGCGCCGGCGCCGGTTCCGGTCATCACCGACATGGTCCCGTGGCCGCGCAACTCGGCCATCACCTGCTCCACCGGCCCGCCGGGGGCGAGCTGCACGACGGCGAAGTTGATCGCGATGATGCCGAACAGGGTCGGGATCACCAGCAGCAGGCGGCGCAGCAGGTAGCTTCCCATGACCCGCCTCCTATCGTCCCGCGCGCCGCGCCGCGTCGGTGCGCGCGGCGAGGGCAGGGTCCACCCACCATCGATCGAAGTCGAACCCGTCGCGGATCGGGACCTGCGGATGGCCGAAGCGATTCCACCAGGCGATGTGGAACACGCGGCTGTCCCAGTGCGGCACCAGGTACCAGCGCCAGAGCAGCACCCGGTCGAGCGCGCGCGCCGCGGTGCGCAAGGCGGCCCGGTCGGGCGCGGTGATCACGTCGTGGATCAGCGCCTGCACCGCCGGATCGCAGACGCCCGGCAGGTTCATGCTGCCGACGGACTTGGCGGCGGCGCAGGACCAGTAGTCGGCGATCTCGCTGCCGGGGATGTCGCCCTCCGCATAGACCAGGATCGTCATATCGAAATCGAAGTGATCTGTCAGGTGTTCGTACTGCGCCGGATCGACCACCCGCACGTCCACGTGGATCCCGAGATGCTTCAGGGTCGCGGCGTAGGGCAGCGCGATGCGCTCGTAGGACGGGTCGGGGAGCAGGATGGTGAAGCGCATCTGCTTCCCCTGCTTGTCCACCAGCTTGAGGTCATGCACGCGCCAGCCGGCCTTTTCCAGCAGTGCCAGGGCCCGCTTCAGCTCCGGCAGGTTGTCGCCGCGCCCGTCGGTGACCGGCAGGGTGAAGGGCTCGGTGAACAGCGCCTTCGGCAGCTCGGCGCGGAACGGGTCGAGCAGCTTGCGTTCCGCCGGCCCCGGCACGCCGGTGGCGGCGAGGTCGCTGTTGCTGAAGTAGCTGAGGGTGCGGCTGTATTGGTTGTAGAACAGATTGCGGTTGGCCCATTGGAAGTCGTACGCCTCGGCCATCGCTTCGCGGGTCAGCGGGTTGGCGAACACGGCGCGGCGGGTGTTCATGACCCATCCCTGCATCCCGGTCGGCAGGTGATGGCGAATGGTGGCCTTGATCACCAGCCCCTTCCGGACCGCCGGAAAATCGTAGCCGGTCGCCCAGGTCTTGGAGATGTTCTCGGCCCGGAGATCCACTTCGCCGGCCTTGAACGCTTCCAGGGCGACGGCGGCCTCCCGGTAGTATTCGATGCGCACCGTGTTGAAATTGTTGGTGCCGATCGAGGTCGGCAGGTCGCGCGCCCACCAGTTCGGGTCGCGCACGAAGGTCACGCTGCGGCCGAGCTTGTCGCTTTCGATGCGGTAGGGGCCGGAGCCGATCGGCGGGACGCGCAGCGGCTGGCTGAAATCCCGGCCCTTGAACCAGAACTCCGGCAGCACGGGCAGCTCGCCCAGGATCAGCGGCAGGGCGTGGCTCGCGTTCCTGCGCAGATGGAACACGACCCGCCAGGGACCATCGACCGCGACGTCCTTCACCGCGGACAGTTGGATGCGGTAGCCCGGCCGGCCGTATCTGCGCAGGGTGCGGAAGGTCCAGGCGACGTCCTGCGCGGTCAGCCTGTGACCGTCGGAGAAGCGGGCGTGATGGTTGAGGGTGAACGCCACCCAGCTCCGGTCCGCCGGCATCTCCACGGTGGTGCAGATATGGCAGTAGCCGGTGGCGATTTCGTCGTCGGACGGGGCGAGCAGGCTTTCCCACACATGGCCGATGCCGCCGCCGCCGCCGTTGCCCCCGGGCAGCGCGACCCAGGGGCCGACCAGGCCCCAGGCGGCGGTGCCGCGCAGGATGAACGGATTGAAACTGTCGTAGCTGCCGATCTCCGCGAGGGTGACCGTGCCGCCCTTCGGCGCGTGCGGGTTCACATAGGGAAAATACGGAAAGTCGGCCGGGAGCTGCGGTGAACCGAGGACGGTGATGCCGATGCCCACGGTCACCTTGGATTCGCCTGCCGCCGCGGCGCCGCGCGTCGCGGCGGCGGGCATGGACAGCAGCAGCAGCAGCACCGGCCCCAGGATGGAACGCATCCTCATGGCGCTGTGATGCCCGGTCGGCCCGGGCCGGGAAACTGAAATCGCGGCAAGCCGCGCCGGTGAGGGCCGAATCGCGTCACCCGGCGCCGAGTCGCGCAACCGCGGGGGCGAGCAGGGCCGGATCTCCTACCGCGAGCACCCGCCCGTCGCCGTCGGCGCGCAGCGCCTGGCCGGACCAGTCGGTGATGCGCCCGCCGGCGCCTTCGATGACCGGCACGAGGGCTGCCCAGTCCCAAAGCTTCAGGTCGGCTTCGGCGACGATGTCGATCTGGCCGATCGCCAGCAGGCCGTAGGCATAGCAATCCCCGCCCCAGGACACGCGCCGGACGGTCGCGGCCAGCCGGTTCCAGGCAACGCGGTGGGGGCCGAGCATCTCGGGGCTGGTCGCGGAGAGTTCCGCCGCCGCCAGGCCTTCGCAGGACCGTGTGCCGGCCGCGCCGCCGAAGGGGCCCCGGAACCGTGTGGGCTGGCCGGCGGCGCCGACCCAGCGCTCCCCGGTGACCGGCTGGTCGATGACGCCCAGCACGGGGACGCCGTCCTCGAGCAGCGCGATCAGGGTGCCGAACACCGGGCGGCCGGTGATGAAGGCGCGGGTGCCGTCGATCGGGTCGAGCACCCAGCGGAACCGCGCATCGGGGCGGTCGGTGCCGAACTCCTCGCCGGTGATGCCGTGCGCGGGGCAGCGCTCGGCGAGCACGGCGCGCATGGCCTGTTCGGCGGCGCGGTCGGCGATGGTGACCGGGCTGCGGTCATGCTTGACCGCGGCGGACAGGCGGGCACGGAAGAACGGTCGGATCACCGCGCCGGCGACGTCGGCCGCGGCCTCCGCGGCCGCGACCAGATCGTCCATCGGCGGCGCTATTGGGCGCCCCCGGCCTTCGGCAGAGGCAGCGGCTTGTCCGACAGCGTGTCGAGATAGGCGATCACGTCGGCCCGCAATTGCGGCTGCGGGATGCCGGCGAAGGTCATGTGCGTACCGGGCGCGTATTTCGCCGGGTCTTCCAGCCAGGTGTCGAGCGCCGCGAAGGTCCAGGGCTTGCCCTTGAACGTCTCCAGCGCGGCGGAATAGGCGAAGCCGGCTTCGTGATCATGCGGTCCGCCGACCACGCCCCACAGGTTCGGACCGATACTGGGCTTCCCGCCTTTGTTGAGCGTGTGGCACATGGCGCACACTTGGCTGGCGTATTTCTGTCCCTTCGCCGGGTCGGCGCTGGCCAGCCGGCTGTCCAGGCCGGCATGGCCAGCCGCGGGCGCGGGCGCGGGTGCGGGGGCGGCTTTGGCCGGGGCCGCCGGCGCTGCTGCGGCGGCGGGAGCGGCGGCGCCGGGCTTCGGCAGCGGCACGGGATGCTTGGACAGCGTGTCGAGATAGGCGATCACGTCGACGCGCAGTTGCGCCTGCGGGATGCCGGCAAAGGTCATATGCGTGCCGGGCGCGTATTTCGCCGGATTGGTCAGCCACTTGTTCAGCGCGGCGAAGGTCCAGGGCTTACCCTTGAACTTCTCCAACGCGGGCGAATAGGCGAAGCCGGCCTCGTGGTCGTGCGGCGCGCCCACGATACCCCATAGGTTGGGGCCGACGATGGGCTTGCCGCCTTCGTTCAGGCTGTGACACGCGGCGCAGACGCCGGAGGCGAACTGCTTGCCCTTGGCCACGTCCGCCTTCGCCAGCATGGCGTCCAGCGCGGCGTTCGGATTGGCGGGCGCCTGCGCGGTCTTTGCCGGTGCGGAGGCCGATGGGGCGGTGGCCTTCGGCAGCGGCTGCGGATGGTCGGACAAGGTGCGCAGATAGGCGATCACGTCAGCCCGCAGCTTGGTGTTCGGCAGGCCGGCAAAGGTCATGTGGGTGCCGGGCGCATAGGCGGCCGGCTTGTACAGCCACTTGTTCAGCGCTTCGTAGGTCCAGGGCTTGCCCTTGTACTTCTCCAGCGCGGCGGAATAGGCGAACCCGGCCTCATGGTCATGCGGCGCGTCGACGATGTTCCACAGATTCGGCCCGACGATCGGCTTGCCGCCCTTGTTGAAGCTGTGGCACGCGGCGCAGACCTGACTGACGAACTGCTTGCCCTTGCCGACATCGGCGCTGGCCAGCAGCGGCGCGATCGGCGCCGGCCCTGCCGGCTTGGCGCTGCTGCTCGCCGCGGTCTGCATGCCCTGCATGGAGAACGGTGGCTTCGTGGGCGGCGTCACGAAAACCAGATTGTCGCCGATCATGCCCGTGAGAAAAAATGCGATGCCGGCGACCAGAACTGCGGCCACCGCCTTGTTGACGTCCATACTATTCATGCGAAGCGACTTCCCCGCCGAGATCGGAACGCCCGGGCCGACCGTTCGACCGCGCGCCGTTGCGCCCGGCCTTATGCCTACCTAAGCTGCGGGTCACCATAGGGAAACGAACCTTGGCCTGCAATCCACCCGCGCGGCGTTTCCGGCCGTCGGCACGTTCCGTCTCGTCCGGCCTCGCATGACCCCGATCGTCGTCATTCCGGCCCGGCTCGGCTCGGCCCGCCTGCCGGGCAAGCCGCTCGCCGATATCTGCGGCCGCCCGATGATCGTGCGGGTGATGGAACGCGCTGAAGCCGCCGGCATCGGCCCGGTCGCGGTGGCCTGCGGAGAGGCCGAGATCGCCACCGCGGTCGAGGCCGCCGGTGGGCGCGCCGTCCTGACGGACCCCGAACTCCCGTCCGGCTCGGACCGGGTGCAGCAGGCGCTCGACGTGCTCGACCCCGACGGACGCTTCGACGTGGTGGTCAATCTGCAGGGCGACGTGCCGACCGTCGATCCCGGCGCGATCCGTGCCGCGCTCGCGCCGCTCGCAGACCCTGCGATTGATATCGGCACCCTGGTGGCGCCGATCGCCGACGCCGCCGAAGCCGCCACCCCGTCCTTCGTGAAGGCCGCCTGCGCTTTCGTCCCCGGCGCCGACGTCGCGCGCGCGCTCTATTTTTCCCGCGCGCCGATCCCCTGGGGGGACGGACCGCGCTGGCACCATATCGGTATCTACGCCTATCGCCGCGCGGCGCTGGCCCGATTCGTCGCGCTGCCGGAAAGCCCGCTCGAAAAGCGCGAAAAGCTCGAGCAGTTGCGGGCGCTGGAAGCGGGCATGCGGATCGGCTGTGCCCGGGTGGCGCATGGCCCGTTCGGGGTCGATACCCAAGCCGATCTGGAACGGGCCCGCCACATCGTGGCGTCGGCCGCACACGAGACCCCGTGGGGAACCGCATGACCGACGCGATCGCCTTCCAAGGCCTGCCGGGCGCCTATTCCGACCTCGCCTGCCGCACCGCCTTTCCGTCCATGGCCAGCCTGCCCTGCGAGTCGTTCGAGACCGCGATCGAAGCCGTCCGCGAAGGCCGCGCCGAACTCGCCATGCTGCCGTGCGAGAACAGCCTGGCGGGGCGGGTGCCCGATATCCACCATCTGCTGCCCGGCTCCGGGCTGTTCGTCGTCGGCGAGCATTTCCACCGGGTGGAACACTGCCTGCTTGCCCCGCGCGGCGCCACCGCCGCGGGTCTGAAGCGCGCCCACTCCCACACGGTGGCGCTCGGCCAGGTGCGCCATTTCCTGCGCGCGGCCGGCCTCGCCCCGGTGGTGGAGGCGGATACCGCCGGCGCCGCCAAGCTGGTGGCGGAGTGGAACAACCCGGAAGATGCGGCGATCGCCTCGTCGCTCGCCGCCGAGATCTACGGCCTCGATATCCTGCGGGCGAACGTGGAAGACGCGGCGCACAACACCACCCGCTTCTACGTCATGGCGCGGCGCCCGCGCATGCCGGAACCGGGCACGGCACACGTGATCACCAGCTTCGTCTTCCGCGTCCGCAACGTCCCCGCCGCGCTCTACAAGGCGCTCGGCGGCTTCGCCACCAACGGCGTGAACATGACGAAGCTGGAGAGCTACATGCTG
The DNA here is from genome assembly GCA_028869315.1 of Rhodospirillales bacterium. Lineage (GTDB taxonomy): Bacteria > Pseudomonadota > Alphaproteobacteria > Acetobacterales > Acetobacteraceae > JAJZVS01. The sequence goes on from JAGWSV010000065.1 coordinate 11,737, forward strand.
GGCGGGGAGTTCACCGCCACCCAGTTCCTGTGCGACGTCGACGGGCATCCGGACCAGCCCGGGCTGCGCCGGGCGCTGGAGGAGCTGTCGTTCTTCTCCTCCGAGGTGCGGGTGCTCGGCGTCTATCCGGCGGCGCCGTTCCGGCTGGCGCAGCGGGGCGCGGAGTAGCGGCGTTTACGGGTTCTAAACCCGCTTCGCTCCAGTGTGCCGCCCTTGACGTTCCTCCGCCTCCCTCTTGGTCGGGGGACCGCACGCCAGCGCTTTGTTTTCAGTGTCCTGCCCCTGACCGTCGCCGCGAGGGGCAGCGACGGTCGGGGGCAGGACACTGGTCACCACGAGGCCGGATCCCGTTCACCGGCGTCTGGCGGGATCTCGCCGCCTCAAGGCTAGCCATGGCGGGCGGCGGCACCGCAAGACCCGACGGTGCCACCCGCCCCCAGGGAGCATGCTCATGCCCGTGCAAGTACGTTGCGTCCACGAACCCACGAGGTACGCCGGGACCTCCGTCTGAGCCCCAGGTGGGACGCCCGGCGGTGCGGGGACGCCTCGTGCTCTGGGTGCCGGTCGCGATGGGCGCCGGCGTGCTGGTCTATTTTGCTCTGCGCTTCGAGCCGCCCGCGGGCAGCGGCGCCGCGATCGCGCTGACGATCCTGCCGGCGCCCATCCTGCTGCGCCATGCGGAGGGGCGGTTCCTGTCGGCCGTCCGCGCCGGCCTCGTCCTGCTGGTCGCCGCGGCGGTCGGCGTCGCCGCCGCCCAGCACGCGACCGCGCGGGCGCCGCCGCTGGAGGCGCTGCCGCGACGGGCCACGATCGTCACCGGCACCGTGCGCATGGTGGAACGGCTGCCGGCCGGCCGCCGCGTCACCCTGGCCGGCGCGCGGCTGGGACGGGCGCCGCCGCTGCGGCGGCTGGTGCGGCTGCGCCTGCGTGACACCGATCCGGCGGCGATCGCCGTGGGCGACCGGATCTCCGTCCGTGCGCTGGTCCGGGCGCCCTCGCCGCCGTTCTATCCGGGCGGATGGGACCTGCAGCGTGCGGCGTTCTTCGCCGGGTTGGCAGGCTACGGCTTCGCCATCGGCCCCGCCTCGGTGCGCGCGCACGTCCCGCCGACCGGGATTCCCGGGCTCTTGGAATGGATGCGCGAGACGATCGCGGCCCGCTTCCAGGCCGCCTTGCCCGGCGCGCCCGGTGCCATCGCCGCGACCCTCTTCACCGGCGAGCAGACCGCGATCCCGCAGGCGGACCGAGAGGCCTTCCGCGGTTCGGGGCTGGCGCATCTGCTGGCGGTTGCGGGGCTGCACATCGGCATCGTGATGGGCCTCGTCTTCGGCGCCGTGCGCATGCTCCTGGCGGCGTGGGAATATCCCGCGCTGCGCTGGCCGGCGAAGCCGATCGCCACCCTGGCCGCGCTCGCCGCCGGCGGCGCCTACATGGCGCTGACCGGCATGCACGTGCCGATCGAGCGGAGCTTCGCCATGGCCTGCCTGGTGGCGATGGCGGTGGTCACGGGCCGGCGGGCGATCTCGCTGCGCGGCCTCGCGCTGGCAGCGACGGTACTGATCCTGGCGGCGCCGCAGGAGGTGCCGGGCGTCTCCTTCCAGATGAGCTTCTCCGCGGTGCTGGCGCTGATCGCCGGCTACGAGGCGCTGCGCCCGAAGCTGGCCGCGCTGGCGGGCGAGCGGAACTGGTGGCGCCGGGCGGGCTTGCACGTTGCGGCGCTGGCGTTGACCAGCCTGCTCGCCGGCGGGGCGTCGGCGCCGTTCGCCGCCTATCATTTCGGCCGCGTGCAGCTCTATTTCGTGCCCGCGAACATCCTGGCGGTGCCGATCACCGCGCTGTGGGTGATGCCGGCCGGGTTGGTCGCGCTCGTTCTGCTGCCGCTCGGGTCGGAACGCCTGGCGCTGGTGCCGATGGGCTGGGGCATTCGCGCGATCCTGTTCATCGCCCGCACCACGACCGCGCTGCCGCACGCGGTGATGGCGGTCGGGCCGATGCCGGGATGGGGGCTGGCGGTACTCGGCTTCGGCCTGGCGTGGCTCGGGCTGCAGCGGGGACCCTGGCGGCTCGCCGGCCTCGCCGCCATCGCGATCGGGGCGATCTCCCCGGCGCTGATCCGGCCGGCGGACGTGCTGGTCGCGGGCAACGGGTCGATGGTGGCGGTGCGGACCGCGGAGGGCGTGTTCGTGGCGCGCGGACGCGGGTCGTCGCGTTTCGCGCTGGACGAATGGCGGCAGTATTGGGCGGCCGGTCCGGCGCGGCGCATCGCGCTGGACGGCACCGAAGCGGGCGGCGCGGTGGCGTGCGGCGCCCGGTCCTGCCTGCTGCGCCCGCGCCCCGGCGGCGC
>JAGWSV010000066.1 GCA_028869315.1 Rhodospirillales bacterium
ACAAGGAAGTCAGCATCATGGGATCGAAGAGTGATTTGCTCAGAACCGTTGCCACCGGCGCGGGCGTAGCCCCGGCCACGCCCGGCGTTCGCAGCTCTGTCCGGAGTTGGCGGATGGGGTGTCCGTAGAACCCACATTCCTGGGCGTCCCCCACCGTCTCCACGCCTCGACAAACTACGCTTCCTGGCTTGTTTTTCGGCTCTGGCCGTTTTCCATTGTCCCCCGGCATCCCGTTCTATAGTGTATGCCAAGGTGTATGCCAGACGGGGACGCGGACCATGGGGACCCTCAACGCGGCGAAGCTGCGGACGCTGACGAAGCCGGGCACGTTCGGCGACGGCGGCGGGCTCTATCTTCAGGTGCGCGGACCGGATCGCCGCTCCTGGGTATTCCGCTTCAAGCAGGGCGGCAGGGGGCGGCTGATGGGTCTGGGGCCGTACCCGGACGTCGGTCTTGCCGATGCCCGCGCGAAGGCCGAGGCGGCCCGGAAGCTGCTGCGCGAAGGACAGGACCCGCTCGCGGTCAAGCGCGCCGCCCGGCAGGCCGAAGCCCGGCTGCCCTTTCGCGAGGTCGCGGAGCGCATGATCGCCGCGCACGAGGCCGGATGGCGCAACGCCAAGCACCGCGCGCAGTGGACCTCGACCTTGACCGCGTACGCCTATCCGGTGATGGGCGACCTGCCGGTGGCGGCGATCGAGACTGCGCACGTCATGAAGGCGCTGGACCCGATCTGGCGGGAGAAGTCGGAGACGGCATCCCGGCTGCGCGGGCGCATCGAAGCGGTGCTGGACTACGCCACCGCGCGCGGCTGGCGCAGCGGCGACAACCCCGCCCGCTGGCGCGGACATCTGGCGAACCTGCTGCCGTCCCGGGCGAAGGTGCAGCGGGTCGAGCACCATGCCGCGCTGCCTTGGGCCGAGATCGGCAGCTTCATGCGCGCCCTTGCCGCGCAGAAGGGCACCGGGGCGCTGGCGCTGCGCTTCGCAATCCTGGCCGCTGCCCGCAGCGGCGAGGTCCGGGGCGCGACGTGGGCCGAAATCGACCTGGACAGCGCGACATGGACGGTTCCGGGCGAGCGGATGAAGGCCGGCCGCGAGCATCGCGTGCCGCTGTGCGCTGAGGCGCTGGCGGTGCTGCGCGACGTGGCGCCGCTGCGGGACCGGAAGGCCGGCGAGCTGGTGTTCCCCGGCGCGAAGCGCGGCAAGCCGCTGTCCGACATGAGCCTGACCGCTGTCCTGCGCCGGATGAAGCGCGGCGACCTGACCGTGCACGGGTTCCGTAGCACGTTTCGGCAGTGGTGCGCTGAGGCGACCAACTATCCCCGCGAGTTGGCGGAGGCGGCGCTGGCGCACACGCTGCGCGACAAGGTGGAGGCGGCCTACCAGCGCGGCGACATGATGGAGAAGCGCCGCAGGCTCATGGCCGAATGGGCCACGTTCTGCGGCCGGCCGCAGGCTGCGGGCGAGGTCGTGCCGCTGCGCACGGGAGTCGTCTCATGAGTGTGCCCGTCTTCCGTGCTGTCCATGATTCTGCCAGGCTGGAGCGGTGGACCATCGTCGAGGCCACCACCGGCGCGGTGCAATGCCGGCTCGGCATCGGCGATTCGCTTGCGGATGCGGCCAGCGCGATCGCCGCGCAGACGGGCGGGATCCTGATCGGTCCAGACGGAGCGGTGCACCAGCCGGATGCAGCCTGACGGCAGCCCCCCGGGGAGGGGGCGGGAGGTGGGGACGGACGGGGAATTTCCGCGGTGGCACCGACATGCCCCGCCGAAAAAATATATCGCTCCGACACCGATCCGGCGGCAATACTCGGCCACACGAAGAAAGCCGATATCAAGTCACTACGACGCGATTTTCGTGCGCCGCGTCAGGCGTACGGCCGCGAGCGGAAGTCTGTGCCGCGCTTCCGGGCACCGGCTGCACCGCTCGGCTGCGACAGCAGCGGTGGCATCAGGTCGAGCGCCGCTCCGGGGATGCCGAAGGCGTTCCCCGCCGCCGGCTGCCACGCCTCGGGTGCGCGGCGCTGCGGTGGGGGCGGTGCGTCGGTTCCCCGCCTCTGCGGCGGCACGTCGAGCGCGGCAATCGGGGCGCGATGGACGTATCCGGAGCGCGGCTGCCCCTCGCCGCTGCCCGCCGCCGGCTGCGCCGCCCGTTGATGCATCTCCTGCCAAGCCGTACGCATCGCCGCGGCGTTCGCCTGCGCCTGCCGCTCGGCCCACCGTTGCGCCTCGGCTTCGGTGCGAGCCTCCGCCGCGGCGGCTGCCTGCTCCCGGCGGCGCCTGGCGAGCGCGCTGCCTTTCCGCAACGGCCACCAGCCGATCAACATCAGCAGCAGCCCGACCGGCAGACCGGCGAGATAGTGGCTCGGGGAGTAGAGGAAAAGCGCCCCTGCGGCCAATCCAAGGTCGAAAATCAACGCGCCGGTGACGATGAGCACCGCGGCAGCGATGCCGACGCGCCGCACCCAGCGGGCGAGCAGCCAGATGGCGCCCAGCAGGAGGAGAAAATCGAGCAGAGATGAGCGGCGATCGTCATTCATCGTTCAGGCCTCCGCAGGCGGGAGTGCGGCTGCGGCGCCGCACCATGCCAGCGGCTTTCAGCCGCCATTTCCGGCACGGATTCTATCCACCACGAAGCCAAGCTGTTCCGGCGACAGCGGAATGCCGTCCACAGCCCCCTCGCTTATCAGGCAGTTGTTGGTACCGATTTTGGTGAATTCTAGCGTGAAGTGATGCCCCGATGGACTATTCCAGCTCGCGAAGTAAAGTCCCTTCGCCCCTTTGACTCCGCGCCACAGGACCGAAGGTCGTGACAAGAATCGCCGCAAGCCGAGGGGCAGCATGCTTCCCATCCCGCCGGGGATCACTCCTGGCGGATATTCGATGGAATATTTCCGGCACGTGCTTGAGGCGGCGCACTCGGCTCGTATGCGCGCGTTGTTGGTGTATACTTGACCGAATGCGGGTGATGCCGTGAGGAGCATCGCGACCGCGACGGCAGGACGCAGGCGGACGGTTGTCGTGGCGAGGCGGCGCGTCATGGTTGTTCTCCCCACAGGTCGATAACGAATATGACGATCCGAGAAATTCGTCCACGGTCCTGCTACCCGCCCTTCGGCAGCCGCCCGGGGAACGGACGCGGCATCCGTCCCGCCTGCACCTCCCGGGCGCGCCAGAACGCCTCCAGCCCTTCGATCGGGTAGCAGATCGTCCCGGCCGCCTTGGCGGCCCAATGGCCGCGGCGGGTGTGGCCGCCGGGCAGCCGCACGTAGGCGGGACCGATGCCACGCCGGCGCCACGATGCGAGCGCGCTGACCGTCACGCCCAGATATGCGGCGGCTGAAGCGGTCGGAAGCAGCCGATTAGCGGCGAGGGAATACCCTTCTGCCCGCGCCGGACCTTTCGGCGGAATTTGCATATCCACGGTGCTCAGTTGCCTCAGTATCCAGCGGCATGCAGCGTATCGTCCACCACGTCGGCGACGCGCCTGTCCGGGGCTGTGAGGCACGCTTTCTCCACGTTCGGGAGGAGCGTATTTGCAACCTCCTGCGCCTGCGCGAAAACCTGCGCCGTGTCGGTCGCGTGGCCGCTATCGCCGATCGAATCTGTGGCCCGCTCAAGCCCTTCTGCGGCCTCGAATCCGGCGTCACCGCTCGGCCCGTCAGGCAGGTCCCGGAACCGGTCGAAGAAGGCGATGTTGGTCGCGGTCGATGAGATCACCAGGGCGCCGTCCGACGCGTATGCGATCGAGAGCGCAAGCAGGTTGCGCACGAAGCTCCACTCCGCCGAATCGCCCAGCCCGCTGCACGTCGTGGCAGGTGTGACCAGCCATACCCGCGGGGTGGCGGGGGTGGCGATGCGGACCGTCGGGTGTGCCGGCACCCAGGTCTCTGCCAGGGCAGGCGGTGCCGCCCGGGCGCCATGCGCCGCGGCGGCGATCGTCGCGAGAACGGTGAGCATCAGCACACGCCGTATCATCCCTGCCCGTCCTTCTAGTGTTGGCGTCGCCGGCCAGACCGCCCGCTGCGGCCCCGATGTAATGGTGGGGAGGCAACCGCCGGGCCGCGGCTCCCGGGCGTGATCTTGTCGTCCGCCCGGCTGCGCATCGTTTCGTGCAAAATAGTAAGCGACGGCGCGGCGCTGGGCAACTGAGCCCTGAACGCCGACCAGAGCGGGCCAGCCATGACCTCGGCGGTCGAGAGCTGCCGCCCTGTCAGGCGAGCGAGTTCCTCCGGCGCGGTGTGCAGAGGCGCTGCCGCCATCGTAGCGGCCAACAGCACCGCCGCCGCCGGTATCATTCGGCCCCTCCGTCTTCGCCGCCCTGACGCTCGATTTGGTCGAGCAGGTCGCCGGCCGCTTCCCGGACGTCCTCCGGCCATTGCTCTGGCGGCACGCCGCGTCGCACGAGATCGTCGAGCGCCTGGTAGAGCGCGGTCGCCTTCTTGATCTCCGCGAGCTCGTCCGCCACCGGCCGGCCGCTCGGCGCGATGCCGTCGGGATCGATCGTGGCGCGGTCGTGGATCCATGGCGCCACCGGACCGCGGGCGAGGCGGATCACGTCCAGCGCGGAGTCCCGTCGCAGCGGCGGCGGCAGGGTTGCGTCCAGGGCGAAGCCGACCAGCAGTTCGACCATGTCGCGTTCATGCAATTGCGCGGTGAATTGTACCATATTGAGCCCGGTTTCGGGACCCATAAGGTGGCGAAAGTGCCGGGCCACCGTGCGCCGGATTTCGGCGGGGTTCGGTTCGGTTTTTCTGCGTCCCATCTACGTTTTCCTTTCGCTTGGTCAGTGCGGCGCGTTGACGATGCGCCCGAGCGCATTCGCCGCATCCTCGGCGTTTCGGGTCAGGAAGCTCAAGGCGTCGTTCGTGCGCGGCAGGATGGCATTCATCCGCGCCATGCTCGCATATGATCCTTCCATTATGTCTTGCGCACCTTCCGCCTCCGCTTGCAGCAGCTCGCGCGGGATTCCGCCACGCGTGGCACCGCCGACGATCATATGGTGTGCGATCCCGGCCACGTAGCCGGTGGTGATCTCGTGCGCGCCGCGGTAGCGGGCGATCGTGGCACTGAAACTTCCCCCTGTGGCGGCGGCGTTCATCTGGTCGAGGAAGGCGGCTTCGTTGATGCTCTGCGCCGCCGAATGGGGCTGCGCCATTCCGCTGGATTTGGCGATCTGCATGACGTTGACGTTCGCTGGAATTCCGTAGGCGCCGGTCTTCGTGTTCGTGCCGCCAGAGGATTCCATCATCATTTGTGCGCCGAGCATAAGCGGGTCGAGGTTATGATTCTTCCCTGCGCGCAGCACCGCATCGACGAGGCTGGGGCGGACACCCATACGCAAAAGCCCCTGCTTGTAGAAGGCATCGGACTTGCTGCTGTCGTAGTACGTGAGGTTCCCGCCGAGCGCGTTCGGCGCGGCCCGTGGCACCCCTGCCGCCGTGCGCCCGTATGGATGTGCTCGAAGGGCTACCAACTGCGTCGCGGTCATCCCCAGCGCGTGCGCCTCGGCGCGGACGCGAAGTTCGGGCGGTAGACCAGCGAACATGCCGGGCTGATCAAGCATCTTCATCTGCGCAGGCACGTCATCAGCGGCAAGATCACGGCCCCAGAGCATCTGCCCATAGGTGTCGCCGTTCTTCACCGCCTCGAAATAGTAGCCGAGCTCGGCGCGGCCGCTGGGCGATGCGTGCAGCTTGTCGTACGCGGCCGGACCCAGGAAGGCGCGCAACTGTGCTGGGGTCTTGACGTTGGAGAACGCCATCGAGGCGGCGATCGTCTGCAAGGGCTGCCGTCCGACCTCTCCGGCGGCGGACTGGAGCCCGGATAGCGCCTGCAACCCGGCCTCACCAGTGCGGCCGCCGGGAAGGTCACGAAAGCGCATGATGAAATTCAGCAGTCCGGGGGCGTTGAGCGTCATCGCGCCCCCGCGGGCCAGGGTGGAGATCGCCGCGCTCAGCGAACGCATGACGCTTGCGCGATCCATCCCCTTGGCGATCGCCGTCTCCATCGTCTCGGACATCTGCAGGCCGAATGAGCGGATCGAGGATTCGCTGCTTCCGATGGCTCCGGAGTGCGCCGCCTGTGCGGCGACACCACGGGCAACTCCCGCCACGCCGGAGAGACCCGGAAGAAATGAATACTCGCCCAGCGCCGACGCCATGCCGCGGAACTGACCCGCGGACGTCGGCGCGATGCCGAACGCATCAACCAGGTGCAGAGCCGCGGCAGGCGTGAGGCCGAGCGACTTCATCCACTCGGGAGTCTCATAGCGGCCGGGGAATATCTCTCGCACTGCCGCCGCTCCGGAAAATCCGCCGGCACGCCCCAGCGCGAAGGCGCCGAGGCGGAGATCCATTGCCGGCCGGGCACTGGCGAGCGTCTTCGCGACCTCGGCAGAGACCATGTGCGGTCCCTCCCACCACGCGAGCCCAGCCAAGCCAAGACCGCCAGTGAACAGACCGCCGCCGAGTTCCCTCGCTGCGCCGGCCACGCCGATCGCGCTTTCGACCCCGCCGGCGATGCTCGGATTGACGGAGTGCGCGAGCCGTCGGAGGGGATGCCAGCCGCGGCGTCCGCCATCAGCACCGCCAGCGGCGCCAGGGGGAGCACCCGGAGGCACGCCACGCCCGCCACCGCCACCAGCGGCGGGGACGGCCCACGCTGGCCACGTGACGCCGCCGGGCGTGGTCGAGGCGGCACTTCCAGGCGGCAGCGCGCCAGCGCCCCCGTGCGCCGCTCCGGCCGGCCCCCAGCCGCCGGGCGTGGTCGAGGCGGCACTACCGGGGGCGATCCCTGGCGGCGTCGTCCGGCGCACGGCTTCTTCGTGCGCAAGCTGACGCTGCTCCAGCCGCACCGACTCCCGCGACGACATGGCGATGTCGCGCAGCAGCGCGTCCGCCATGCTGCCGCCGGCGAAGGAGCCGGCCGCAATGGCGGAAATCACGTTGGTGTTCGGCCGGACCGCGCCGATGCCCGGACCCATCCCGGAAATCCCGAGCCCGAGCAGCCCGACGCCGTGCACGCCGGTCAACGACATCGGGTTGAGGGTGCCGGTGTTGCCGGCCAAGGCCGCTGACATCCGTGCCGCCTTGGCGGCGTGTTCGGCCATGAACGCCGACGACCCGAACGACAGAGCGCCGCCGCCGTTCTCGGCCATCAGCAGTTGGCTCATCGAATAGCCGCCGAAGTCGCCCCCACCGGCAGGCGCGGGCCCCTGCGGTCCGGCGGGGCCTCCCGGTTTACCCTCCATCCGTAGTCCGGGCATTAATTGACCTCCTTCGCGATCGTTTCACGCCGGCCGGGATGCCGTCGCCGCGATGGGAGGGCGACGTGCAGCAGGGCAAGCAGGGCGGCGGGGAATAGGGCAGGCAGCAGGAGCACGGCGATCGGTGTCATGGTGACCTCCATCACGTGAAAAATACGAAGCCGAATTTCGAGGCGTCCTCTGGTCGCAACCCGGCTGCGATCAGCACGAGTGCGGTGCCGCCCGGATTCCATGGCGACAGGTCGGGGCGCGCCCACACGCCGGCGCCGATCTCGGCGCGGATGCCGCGGGCGTGCGCCAGGGCCTTGGGCGCAGGGTCGCCGTCGGGAGTGAAGGTGCCGTAGGGTTCGGTGATCAGAAGCGAATTGCGCCAGGCGGTCGCTCCCCGGGTCTCGGCGCGGCGGAATGTTCGGCTGTGGTCGATCAGCGGCCAGCAGAGCAGCCCAGCGGTGCGGCTGGTCACGAGGCCGGTGCCCCGCCGTGCCGGGCGCCATGCGCCGCCCAGCAGCGCGGGCAGCAGCTCGGCGGCGATGCACCGATCAGCACGGCGCAGGGCGGCTTGGTGCCCTTCCCAGGCCAGGGCACGGGCAGCGCGCAGCATGCGGTCGTGCGGCTCGGCCCATGAAGCGCGCCATGCGGCATGATGCTCGTCCGCGGTGCGGCGGCAGGTGAGCACCGCGGCGGCGAGATCAGGGAACTGCTCGGCGGCGGTCGGCAGCGGGGTGGCGATTTGCCCAGCAGCGGCGATCATGGCGCCGCGCTCCCGGCGGTCATAAATTTCTCGCAACGGTGTGCGGGATTTTCGGGAAATGCCTCTGTTGAATTTTCGGAGGCTCTGGCACGCGATGGCACGCGTGCATCAGCATTGTAGCGAAATTTGAGGTAGATTAACTCTTTATCTACGTAATATACAGTAGATAGAGAGATATACGTACAATGCTCTGGTGCGCGTGCCACCGCGTGCCACCCGTGCCAGACCCGGTCATCGGCGCGAATCATTTTCTATATCCTTTCCCCGGCTGCGCTCTCGATCGGGGGCATCGGCGGCTTGGTTGCGCCTCGATCGACGAGCCCAAGGCCGACGTAAATGCGCTCTCGCCCGCCACTGTCGCGCGGCTGCATGATGCGAAGTCCAGGAATTGCCCCGCGCAGGTCGCGGCCAAAGGTCTGCGCGGTGCCGGGGTGGTCGCGATGCTGCTCGCGACACCACAGCAGCCATTCGCTGAATAGGTGGCCAGTCTCGATCATCTTATCCGCCCCGATGGCGCATCGGTCGCGCAGGAAGGCGCCGATCGGCGAGCCGAGGTCTTCCAGCGCGCGCATCGCGTCCAGACCGGAAGCGGGCTGCACAAAATGTCCTCGGGCACGGAGGCGGTCGTAACCGGCCAGCGACCACCGCAGGATGCCTGGAAGCTCGCGCAGCAGCTTGCCGGTGAGGGTCGTGTCCTCCCGACCGTAGAACGACTTTGAGAGAGCCAGCAGGATGAAGCGCGACGCGAGCGCCCCGCTGGCGTCGGTGAGCCGCGGCAGTAGGTTCGTGAGGATGACGAAGCGCGTGGGCAGCCGCCCGGTCCATGCGTCGCGAAATTTCCGGTCCACACTGATTGCGTCTTCGCCGGTGATGGCAAGCAGCCGCTCGGCGACAACACTAGCGTCCGCGTTCGCGCCGAGGCGCGCGTCGGAAATGATGGCAAGCGGCTTGCCGATCAGCGGCGCCAGCCCGAAATTCTGGGTCATGCTGGCCAATGTGGGCCCGGCCACGTTCTCCTTGCCCAGCAGCGCGGTCAGGACGCGGGCAATCGTGCCTTTGCCTGACCGCCTCGGGCCGATCAGCAGGAACGCCTTCTGCTGGCGCGTGTCGGGTGCGAGCAGGTATCCGCAGAGCTCTTGCAGGGTACTGATCGCCTCTGGGTCGTCCGGCCAGATGACTGAGAGGAAGCCCAGCCACGCGGTCGGCGCGGGCGCGCTCGGATCATAGGGGTATCCGACCGCGTTCAAGCCGAAGAAGGCCGGAGTCGGCGGCAGCAGGATCCGAGTCGGGATGTGAAGCAGCCCGTTCGCACACGGAAGAATCTCGGCCGCCGGTGGATTATCTGCGCCGTCCAGCCAGGCCGGCGCTTGCGTGCCATCCGGCAACTGCGTGGCGGCGGCGATGGCCTCCAGCACATTCGCGACCTTCGCGCGGTTCGGACAGAACGGCACGAGGCCGCTTGCAGTCCTCTGCATAGCGGCATCAAGGAAGCTCCACGCATCCGCGCGGATGGTTTCTGCCGCGGCTTCGGCGTAGTGGGTCCCGCGCCAGCGGTAGAAGGTTCCTTGCTGGTGATGCAGCGTCCGGTGCGGAGCTATGAAATAGCTCTTGCGGATCATCATCCGGGCGCTGTCGAGTGGCCTGGGGGCGGACAGGATGATCGGGCCGCCCGGATCGACCGGCAGCGCGCCGGCCGAAGCGAATGCCGCGCGCACCTTCTCCGCCTCGTACGCGCCGACATCGAGGCCGGCCGCCCGTGCCGCGGCGAGGATGAAATGCTCGCCGGCGTGATGCGGCGGCGTCAGACTTTCCCAGACGCGTTCCGGCTCGCCTTCGGTCTGCGGACGCTTGGCCGCGTGCTCGAACCACAGCTCCTGCGCCAGATCGGGATCGTCTGCAAGAGCGCCGGGGATGGCGTGGGCAAGCGCGATCCATTGCTCCCGCGCGTCGAATCGTTGGTCGTTTGGCAGCGCCCGCACGATTGCTGCCAGCGCAGCCGGATCGTGCGCCTTGTCACCTTCGACCGCAGCCGGGCGGAGCGACACGACACGCTGCCCGCCACCGCCGCCTTCCGGCGGTGCGCCGAGAATGGCCGCGGCGGCGGCGAGCAGCCGGGTGAGCTGCTCCTCTGTGACCGTCGGCAGCTCGGCCACGGGCGGCAGCGGCCAGCGGTCCCACCTATATTGCGCTCCGCTCGGATGCAGCCCATCCGCAACGAACTGCTGACCACGCCCGAGGATTTCGACCGCCCGCGACGGCTCATCTTCAGACGCGCGCGGGGCGGCAACCCGCCGCTTGCCAGGCGAGCCCTCTGCCGCGCGGTAGAGCCAGATCATACGAGGCGAGCCGTCCCGGAATCTGACCGCGCCGGGCGGACCGAGGATTTCACCCGCCAGGAAAGCAACCTGCCCGGCTATATCCTCCTCGTCGCAATCAAAATCGATCCCGCGCAGTCCGCTGCACTCGATGCCTGTCGATAGAAGTGCTGCGTCCACGTGGCCGGCGACAAACTCGCCGGCGCGGGCGCGCTCCGGCCACCCTACATAGATCGGCCGCTTTTCACCGCTGCGGATCGGCACAGGGTGGTAGCCCCGCGCGCCAAGGTCGTGTCGCAGCGCTGCGACCGCCGCGCCGGTAGCGCTCGAATTTGCGATGTCGAAAACGTTCAATGCTCGGCTCCTGAATCAGAGCCGCCGACAAGAAAAGCGTTGCGCGCCGCAGCGAAATCGAGTAGAAGAGTTCGGCAGCCCGCCGAGCTTTTCTGTGTCGATCCGCCGCCGCGCCCCGCTCCGGGCCGGCGGCGTTTCGTTATTCGGCCGTGGTGGGCCGCGCGTCGATCTGCTCGATCCGCCGCTGCGGACGGATCGACGCGACTGGCAGCCCGTCGATCACACGCTGCAGGCTCGCCGCGTCGATCAGCGTGCTGCGACCGAGCTTCCTCATTGTGAGCTTGTCTTCGCCTGCGAGGCGATAGAGTTCTGACCTCGAAATGCCAGAAAAACGAACAGCCGCCGGGATGCGAAGCAGCGCCGGTGGCGGAGCGGCGATCGGATCGGGTGTCATCAGTAGGGCTCTCCTCCGTCTGTCCCCACAGCGGGGATCGGATGCCCGATCCTCGACGCCGTCGGCCGTCGGCCGCATGCCGAATTGTCTCCGCCGTCGTCAGCCGTGCCAGAGCATGCCCGAGTTCGGCGCGTCGTCGCCGTACGGTCCAAGCCGTACGGTCCAAGCCGTACGGTTCCGGTCGTACCGCCCGACGCCCGACGCCGTCGGCGTACGGCCCGAACCGTACGGCGACGTTGCCGACCGTACGACGACCGCCTATATCGACGACGGAGGCCGCCATCATGTTCAGGATCGAAATCGAGCGCGAGGAGGATGGCCGCTGGATCGGCGAGGTCCCGGCGCTGCCTGGCGTGCTGGCCTACGGTGCGACCGCTGCGGAGGCGCGCGCCAAGGCGACTGCGCTCGCCCTCCGTGCCCTCGCCGACCGGATCGAGCACGGCGAGGCGGTGCCGGCTGAGGCGGCCGACCTGTTCGCCGCGGCGTGAGCGGGTGGCCGGCCGCGAAGGCGGCCGCAGTCCTGCGCGCTTCTCCGGATCGGATGGAGCATCAAGCGACAGACCGGCTCGCACCGTACGCTATCGCGCCCGGGATGGCCGGATTACGTGTTCGCCTTCCATGACGCCGACGAAGTGGGGCCGCGGATGCTGGCGCGGGTCGCTAAGCACACCGGGCTGCGTCCTGGCGACCTGTAGATGCTCCGTATCCATCCGGCGAGAGGGCACGGACGCTCGCGTGTATGCCTGAGTGTATGCCGACCGCTGGGTTTGTGCGAAAATAGCAGCAACAACAACGTCATCTGAGCCTGGGCTGGCGGATGGGGTGGGATTCGAACCCACGAGGGGTTGCCCCCTGGCGGTTTTCAAGACCGCTGCCTTCAACCGCTCGGCCACCCATCCTGCACTATCAGCAGATACCCCACCCATTCCCGCCCCTCAATCGCCCCTGGCATAAAAGGCGCGCGGCATCAGCCATCCGGCTTTACGGCGCGGCAGCGCCGTTGCCCCCGCAGCAAACGGCGCGTCAGAATGGCACGGAGACGGAACGTGGTCGGCCATGCAATTCGGCTGTTCCACCCTCGGCGACAATGCCTCCAGCAACGACCCGCGCAACCCGAACCGATTCGTCGTAGACATCGTCGTGAAAGCGCTCGCCGCCGAGCAGCCCGGCTTCGACTCCGCTCGTATCGGCGAGCATCGTTTCAGCACAGTCGGCGTCGTGCCGTGCCCCGATCCGGCGCCCGCCTACATCGCCGCACGTACGCATCGTATCCGGCTGGCTCCGGCGGTCACGGTGCTGCCGCCGCATCACCCGATCCGCCTTGCCGAGCAATGGGCAAGCCTCGACCTGCTCTCCGTCGGACGGGCACATTTCGCGACCGTTCGCGGCTTCGATTGGTGCGCATTGAATCGCTCGGCTTCGACTTCGATCAAAATCAGGCCATCTTCGAGGAAGGCATGGATGTCTTCCGGTAGATGTACGCCGACCCGGCGCCGTACCGCCATCCGGGCGCGCAGTATCGGTTGAAACACGTCTCGATCACGCCGCGCCCCGTGCGGCAGCCGATCCCGTCTTATGTCGCCTCCCTCTCCCGCCCCTCAATCGAGCTTGCTGCGCGGCTCGACAGGGCTGACCGTCGCGCTCTCCGCCGCGACATTGACCTTCGGCGGATTGGCCGAAGTGGAACGATTGTATCACGAGACCGGCGCCAGCCACGACACCACGCCCGGCCGGTCCGATCCGGCTGCGGTGCAGCTACTCCATCCATTTCCATGATATGAAGGCCGCGGAGCAGGCCACTCATGCGCGGTATGGTGCGCTACTACCGAGAATGCGTCATGCCGACCTTCCCCAGCAATTCCGCCACCGCGGCTCCGTACCATTGGTATTCGGTCGATATTGCAAGTTACTGTTAACAGTATCGAGCCGCGGATCTGACCGACAACGCGGTTCTGCCCGGCAAGTCCGCGCGCGCGGCACGAACGTGCCGAAGCGGCTGGAAGCCGCCCGTTGCCTAGAGGTAACCCTGCACTGCAATGTCGGCCCGAAGCCGGACGGCGTGGCGCTGGACGAGATGGCTCGGTTCAGCCAGCGTGTGGCCCCGCTGTTCGGCTGAGCCGGCGCAGCGGACAGGCCAGGATCGCGTCGCCGTCCAGGTTCGACCGCACCCGCGCGCAGCCCGGCGCCCGCACCAGGTCGAAAGCCCGCAAAGTCGCGTCCGCCACGCCCGGACTTTCCCCGGGTTCTTCAAGGCCCCAGAGCGGCCCAACCTGGGTTCTGATCGCCTTGGCCACTGCGTGCGCCAGCCGCCCCGGCGCGCCGGGACGGACCAGGTTGTTGTTCGCACCGACAAAGCGCACCGTGGGTGGCACGAACACCGCCACATAGGCCATGGGTGACGGATCGAGCAACACGACCAGGCTGCCCGGAGCAAACGCCGGCGGATGCACCGACACTGCGACGTGCCCGGGGGGTGCATGCCCCCAGTTCGGGTACACCGTCACCGCGATGAGACCCGCGGCCAGCGCCCAGGCCGCGGGCACGACCTGGATAGCCGGCCTCCGCGCCAGCCACGGCGCCAAAGCCGCAACCACCAAGGCGCCACTGAGCAGTTCCAGCGGAACGAGGTAGCGGAGGATCGAAAACCGCGCTTCCCACAGCACGTAGCCGATGATCCATACCGACAGCAGAACGCACTCCGCCGGCCGCATCCGTCCCCGCCATGCCCGCCCCAGCAGGGCGAACGCGGCAACCCAACCGAGCGCGACCCGCGGATCGCGCACAGGCAACTCGTTCACCAACGTCGTACGGGTGAAGCCCCAGAACAGCGGATATCCCACCGCCTGCCAGACATCACGCGGCAGAAACCGTAGATCGGTGCCCGGCACCGGCGCGACCCAGGGGGAGCGGAAGATTTCGTTGAAATATGGGAACATGGGGTCGCCGAACCGGACCCAGAGCCACTCCCACCACGCTCCACCCAGCAATGCCGCCCCACAGAACGAAGTGGTGACAAACCAAAGCAGCGCCGAGATGCGACGCCCTCCGCGTTCTCCGGTCAGGGCAGCGGCCACCATGAGCCCGACCGCGAACGGCGCGGCGGTCAGCTTCAGCCCCATCGCGCAACCGGCCAGCAGGCCGGCCCACCCGGCGCGCGGCCGGGTTGATCCGCTCATCAGCAACAGCATGGCGCCCAGCAGGCACGACGCGGGCAGCATTTCACTCATCGCGCTGGCGAAGGTCGAGACCCCGGCCGCGCCGGTGACGCCTGCCAGCGCCGCCGCGCCGGCCAGCCAGCCGCGCGCCGGCATCGCCTCCGGCAGCGCCCGCCGGGTCAGGCACCAGACGAGGTACCCCGCCAAGCCTTGCGGCAGCGCCAGAACCGCGCCCAGCCAGCCCGGATGACGATTGAGCATGTGAAGCAAGCCGGCATAGATCAGGTCGAGATCGGGCGCGAGGAAACTCTGCAGTTGCGCGGGGGCAAGATCACCGTCGAGCCGGCCGTGTAGCAACGCGAAGCCGTTGTAGAGATGATAGTTGCGAAGATCGAAATCCGCCTCCGGCCCCATCAGCTGTGCGGCCAGTGCCCCGGCAAGCGCGGCTGCGAGAAGACACGCGACCAGCAGGACGACCTGGCGCAGCATCGCCCGACGCGCCGCCGTCGCAGGCTGAACGTCCTGCCAGCCGCCGTGAGGCCAAGGGAGAGATTGCGTCATGCCATCAGCCTGCCGGCCACAGGCTGAGGATCGGTTAACGCCGGCCACCCGCACCGTGATACCTGCGATCCGGAACGCCACAGCCTGGGATACTCGCCATGACCACCCTCGCCGACCGGGCCGCCACTGCGGTGGACGGAGCCCGCCAATGGAGCCGCCTGATGGAGATGGCGCAGATCGGCTCCATCGCAGGCGGCGGGGTCAATCGTGCCTGCCTCACGCCGCTCGACCGGGACGCCCGGCGGCGCCTGATGGCCTGGGCGCAGGCAGCCGGCGCCACCGTCACCATCGATGACGCCGCGAATCTGTGGCTGCGGCGCGAGGGCAGCGACCCGGCCGCCGCGCCGGTGCTCACCGGCAGCCACATGGACAGCCAGCCCGAAGGCGGCCGGTTCGATGGGATCTACGGCGTGATCGCCGGGTTGGAGGTCCTGGAGGCGATGCACGCCGCCGGGCTGCGGACCCGGCGGGCAATCGAAGTCGTGGCCTGGACCAACGAGGAGGGCGGCCGGTTCGCGCCCGGCTGCATGGGCTCGATGGCCTGGAGCGGCACCCGCCGGCTCGCCGACTTCGCCGACGCGCGCGATCCGGAAGGCATTCGGTTCGAAGACGCGCTATCCGCCCATCTGGCCGCCGAAGCGGACGTGCCACGCCGTCCCCTGGTCTCCGCTCCGCGGCCGGCCGCCTATGTCGAAGCGCATATCGAGCAGGGCCCGCTCCTGGAAGCCGCCGGTGAGGACATCGGCGTGGTCACCGGCATCCAGGGCAGCCGCTGGTATACCGTTACAATCACCGGCGAGACCGCGCATGCCGGCACCACCCCCCTGAAACTCCGCCGCGATGCCGTGCAGGACATGGTACGGGCGATCACGGCGTTGAATGCGCTGATGGACGACCCCACCGACGTGCTGCGCTTCACCGTCGGCCGGGTCGAGGTAGCACCGAACGCACCCAATTCGGTGGCCAACCGGGCGCGGTTCACGATCGATTTCCGCCACCCGGATGGGGCGGTGCTCGCCGCGCGCGGCGACGCGGTGGCCGATGCGATCCGGGCCGCGCTCCGCGGCACGACAGCGGAGGTGCAGGAAACATCGCACGCTCTGCCGAACGTGTTCGAGCCGACGGTGGTGGACGCGATCGAGCGGGCGGCAGCGTCACTGGGCCTGCGTCACCGCCGCATGCCCTCGGGCGCCGGCCACGATGCGCAGTTCGTCGCCCCCTTGTGCCCGAGCGGGATGATCTTCGTCCCTTGCCGCGGCGGGATCAGCCACAACCCGGCGGAGTACGCCTCCCCGGACCAGTTGGCGGCCGGAACGCGGGTGCTGGCGACTACCCTGGCGGACCTCGCGGCGGCGTAGCCGTTGCGATCGCGGCGGCCAGCGCGCCCAGCAGATCCTCCGCCACCAATCCCGGTCCCGCCTGCTGCGCCGCCGCGCCATGCAGCCAGGCCGCCGCCGCGGCGGCCTCCCATGCCGGCATCCCTTGCGCGAGCAGGCCGGCGAGAAGGCCCGACAAAACGTCACCGGCGCCGGCGGTGGCGAGCCAGGGCGGCGCGTTGGCGTTGATCGCGGCACGGCCGTCCGGAGCCGCGATGATCGTGTCGGCGCCTTTCAGCAGCACCACCGCGCCGGTCCGAGCCGAAGCGGCGCGGGCCGCCGCCAGCCGGTCCGCGCCCGGCGGGCCGAACACGCGGGCGAATTCCGCCAGATGCGGGGTCAGCACGGCCGCGCCCGCCAGCGCCTCCGGCCGCCCGGCGCAGGCGGTGAAGAGGTCGGCGTCCGCCACCACCCGCCGCCCGGCCGCGATGAGCACCGGCAGCGCCGCTGCAGCCGCCGCGGCGCCCAGGCCAGGACCGCAGACCCAGACCGATCGGCGGGGGTCGGCGAGCAGATCCGGCAGCGATGCCTCGGAGACGATCGTGCCGGGCGCCCCGGCCCGATAAACACCAGCAGCCGTCGCCGGTGCGGCAATGGTTACCAACCCGGCGCCGCCGCGGCGCGCGGCCTCCGCCGCCAACCGCGCGGCGCCGGTCATGGCCGCGCCCCCCAGCACCGTGACGTGGCCGCGCGTGTATTTATGGCTGACCGCATCCGGGCGCGGCAGGTCCCAGAGGACAGGACCGTTCGCCCACGTCGCCGGCCGGATCGTGGTCAGTACGGCGGCCGGCAGGCCGATATCGGCCAGGATCGTCTCGCCGCAATGCTCCCGCCCCGGCAGCAGCAGGTGGCCCGGCTTGCGGCGGAAGAACGTGACCGTCATCGCGGCTCGGGACGCAAAACCGCGCACTGCGCCGGTGGCGCCGTCGACCCCGCTCGGTACGTCGATCGCGACCACACGCGGCGCCGCCTCCAGCACCGCGGCGACCTCGGGCGCCACGTCGCGCGCCAGCCCGGCGCCGAAGACCGCGTCGATGACGAGCCCCGCTCGTGCGGCCTCCGTCGGCCGGAACGGAACCATCGGCCCGCGCCAGCGCGCCGCGGCGGCGGCCGCATCCGACCCCGGCCGCGGCGGCGATAACGCGGCCACCGCAGCCGGCCAGCCCATTTGTGCGAGCAGCCGCGCCGCCACGTAGCCATCGCCGCCATTGTTGCCCGGCCCGCACAGCACCACGGTGCGGCACGGCTGAAATCGGGCCCGCACCGCACGCGCCACGGCCCGCCCGGCCGCATCCATCAGCGCAGGCCCGGGCGCGCCCAGGCTGGGCGCCAACGCGTCGGCGCGTGCCATCTCGGCCGGGGTCAGCAATTCCGCCGACTCGTTCCGCCGCGCCCGTCCCGTGCTATCCATGCCGCAGAGAATGGAACCGAGGGGGTGGAGATGGAAGACTACCAGCTTGAGATCCTGGTGCAGGGCTATCCCGGCAAGTCGGTGTGCCACGGGGGACTGGGCTGGAGCACGATCGTGCTGCTGCGTGGCAACGGCCATGTGGCGCTGGTCGACTGCGGCACCTTCAGTCACCGCGACAACCTCATCAACGGCCTCGCGCGGCACGGGCTTTCACCCGACGAAGTCACCGACGTGCTGCTGACCCACTCGCATCATGACCACGCGATCAACTGGGTGCTGTTCCCGCAGGCGACGGTGTGGATCGGCGCGACCGAACTCGACTGGTCGGTGAAGGAACCCTGGGGCCGTACGCCGGTGGCGGAACTTTACGTCCGTGAACTAGCCGGCTCGGCGCAGATGAAGCCGATGCGCGACGGGCAGACGGTGCTGCCGGGTTTGGTCGCCTACGACGCGCCCGGCCACACGCCGGGACACATGATGTTCGTCCTGTCGGGGCGGGACCGCGACGTGATCTTTACCGGCGACGCCGCCAAGAACCGGGTGGAACTGCTGACCTGCAAGGCCGACATGACCTACGATCCCGCAGTCACCGCCGGCTCGATCGAGCAGATGTGGGAACTGTGGCGCCGCCGGCCCGGCACCATGCTGGTTCCCGGCCACGACCTGCCGATGGTGCTGGAGGACGGCAAGCCGGTCTTCGTCGGCAGGCGCGAGGCGGCGATCATCGCCTGGTACGGGGAAGACTTGGAGACCACCACCCGATTCGAACTGACCATCGGCGAGTAGGAGCACGGCGCGATGCAACTCGGCGCGATGATCCCGCAGAACGACATCCACGGCAGCGCCGCCGCGCTGCGCAGCTTCGCCGCGGCGGCCGAGGAACACGGCTACGACTATCTGCTCGCGGCCGATCACGTGCTGGGGGTGAATACCGCCTCCCGCCCCGACTGGCCGAAAGAGCGCAATACCTCGGCGGACTTCTTCCACGATCCGTTCGTCATGTTCGGGTTTCTCGCGGGGGTGACGAAACTCGGATTCGCCACCGGCGTGCTCATCCTCGCGCAGCGCCAGGCGGTGCTGGCCGCGAAACAGGCGGCCTCCCTCGCGCTGCTGTGTGAGGGGCGGTTCCGGTTCGGCGTCGGCGTCGGCTGGAACCCGGTCGAGTTCACCGGGCTCAACGAGGATTTCCACAACCGCGGCCGGCGGTCGGAAGAGCAGGTGCAGGTGATGCGCGCGCTCTGGGCCGCCCCGCACGTGACGTTCGAGGGCAAGTGGCACCGGATCGAGGACGCCGGCATCAACCCGCAGCCGCCCGGCGGGGCCATTCCGCTCTGGTTCGGCGGCCATCACGAGAACACGCTGAAGCGCATCGCCAAATGGGGCGACGGCTGGATGATGCTGGCGCATCCCGCCGGGCCGGAGGCGCAGGCCGCCTTCGCTACCCTGCGACGCCTCACCGAGGCGGAAGGCCGGGACCCGGCCTCGCTCGGGATCGAAATCTGGACCTCGACCGGGGCCGGAACGGAGAAGGAGTGGCGGGAGGAATTCCTGTTCTGGAAGCGCGCCGGCGTCACCCACGTCACGGTGGCAAGCACGCACGGCCGCGGCGGCCACGTCCGGATCGCCGGGCGGACCCTCGCCGATCATATCGACGCGCTGCGACGCTATCAGGCCGCAGTCGCCGACCTGCTTTAGCCCGCGACCTTCAGGGTAAAGGAGAACACCGTTCCGCCGCCCTCGGGCCGCTCGGCCATCCACAGCCGCCCGCCGTGCGACTCGATGATGCCGCGGCAGATCGCGAGACCGATCCCCATGCCTTCCGGCTTGCTGGTCACGAAGGGCTGAAACAGCTGCGCGACCACCCCGGCCGGCACGCCCGGGCCGCTGTCCGAGACGTCGATGCGCAGCATGCCTTCCTGTCGCACGGCGGAGACCACCAATTCCCGGGGGGGACTGTCCGCCATGGCCTCGACGCCGTTGCGAATGAGGTTCAGCAGGACCTGCTGCAGCTGGGCCGGGTCGGCGAGGACCTGAGGCAGGTCCGGCGGCAGCGCCAGGTGCGCGTGAACGCCCGCATCCCTGGCCCCGACCAACGCCAGGGCACAGGCTTCTTCGACCAGCGGCGTCAGCGACTGCGGGCTCAGGACCGACTCGCCGCCGGCAACGAAGCGACGCAGCCGGCGAATGATCTCGCCGGCGCGCTGCGTCTGGGCGCGCGCCAGAGCCAGCGCCTCCCGTGCCCGCTCCGGCTTGTGGACCGGGCCGCCCAGCATGCGATCCGCCGCGGCGAGGTAGCTGGCGATCGCAGTGAGCGGCTGGTTCAGCTCATGTGCCAGCGCCGCCGCCATCTGCCCCATCGCCCGCAGTCGCGTCACCTGCGCCAGGCGCTGTTGCAGCTCCTGCATCCGGGCCCGGCTCTGCTGCGTCTCGGTCAGGTCGCGGATGAAGCCGGTAAACACGCTCCGCTTGCCGACCCTCGCCTCGCCCACGGCAAGCTCCATGGGGAACGTGCTGCCGTCCTTGCGCAGCCCCACCACCACCCGGCCGATGCCGATGATGCGGCGCTCCCCGGTTTCCTGGTAGCGGCGCAGATAGCCGTCATGCTGCTCGCGATAAGGCGACGGCATCAGCATGGAGACGTTGCGGCCGAGCAGCTCGGCTTCGGTCCAGCCGAACTGACGCTCGGCCGCGCGGGAAAACTGTTCGATCCGGCCGGCTTGGTCGATCACCACCATGGCATCGGGGATCGTGTCGAGGATCGAGCGCAGCAGGGTCGCCCGTTCTCCGGCCGAAAGCGCGTACGCCGCCAACCGATCGGTCATCCGGCGCTCTGAACCAGCCGTACCAGCTCGGGCAGGCTGTGTACGCCGAGTTTTTCCATCACCCGACCACGATGGACTTCGATGGTACGCGGGCTGGCCCCCAGCTCCTGGGCAATCACCTTTGTTTGATGCCCGGCGACCAACCCGTCCAGCACCTCCCGTTCGCGCCTGGTCAGACTGGCCAACCTCTCGGCGGCGGCGGCTGCCGCAGCCGCGACTTCGGCGATCCGCTGCTGCGCCGTCAGCGCCTGCCGCACCGCGGCCAGCAACTCCCTCTCCGAGAACGGCTTTTGCAGAAAATCGACCGCCCCGGCCTTCATTGCCCGCACCGCGAGCGGCACATCCGCGTGCCCGGTCATCACCACCACCGCCATATGCAGCCCGAGCTCCCGCAACCGCTCCTGCAGCGCGAGGCCATCCAACCCAGGCATCCGTATGTCGGTCAACACGCAACCGGCGGCCAGGTCCTCATCTGCGAGCAACGCCTCGGCCGATCCATGTGTACGCGCAACGAACCCGGCGGCTTCCAGGAGAAATGCCAGCGAATCCCGCACCGAAGCATCGTCGTCGACGACATGGACCACCCCGACGACCGGATCGGATACGGGGTTTCCCGTACGCAGCGACCCGAATTCCTGGGCGTCGCCCGCCTGGGTAGACAGTTCGTCGGACGCTGGCCGCAGGGCAGGAGAGTTGGATGTTCGCTTCATCGCTGACGACCGAAACCGCTCATCGCACTAGCCCCGCTTACGCGGGGTCGGCAACACGCCCCATTCACGCGCAGCCGACGGGGCAGCGCATGGCGGCGCCCGACCCGCTGGCGGCACTCGATACGACTGCCACGACAGTGAGCGTGGAGAAAGAGCAAACCATCTATGCCGAAGGCGAACCAGCAAATTTTTGCTATCGGATTGTCGGCGGCTGCGTCCGCATGGTCAAGCTGATGGAAGATGGGCGCCGCCAGGTGGTGGAATTTCTGCTGCCCGGCGACCTCCTGGGTCTCGATCTGCTGGACACCTATGACCTGAGCGCAGAGGCGGTCACCCCCGTGGTGTTGCGCTGCTACCGGCGTGGCGCGGTGGAGGGGCTGGCCGACCGCGACCCGGCCACCGCCCGCCGGCTGCGCATGCTGGCGGCCGCCGGGCTGCGCGCCGCATGGGAACGGATGATGCTGCTGGGCCGCAAGACCGCGGTGGAGCGGATCGCCAGCTTCCTGCTGGAAATGACCGCGCGGATGCCTGTCGGCGGCCGGGACCGGTTGGTCCTGCCTATGGGCCGCGCCGACATCGCCGATCACCTCGGCCTGACGATGGAGACCGTCTGCCGCGTTCTGAGCTGCCTTCGGCAGGACGGCACGATCGATACCGGCCGATCGGTGAACGGGGCGCAGGTAACGATCCGCGATCTGTCGGGACTCCGCGCCCTCGCCTGTGACGCCCGGCACTGAGGGGCGACCGGTCGGGCCGACCGGTGAAGAACCCCGGGGGTCGGCGTGCCGGGGCCCACGGCGACGACCCCTTGCCGGCGGCATGCCCGCGACGAGGTCGGGCCTTGCTCCGCGGCCGACCCGTCGCGCGGACAGGCCCCCCTCCTCCGATCAGCGACCGGCCTGCGCGGTGACCGGCGCGGCGTCGCCAGTGGCGGCCTCGCGAGCAACGACGCCCCGACGCCGGACGCGGACGCCAAGGAACACCTGCCGGCCACGTTCCTCCTCCAGCAGGCGGGCACGCACGGCGAGCAGGTCCTTGCGCGCGACCAGCCCAACGAGCTTGCCGTCCACCGGACGCACCACCGGAACCCGGCTGAGGTCGTGCTCGACCATGCGGTCGACCAACGAAGCGACAGCTTCATCCGGAAAAGCGGTCACGACGGCCCGGCCGCCCAATGCCTCGGCCAACGGAACCGCCTGCCGCCCAAGGCCGCCGGATGCGTGGTGGCCAAGCACGTTGAGGGCGTCCGCCCGACTGACCATCGCGATCGGACGCCCCTCCCCATCCAGCAGCGGATAGGCCTTGTGCCGCGGCGCGCTGGCGGTGAAGAACGTGAGCATCTCGCTCACGGTCATCGTCGCAGGAAGGGTTTCGACCGGCGACACCATGACATCTGACACCAGCGACAGAGCAAGCGGATCGACGCTGTATTCGCACATGATCGCGCGTCCGCGGCGGGCGATCTTTTCGGTGAGGATCGAGCGGCGGAGCACCAGCACGGTGAACGCAAAGCTCGCGCCGCAGGCGGTCAGCAAGGGCACGCTCAGCGTCGAATCGCCGGTCAGTTCGATCGCGAACAGCGCCGCGGTCAGCGGGATGCGCATCGTGCCGCCCATTGTGGCCGCCATCCCGATCAGCGCCCAGTCGCCGATCGAGCCATGCGCCATGACCGTGCCGATCAGGGCACCCGCGCAACTGCCGACGATCAACAGCGGCGCCACCACGCCGCCCGAAGTACCGGAGCCGAGCGCCGCAGCCCAGATGACCGCCTTCACCAGCATCAGCCGCACGACCTCGGCGGGCGCGACCGTCCCACCCAGGAGCGCGGCGATATCGACATATCCGACGCCAAGGGCGCGCGGGTCGACCAGCCCACCCAGGCCGACCACGAGTCCGCCGAGCAGCGGCCACCACATCCAGTGCAGGTTCAACTTCTGGAAGCCGTCCTCCACCGCATAGACCATGGTGGTCAGCACGCCGGACAACGCCCCGCACATCACGCCGACGCCGGCGCACGCGAGTTCGGTGAGGGGATCGAGGGGGAGCGTGCCGTGATGCGGAAACAGCAGCCCGACCGGCAGCACCAACCCGCGCGTCACGGCTGCCGTCATGCACGCCACCACGACCGGCAGGAAGCTGCGCGGCTTCCATTCGAACAGCAGCAGCTCCACCGCCAGCAGCACCGCTGCGATCGGCGTGTTGAAAACCGCCGTCATGCCGGCGGAGGCGCCCGCGACCAGCAAGGTTTTCCGCTCCGCAGACGTCAGGTGAAAGAACTGCGCGAACAGCGAACCGAGCGCGCCACCGGTCATGATGATCGGCCCTTCGGCTCCGAACGGACCGCCGGTGCCGATGGCGATCGCCGAGGAAAGCGGCTTCAGCAGGGCCACAAGCGGCTCGATGCGGCTCTGCCCGATCAGGATCGCCTCCAGCGCCTCCGGGATGCCGTGGCCACGGATCTTGTCGGAGCCGAAGCGCGCCATCAGCCCGACGAGCAGCGAGCCCGCCACCGGCACCAGGATCGACCATGGGCCAAGCCGATCCAGCGAGATCAGGATCCCATGCGCGGTCGAAAGCGTGCCGTAATACGCAACTCCGTTCACCAGCGCGATCAGCCGCAGCAAAACCCAGGCGGATCCGACCCCGCACAGACCGACCGGAACAGCCATCGCTGCCAGCAGGATCACCCGCGGGCGGGTGCTGAAGTCACCGCCGGCCGCCGCGCCGGCATGGCGCGCGCGGGTGGCGTCCATGGTCTGTTCTTCTCCGAAAGCTGTCCTGGTCTATATATCGTAGTCCGACATTTTTCCAATCCCCTGCGGTTGCTCCCGGCCGGAGAGCGGCAGAAGATGCGTTCGCACAAATGCGCGCGCCCTGCGCCGACGGCTCTCGGAGAAGGTTGAAGGGAGAACCGATGGAGGTTCGTAAGGAGCATCAGATCCATTTCTGGTACGTGGTCGCCGCCCTGCTCGCGGTCATCCTGATCCAGAACCTGATCGCGCTCGTGCCCAGCACCGAGATCCCGTACAGCCAGTTCCAGACCCTGCTCGCCGAGCACAAGGTGAAGGACCTCGTGATCGGTACGAACGAGATCAGCGGCACCTACGTGGAGCCGCCGGCCGGCAAGCCGAACCAGTTCACCACCTTCCGGGTCGATCCGTCGCTTGCCCGAGAGTTTGCGAAGGCCGGCGTGAGCTATTCCGGCCAGCCGGGCCCCGGCCCGCTCGCCACCCTGCTCGCCTGGATCGTGCCGGCGGCCGCGTTCGTGCTGCTCTGGATGTTCCTGATCCGCCCGATGGCAGGCGGCGCCGGCGGATTGATGACGGTCGGCCAGAGCAAGGCACGCATCTATGTCGAGAACGAAGTGAAAGTGACCTTCGCCGACGTCGCCGGCGTCGATGAGGCGAAAGAGGAACTGAAGGAAATCGTGACGTTCCTCAAGGACCCGGAACGCTACGGGCGGCTCGGCGCGCATATTCCGCGCGGCATCCTGCTGGTCGGCCCGCCGGGCACCGGCAAGACCCTGCTCGCCCGCGCGGTGGCCGGCGAGGCGGGCGTGCCGTTCTTCTCCATCTCCGGCTCGGAATTCGTCGAGATGTTCGTGGGAGTCGGCGCCGCCCGTGTGCGCGACCTGTTCCAGAAGGCCCGCGAGCAGGCCCCGGCGATCGTCTTCATCGACGAGCTTGACGCGCTGGGACGCACCCGCAGCGGCAGCATGCTGCAAGGCGGCAACGACGAGAAGGAGCAGACGCTGAACCAGCTGCTTGCCGAGCTGGACGGGTTCGACCCACGCAGCGGCGTGGTGTTGCTCGGCGCCACCAACCGGCCGGAAATCCTCGATCCGGCGCTGCTCCGCGCCGGGCGCTTCGACCGCCAGGTGCTGGTGGACCGGCCCGACCGGGTCGGCCGGGCGCAGATCCTGGGCGTCCATCTGAAGAAGATCCGCCTCGCCGCCGGCACCGACGTGAACGAGATCGCGGCGCTGACCCCCGGATTCACCGGCGCCGACCTTGCCGGCCTGGTGAACGAAGCCGCCCTGCTCGCCACACGGCGCGACGCCGACGAAGTGACGTTGGAGGACTTCACCCAGGCCATCGAGCGGGTGATCGCGGGGCTGGAAAAGCGCTCTCGCCTGCTCAACCCGCACGAGCGCGAAGTGGTCGCGCATCACGAGATCGGGCATGCGCTGGTGGCGATGGCGCTGCCCGGGGTCGATCCGGTGCAGAAGATTTCCATCATCCCGCGCGGGGTCGGCGCGTTGGGCTATACCATCCAGCGCCCGCTGGAGGATCGGTTCCTGATGACCCGCACCGAGCTGATGAACCGCATGGCGGTGCTGCTCGGCGGCCGCGCAGCGGAAAGCGTGATCTTTCACGAAATCTCCACCGGCGCCGAAGACGATCTGGTAAAGGCGACCGATATTGCCCGTGGCATGGTGGCGCGATTCGGAATGGATGCGGGGCTGGGTCAGGTCGCCTACGAGGCGCAGCGGGCGCAGTTCCTGCAAAGCCCGACGGGCGGCATGTTCGAGCCGCGGCGCTACAGCGACACCACCGCGGCAGCGATCGACAGCGCCGTGCGCGCGCTGATCGGGCTCGCTTTCACCCGCGCCTGCGCGGTTCTCGAAGCCAACATGGCGCTGCTGCACCGCGCTGCCGGAGATTTGCTGAAGCACGAGACCCTCACCGGGCCCGATCTGGAGGCGCTCGCCCGCGCCGTCACCGCGCCGCCGCCTGCCGTGCTTGCCGCACCGGAACCGACCGCGGCGTCCCCAATGGCGCATCTTGCCTGAGAGTGTGTTCACAAACCCGATTTCCTCTCCACGCTCTGAGCCGGAGCAAAACGATGCAAGCTCGTGACATCATGACCCCCGACGTGATCACCGTCGCACCGGACACCGCCCTGCCGGAGCTGGTACGCCTGATGCTGGAGCGACGAATCAGCGCCGTGCCGGTGGTCGAAGACGGCACGCTGGTCGGCCTCGTCAGCGAAGGCGACCTGCTGCGCCGGCCGGAGCTTGGCACCGCCGCCACTCGGCCGCGCTGGCTGCTGATGCTCGGCGGCGCCGACCGGGACGCGGCCGCCTATGCGCGCACCCACGGACGCAGCGCCGGCGAGGTCATGAGCCAGCCGGTCATCAGCGTCACCGAGGACACCCCGGTCGAGGAGGTGGCGGCGCTGATGGACCGGCATCGGGTGAAGCGCCTGCCGGTGCTGCGCGAGGGTCACCTGGTCGGGATCCTCACTCGCGCCGACCTGCTGCGTGCGCTGGCGCTGCGGCTGGCGCCGCCGGCCGGGGCGGACGATCGGCGTATCCGCGAAACCCTGCTGGCCGAGCTGCGGACCCAGCCATGGGGGCCGTCTCCAACCGACGTCTCGGTGGTGGTCCGTGACGGGGTCGTGCATCTCTGGGGCAGCGTCCGCTCGGAGGACCAGCGCCACGCCGTGGTGGCAGCGGCGGAAAGCACCCCCGGAGTACGGACGGTGGAGGACAACATGGCGACCCGCCATCCGGCGGACCCGATGGACCGGCCGAACTGGTTCACCACCCCGCCTCCCTGATCGGCGACCGTCCTGCCGGGCTGCCTCCGTTGCCGGGCCGTCGCCCCTGATCGGGCAGCTTGCCGACGCCCCGCAGCAAGGCCCACAGTGCCGCAATGACAGAAGTCGATGTCGTCGTGATCGGGGCCGGGCTCGCCGGACTCGGGGCCGCCACGGCGCTGCGCCAGGCCGGCGCGCGCGCCGTGGTCCTGGAAGCCGCCGGGCGAATCGGCGGACGGGCGCACACCACCTGTCCGCCGGAACTCGGCGGGGTGTGGTTCGACCATGGTGCCGTGTGGCTGCACGCCGCCGAGCGGAACCCGCTGGTGCCGATCGCCGAGACCACCGGCGAGACCCTGCTGCGTTCGGACGAGTTGCGCCAGGAGCGCACCTTCGTCGAGGATCGTCCCGCCACCACGGCGGAACTTGCCGCCTATGACACCGCCTGGGACCGGTTCTCCGCCGCAGCCGTGCCGCTGCTCGCCCCGGGCCAGCCGGACCCGCCACTCGCCGCCGTCGCCCGCTGCCTGCCCGACGATCCCTGGGCGCCCACGGTGGAGGCCTGGGAAGGCCCGGTCATCTGCGCCGTGGACGCCGACCGGTTCAGCCTGCGGGACTGGCACGTCAACCAACTCACCGGCAGCAACCTGGTGCCGGAAGGTGGAATCGGTGCCTTCGTCAGCCGTCGGCTGGGCACCGGGCTCGATATCCGTCTGAACACCCAGGTCTCCCGCCTGCACTGGGACACCCCGGGCGGCGGGGTCGCGGCGGAGACCCCGTCCGGAACGGTGCAGGCACGCGCGGCGGTCATCACCGTTTCCACCGGCGTGCTCGCCGCCGGCACGATCCGCTTCGATCCCGCGCTGCCGGCGGCGGTGCAGGACTGCATCGCCGCGCTGCCGATGGGGCTGGCGGTCAAGGTGGTGCTGCGCGCGACCGGGCAGGACCGTCTCGACCTGCCGCTGCATTGCTCCCTCGACCGCAAGGTCGGCCGCTCCGGAGAGCCGTTCATGCCGTTCCAGTGCTGGCCGTTCGGCCGCGACTACGTGCAGGGCTGGATCGGCGGCTCGACGGCCTGGGAGCTGGCGCGCGCCGGCGAGGCCGCGGCGGTCGATTTCGCCCTCGGCGAAGTTCGGCGCTTGTTCGGCAGCCGGGTTGATCGGCTGTTCGCCGGCGGCGCGCGGCTGGTGACGCATTGGGACGCCGATCCGCTGATCCGCGGCGCCTACGCCTACGCGCTTCCCGGTCACGCCGACGCCCGCGCCCGGCTGGCTGAGCCGCTGGCCGACGGCCGGCTGGTCTTCGCGGGCGAGGCCTGCCATGTCGGGCTGGCCGGCACCCTCGCCGGCGCCTGGATCACCGGCCGGAAAGCGGCCGGGCACGCCATGCAGGCAGCCTGCCGATGAGCGGCCTGATGGTCTGGCGCGGCCCACGCATCCCCGTCATCGAATTGCACGGGATGATCGCCCCCCGGGTCGGCCAGGTGAACATCCGCAGCGCCGGCCCGCTGATCGACAAGGCTTTCGCGCATGCGCGCAAGGGCAAGGTGATCCTGGATATCGACAGCCCCGGCGGATCACCGGTGCAATCCGACCTGCTGGCCACCCTGATCCGCCGGCGCGCCGACAAGGCACAGGCCGAAGTGCACGCGGTAATCGGCGATGTCGGCGCCTCCGGCGGCTACTGGATCGCCTGCGCCGCCGACCGCATTCATGCCAACCCGATGAGCATCGTCGGCTCCATCGGGGTGCGCGGCGGCGGATTCGGCTTTCCCGACCTGCTGGCGCGAATCGGGGTGGAGCGGCGGCTCTACACTGCCGGGACGCACAAGGCGCGGCTCGACCCGTTCCTGCCGGAACAGCCGGAAGACGTCGCGTTCACCCGCGACCTGCTCGATGCGTTGCACCAGCGCTTCAAGGACTGGGTGCGCGCGCGGCGCGCGGGACGGCTGCAAGCCGACGAAGCGGCTCTGTTCGACGGCGGGTTCATGCTGGGCGAGCAGGCGCTCGCCACAGGGCTGATCGACGGGCTGGCTGATGTCGACGGGCTGGTGCGGGCGCTGGGCGGGGAGAAGGCCCGCCCCCAGGTGTTCCGCCCGCGGCCGCCAGGCCTGTTGCGGCGGCTGCCGCGGCTGGCGGTCGACGCGGCGCTGGACGCCGCGCAGGAACGCGGCGCCCGGCCGACCCTGATGCCCTAACAGCCCGATGACGAAATCGGCCTGGGTTGATTCGCTGTGCTCCGGATTCCGGGGGGACATCGGATGGCGGTTGGACGGCAGCGGGAACGGCAGGCGGAGATGCTGGTGACGTGGGCGGAGCTGCCCCGCTCGCCGGGG
>JAGWSV010000067.1 GCA_028869315.1 Rhodospirillales bacterium
GAGATCCTCGCCCGCGGACGGGATGCGATCGTCGAGGAGATGAAATCCTCCGGTCTGCGCGGGCGCGGCGGGGCGGGATTCCCCACCGGCCTGAAATGGTCGTTCATGCCGAAGCAGTCCGACGGCCGGCCGGCGTATCTGGCGGTGAATGCCGACGAGTCCGAGCCCGGCACCTGCAAGGACCGCGACATCATCCGCAACGATCCGCACAAGCTGATCGAGGGCTGCCTGATCGCCTGCTTCGCGATGGGCGCGGGTGCGGCCTATATCTACATCCGCGGCGAATTCCATAACGAAGCGCGTGTGCTGGAAGCGGCGATCGCGGAAGCCTACGCGGCCGGTCTGGTCGGCAGGAACGCCTGCGGCTCGGGCTACGATTGCGAGGTGTTCGTCCATCGCGGCGCGGGCGCGTATATCTGCGGCGAGGAGACCGCGCTGCTCGAAAGCCTGGAAGGCAAGAAGGGCATGCCGCGGATGAAGCCGCCATTCCCGGCGGCGATGGGCCTGTATGGCTGCCCGACCACGGTGAACAACGTGGAAAGCATCGCCGTGGCGCCGACGATCCTGCGTCGCGGGGCGTCGTGGTTCAGCAGCATCGGCCGCAAGAACAACACCGGCCCCAAGGTGTTCTGCATCTCCGGCCACGTGAACAAGCCTTGCAACGTGGAGGAAGAACTCGGCCTGTCGCTGCGCGAGCTGATCGAGAAGCATGCCGGCGGGGTGCGCGGCGGCTGGGACAACCTGCTCGCCGTCATTCCAGGCGGCGCGTCGGTGCCGGTGATCCCGAAATCGATCTGCGACACGGTGCTGATGGATTTCGACAGCCTGCGCGAGGTGCGCAGCGGTCTTGGTACCGCGGCGGTGATCGTGATGGACAAGTCGACCGACATCATCCGCGCGATCGCGCGGCTCAGCCAGTTCTACAAGCACGAAAGCTGCGGCCAGTGCACGCCCTGCCGGGAAGGCACCGGATGGATGATGCGGGTGATGAACCGCATGGTCCAGGGCCGCGCCGAACCCGAAGAGATCGACACATTGGAGCAGGTCACGAAGCAGGTCGAAGGCCACACGATCTGCGCGCTGGGCGATGCCGCGGCTTGGCCGGTCCAGGGGCTGATCCGGCATTTCCGCCCGGTGATGGAAGAACGGATCGCTGCCTACAAGCGACAGGCCGGCGGGCGACAGGCCGGCGGATCGATGCCGATGGCGGCGGAGTAGCACCATGCCCAAAGTCACAGTCGACGGCATCGACGTCGAAGTTCCGGCCGGTTCCACCGTGTTGCAGGCGGCGGAAGCCGCCGGGATCGAGATTCCGCGCTTCTGCTACCACGAGCGGCTGTCGATCGCCGGCAACTGCCGCATGTGCCTGGTCGAGGTGGAGAAGGCGCCGCCCAAGCCCATCGCTTCCTGCGCTTGGCCGGTGGCGGACGGGATGGTGGTGCACACGGACAGCCCGATGGTGCGCAACGCGCGCCGCGGGGTGATGGAATTCCTGCTCATCAATCACCCGCTCGATTGCCCGATCTGCGACCAGGGCGGCGAGTGCGACCTGCAGGACCAGGCGCTGGGCTATGGTGCCGGCGGCTCCCGCTACGAAGAAAACAAGCGGGCGGTGAAGGACAAGAATCTCGGTCCGCTGGTGAAGACGGTGATGACGCGGTGCATCCATTGCACCCGCTGCATCCGGTTCATCACCGAGGTGGCCGGCGTGCCCGATCTCGGCGCCACTGCGCGCGGCGAGAACATGGAGGTCGGCACCTATGTGGAGAAGGCGCTCTCCTCCGAGCTTTCGGCCAATATCATCGATCTTTGCCCGGTCGGCGCGCTGACCTCGAAGCCCTACGCCTTCGTGGCGCGGTCGTGGGAGCTGGCCAAGACCGACAGCGTGGACGTTCTGGACGCGGTTGGTTCCAACATCCGGGTCGATTCCCGCGGGCCGGAGGTGCTGCGCATCCTGCCGCGCACCAACGACGACGTGAACGAGGAGTGGCTGGGCGACAAGTCGCGCTTCGCGGTGGACGGCCTGAAGCGCCGCCGGCTCGATACGCCCTGGCTGCGCCGGGACGGCAAGCTGGTCCAGGCGAGCTGGGAGGAGGCACTCACGGCGGTGGCGGAACGGCTGCGCTCCTCGCGGCCGGAACGGATCGGCGCCATCGCCGGCGATCTCTGCGATGCCGAAAGCATGTTGGCGCTGCGCGACCTGCTGACCGCCCTGGGTTCGGAGAATCTCGACTGCCGCCAGCGCGGCGAGCGGCTGGAGGCCGGACGGCGCGATTTCTACCTGTTCAACAGCGCCATCGCCGGGATCGACGAGGCCGATGCCGTCGTCATCATCGGCTCCGATCCGCGCCGCGAGGCGCCGGTGCTGAACGCGCGCATCCGCAAGCGCTGGCTCGCCGCGGGGATCCCGGTCTTCCGGATCGGGGCGGAGGCGAACCTGACCTATCCGGTGACGCATCTGGGCGACGGGCCGGCGGCGCTGCGCGCGCTGCTCGACAGTCCGGACGCCCGCCTGCGCGACGCGAAGAAGCCGATGGTAATCCTCGGGGCCGGAGCAACCGCGCGTCCGGATGGCGCGGCGGTGCTGGCGGCGGCGTGGAAGCTGGCCGGTGCGCTCGGCGGCCTGACGCCCGACTGGCACGGCTTCAACCTGCTGCACCGCTCGGCGGCGCTGGTCGGCGGGCTCGATCTCGGCTTCGTTCCCGGCGCGCGCGGCAAAGCCGCAGCGGAGATGCTGGGCGGCGGAGTGGACGTGCTGTGGCTGCTCGGGACCGACGAGGTTCCCGCCGAGCGGATCGGCAGCGACACGTTCGTGATCTATCAGGGCCATCACGGCGACCGCGGCGCGGCGCGGGCCGACGTGATCCTGCCGGGGGCGGCGTATACCGAAAAGGACGCCACCTACGTCAACACCGAAGGCCGGGTGCAGCGCGGCCAGCTTGCGGTCTATCCGCCCGGGGAGGCGCGGGAGGACTGGAAGATCATCCGTGCGCTCAGCGCGCAGCTCGGCCACACCCTGCCGTATGACGATCTCGACGCGCTGCGCCGGCGGCTGGAGCAGGTGAACCCGGTGTTCGGACGGGTCGGGTTCCTGCCTCGGTTCGGCTGTTCCGATCCGGCGGGCCCCGCCGGCGACCCCGCGGCACTGGGAGAGGCGGCGTTCGCCCCGGCGATCCCGAATTACTACCAGACCGATCCGATCAGCCGCGCGAGTCCGACCATGGCGGAATGCACCGCGCGCCTGACCCCGATGGCGCAGGCGGCGGAGTAGCGCGATGAGCTTCTGGGACACCGACCCGGGCCACGTGATCCTGGTCTTCGCCGAGGCGCTGGCGCTGCTCGTGCCGCTGCTGATCATGGTGGCCTACCTGACCTATGCCGAACGCAAGGTGCTGGCGGCGATCCAGATGCGGCGGGGGCCGAACGTCGTCGGCCCGTTCGGGCTGCTGCAGCCCTTTGCCGACGCGCTGAAGATGATCATGAAGGAGACGGTGATCCCCTCGGGGGCGAACCGGGCGCTGTTCCTGCTGGCGCCGATGCTGACCTTCGGCCTGGCGATGATCGCCTGGGCGGTGATCCCGGTGAACGCCGGCTGGGCGATCGCCAACATCAATGTCGGCGTGCTGTTCCTGTTCGCCGTCAGCTCGATGGGCGTCTACGGCGTGATCATCGCCGGTTGGGCGAGCAACTCCAAATACGCCTTCCTGGGGGCGCTGCGCAGCGCGGCGCAGATGGTGAGCTACGAAGTCTCGATGGGCTTCGTCATCGTCTCGGTGCTGCTGGTGGCTGGCAGCCTGAACCTCACGGCGATCGTGGAGGCGCAGAAGACGGTATGGTTCTGCGTGCCGCTGTTTCCGATGTTCATCATCTTCTTCATCTCGACCCTGGCGGAGACGAACCGCTCGCCGTTCGACCTGCCGGAAGGCGAGAGCGAGATCGTGGCTGGGTTCTTCGTGGAATACAGCTCGATGAGCTTCGCGCTGTTCTTCCTCGGCGAGTACGCGAACATGATCCTGATGAGCGGGATGACCACCATCCTGTTCCTCGGCGGCTGGCTGGGGCCGTTCGGCATCCTGCCGCAGCTCGGCCCGCTGTGGTTCATCGCGAAGGTCTGCTTGTGCCTGTTCGTCTTCCTGTGGGTGCGCGCGACCTTCCCACGTTACCGATACGATCAGTTGATGCGCCTGGGCTGGAAGGTGTTCCTGC
>JAGWSV010000068.1 GCA_028869315.1 Rhodospirillales bacterium
CCGTGCGCCCGATCGTCACGATCGACGGCGGGCGGGAGGTGAACGAGGTGTTCTTCGACGAGGTGGAAGTGCCGGCCGACCAGCTGGTCGGGCAGGAGAACAAGGGCTGGGACTACGCCAAGTTCCTGCTCGGCAACGAACGCACCGGCATCGCGCGCGTCGGCACGTCGAAGGCGCGGGTGGCGCGGATCAAAGCGCTTGCCGCGCTGGAGCGGGTCGGCGACCGGCCGCTGATCGAGGACCCCCGCTTCCGCGAAAAGCTGGCGGCGGTGGAGATCGAGCTGAAGGCGCTGGAAATGACGCAGCTGCGGGTGGTGTCGGAAGAACGCAGCCGGGCGAAGGGCAAGCCCAACCCGGCGTCGTCGATCCTGAAGCTGAAAGGCTCGGTGATCCAGCAGCAGCTGACCGAGCTGACCATGGACGTGGTCGGCCCCTTCACCATGCCGTGGCAGCCGGCCGACGCC
This sequence comes from Rhodospirillales bacterium, assembly GCA_028869315.1. Lineage (GTDB taxonomy): Bacteria > Pseudomonadota > Alphaproteobacteria > Acetobacterales > Acetobacteraceae > JAJZVS01. The sequence goes on from JAGWSV010000068.1 coordinate 465, forward strand.
GAGCGGAACGAGCCCTTCATCGGCGCCGACTACGCCGCCGCGGCCGGGCCGACCTATTTCAACATGCGCAAGGTCTCGATCTACGGCGGATCGAACGAGATCCAGCGCAACATCGTCGCCAAGGCGATCCTGGGGCTGTAGCGCCGGCCGCGCCCTTGCGGCGCGGCGCCCCTCGACTATCGTGCCTGCGCCGATCGGGAAGGAAGCGCGCCGTCATGGATTTCGACCTCAGCGACGAACAGCGCCTGCTCAAGGACAGCGTCGATCGCCTGATCGCCGACCGCTACGGCTTCGAAAGCCGCAAGAAATACCTGGCCGCACCCGAAGGCCGGGACCCGGCGCTATGGGCGGCCTATGCCGGGCTTGGCCTGCTCGGCCTGCCGTTTCCGGAGGCCCAGGGCGGGTTCGGCGGCGGGCCGGTGGAAACCATGATCGTCATGGAAGCCTTCGGCCGCGGCCTGATCCTCGAGCCCTATTTCGCCACCGTGGTGCTCGGTGGCGGGCTGCTCCGCCGCCTGGCCGGCACGGCGCAGCAGGACGCGTGGCTGGGCCGCGTCGCTGCCGGCACCCTGTGCCTCGCCTTCGCGCATCTCGAACGGCAGTCGCGCTGGAACCTGGCCGACGTCGCGACCACCGCCCGCCAGGAAGCCGGCGGCTGGGTGCTGCACGGGGCCAAGAACGTCGTGCTGCACGGCGATGCCGCCGGCCTGCTGCTGGTCACCGCCCGCGTTTCCGGCGCGCGCGCCGAGCGCGACGGCATCGGCCTGTTCGCCGTCGATCCGGCCGCCCCTGGCGTGACCCGGCGCGGCTACCCGACCCAGGACGGGTTGCGCGCCGCGGACATCGCCCTGGACGGCGCGCCCGGCGAACCGGTGGGCACGCCCGGCAAAGCCCTGCCGGGGATCGAGGCCGCGGTCGACGCCGCCATCGCCGCGCTGTGCGCCGAGGCGGTCGGCGCGATGACGGCGCTGCAACAACTCACCCTCGACTACCTGAAAACCCGCAAGCAGTTCGGCCGCCCGATCGGCAGCTTCCAGGCGCTGCAGCACCGCGCGGTCGATATGCTGACCGCGGTGGAACAGGCCCGCAGCATGGCGCTGTTCGCCACCGTGATGGCCGACGCGGCGGACCCGGTCGAACGCCGCCGCGCCATCACCGCCGCCAAGGCGCAGATCGGCCGCGCCGCCGTGCAGGTCGGGCAGGAGGCGATCCAGCTGCATGGCGGCATCGGCATGACGATGGAATACGCCGCCGGCCACTACTTCAAGCGCCTCACCATGATCGACCAGACCTTCGGCACCGCCGACGCGCACCTGGCGGAGCTGGCGGCGCTGGGCGGGTTGTTCCGTTAACCGACCGGGCCGCGGTTCCTCATCCGGCCGCCGCGGCCGCCCAGCGGGTCAGCACCGCGCAGGCAGCGGCGAAATCCTCCATCCGCATCGCCTCGTTCGGGTTGTGGCTGCCGTTCTGGTTGCGCACGAACAGCATCCCCGCCGGCACGCCGGCCTCGGCGAAGGCGGCCGCGTCGTGCCCGCCGCCGGACGGCATGGACCTGAACGGAATGCCGAGCCCGCCCGCGGCCGCCGCCAACCCCGCCTGCACCGCCGCGTCCATCGGCGCCGCCCGGCTGGTGGTTTCCGCCCCCAGCTCGAACCGCACGCCGCGCCGGGCTTCGATGCGCGGGATCAGCCGGTGCAACTCCGTCATCATCGCATCGACGCTGGCCGGCTGGACGCTGCGCATGTCGAGCTGGAACCGCGCCTCGCCGGGGATCTTGGTGAACCCGGCCTCGGCGGTCGTCGCCAGCACGCAGAAGGTGGCGACGAGCGCGTGCCCCTGCGTCTCCAGCGCCGCCCAGTGATCGTCCAGCCGGTGCGCGAGCTCCGCCAGCGCGATCGCCGCATCGGCGCGGTAGCGCCGCGGCGTGGCGCCGGAATGGTTGTAGGCGCCCAGCACCCGCGCGTCGCGCAGCCGGCGCGAGCCGGGAATCCCGGTGACGATGCCGACCGGGATTTCCGCCGTGTCCAGCACCGGTCCCTGCTCGATATGCACTTCCACATAGGCCGCCGTGTTCGCCGGCCCGAGCCGGCCCGTCCCGGCACGGACCGCGTCGGGGTCGAAACCCTGCCCGCGCATGTGCTCGGCGAGCGTGCGGCCGGTATCCATCCGCCGCACCTCCAGCACCTCGGCCGGCAGGCGCCCCAGCGCGGCGCGGCTGCCCGGATAGGAGGTGGGGAACCACGAGCCCGCTTCCTCGGCCCGGACCGCCAGCACCGTGATGTCGCGCGCCGGGGTGAAGCCGGCCTCCTGCATCCCGGCCACCGCCGCCAGCCCGGCCAGCACGCCGGCGGCGCCGTCGTAGTTGCCGCCGCGCGCCACCGAATCGAGATGGCTGCCGAGCACGATCCGCTTCGCCGCACGGTCGCTCCCGGGCAGGGTCATGTAGAGGTTGCCGGCGGCGTCGATGTCGGTCTCCAGCCGCAATCCTTCGGCGGCGGCGCGCACGAGGTCGTGCGCCGCCTGCTCGCCCGGGCCATAGGCGTCGCGGGTGACGCCGACGCCGTCGTAGCTGCGCTCGTGCAGCCCCTCGAACAGGCTGGCGGCGAGAGCGACGTCGGGGGTGAGGTTGGCGCGCATCACGTGTCTCCTTCGGCTGGCGGCACGGTGGTCCGCCGGCCGGTCTTCCGCAACCCGCCGCGCTTGGCCATAACGGCGGGAACCGGGAGGCTCCGCATGAACGACGCAGGCTCGATCGCTGGACGCGCGGCATGAAGCCGCGCCTTGTCGTGGCCGCCCTGTTGCCGGAGGCGGTGGTGGCGCGCGCACGCGACGAGTTCGATGCGCTCGTCCACCCCGGACCCGCCGACATGACCCGCGAGGAGGTGCTGGACGCCGCGCACCGGCACCAGGCCGAGGGGCTGCTGTTCGTCAATACGTTGCGCTTCGACGCCGATCTCGTCGCGCGCCTGCCGGCGAGCCTGCGCGTGGGCGCCACCAGCAGCGTCGGCTACGACCATGTCGATGTCGCCGCGGCGGCGGCCCGCGGGATCGCCGTGACCAACACGCCGGGCGTGCTGAGCGCATGCACCGCCGACTTCGCTTTCATGCTGCTGCTCGCCGCGGCGCGGCGGGCGCATGAGTACGACGCCCTGATGCGGGCCGGCTGGCGCCGGCGGATCGGCCAGGGGGACCTGCTGGGGCAGCGGGTGAACGGCGAGACGCTCGGCATCCTCGGCATGGGCCGCATCGGCCAGGCGATGGCGCGGCGCGCGCGCGGGTTCGACATGCGCGTGCTCTACCATGCCCGCCACCGGCTGCCGGCGGACCTGGAACAGGGCGCGACCTATTTCCCCGATCTGCGCGCCATGCTGCCGCATTGCCGGTTCCTGTCGCTGCACGCGCCGGCCACGCCGGCGACGGAAAATATTATTAACGAAACGACGCTCGGCCTGCTGCCGCGCGGCGCGGTGCTGGTGAACGTTGCGCGCGGCGCGCTGGTCGATGAGGATGCGCTGTTCGCCGCGCTCACCTCCGGCCGGTTGTTCGCCGCCGGCCTCGACGTGTTCCGCTGCGAACCCGAGTTCGACCTTCGTTTCGCCAGCTTGCCGAACGTCATTCTCTCGCCGCATATCGGCAGCGGTTCGGTGGAGACGCGTACGGCGATGGGAGACCGCGCGCTCGACAATATCGCCGCCGTGCTCGCCGGTCGCGGGCCGATCGATCCTTTGAGGAGCTGACAGACCATGGCCAAGCCCGTCCTGCTGATCACCCGCCGCCTGCCGCCCGCGGTGGAGGCGCGCGCCGCGCGCGACTTCGACGCCCGCTGCAACCCCGAGGACACGGTGCGGACCGGCGCCGACGTCGTCCGCCTGGCCGCGGGCGCGGACGCGGTGCTGTGCTGCCCGGCGGAAAAGCTGGACGCCGCCACCATCGCGGCGCTGCCGGCGAGCGTGCGGGTGATCGGCACGTTCAGCGTCGGCTTCGACCATATCGACGTTCCGGCCGCCGCCGCCCGCGGCATTGCCGTGTGCAACACGCCCGACGTGCTGTCGGTCGCCACCGCCGAATGCGCCATGCTGCTGATCCTCGCCGCTGCCCGCCGCGGCCCGGAAGGGGAGCGGATGGTGCGGGCCGGGGCATGGAACGGCTGGGCGCCGACGCAGCTGCTCGGCACCCAGGTCTCCGGCCGCAAGCTGGGCATTTTCGGCTTCGGGCGGATCGGCCGCGAACTGGCGCGGATGGCGCGCGGGTTCGGGATGCAGGTGCACTACCTCGACCAGCAGCGCCTGCCGGCGGAGCTGGAACAGGGCGCGGTGTTTCATTCCACCGACGCGACCTTCCTGCCGGAATGCGAGATCCTGTCGCTGCACGCGCCTGGCGGCGAGGGCACCCGCGCCTGGCTGAACGCGGAGCGGATCGCGCGCCTGCCGAAAGGCGCGGTGGTCGCCAACGCGGCGCGCGGCAGCCTGGTCGACGACGCGGCGCTGATCGCGGCGCTGCGCTCCGGCCAGGTCGCCGCCGCCGGGCTCGATGTCTACAACAACGAACCGAAGCTGCATCCCGATTATGCCGGCCTGGAGAACGTGGTGCTGTTCCCGCATCTGGGCAGCGCGACCCGGCAGACGCGCGACGCGATGGGCTTCCTGGCGCTGGACGGCATCGCCGCGCTGCTCGCCGGGGAAACGCCATCCAACCTGGTGCGCGCATGAACGCGGGCGCGCCGCCGCGCCGGCGTATCGCCGTCGGCGGGTTCCTGCACGAGAGCCATTCCTTCGCGCCGCGGCCGACCGGCTGGGCCGAGTTCGTGCAGCCCGGCGGGTTTCCGGGCCTGTGCCACGGCGCGGCGCTGGTCGCCGCGGTGCGCGCGGCTTCGGTGCCGATCGCCGGCGCGATCGCGACCGCCGAAGCGGCCGGCGTGGACCTGGTGCCGCTTGCCTGGGCGGTCGCCAACCCGGCCGGTCCGGTGCAGGACGAAGCGTTCGAGCGCATCGCCGCGCTGCTCGGCGCCGGCCTGTCGGCGGCGCTGGAGGCCGGCCCGCTGGACGGCGTCTATCTCGACCTGCATGGCGCCGCCCTGGCCGAGAGCTTCCCGGACGCCGAGGGCGAACTGTTGCGGCGGGTGCGCGCGATCGTGGGCGCGGCCGTCCCGGTCGCCATCAGCCTCGATCCGCACGCGAACCTGACCGAGGCGATGGTGCGGCTGGCCGACGTGGCGGTGCCGTTCCGGACCTATCCGCATGTGGACATGAAGGCGGCCGGGGCGCGGGCGATGGCGTTGCTGCTGGCGCGCATCACGCGCGGGGCGGCCTGGGCCCGCGCATTCCGCCCGCTCGACTTCTGGATCCCGCTCGGCAGCCAGTGCACGTTGATGGCGCCGATGGCGGAGGTGATGGCCGAGCGCAGCCGGTTGGCGGCGGCGCCGGGCGTGGCGGAACTCGCGTGGTGCTTCGGCTTTCCCTATGCGGATTTCCCCGGCTGCGTCCCCGCGGTGGCGGCCTGGGCCGAGACCGCGGCGCAGGCGGCGGCGGCGGCGGAGGCGCTGGCCGGGTTCATCGCCGGGCGCGAAGCCCGCTTCCTGCAGGAAACCTTGCCGGCCGGGCAGGCGGTGGCGGAAGCCATCCGCATCGCCGGGTCGGCGGGGACCGGCGCGGGGCCGGTGGTGCTGGCCGATACGCAGGACAACCCGGGCGGCGGCGGGCACGGCGACACGACCGGGCTGCTCGCCGAACTGGTCCGCCAGCAGGCGGAGGGCGCGGTGGTCTGCCTGATCAACGATGCCGACAGCGCCCGGGCGTGCCATGCGGCCGGCGTGGGGGCGCAGGTGGCGCTGTCGCTTGGCGGCAAGTCGGACGGGATGGGGTTTGCCTGCACCGCGACGGTGGAGCGGCTGACCGACGGGCGCTTCACCCTGACCGGACCGATGGGCGCGGGCAATCCCGCCGACCTGGGGCCGAGCGCGCTGATCGCGATCGGCGACGTGCGGGTGATCGTGGTGAGCCGCAAGATGCAGGCGCTCGACCAGGCGATCCTGCGCCATTTCGGCATCGAGCCGGCGGCCTGCCCGATCCTGGCGCTGAAGTCGTCGGTGCATTTCCGTGCCGATTTCGGTCCTGTCGCGCGCCAGGTGATCGTGGCGATCGCGCCGGGGCCGGTGGTGGCGGATCCGGCGACCTTGAATTTCCGGCATGTCCGCGCGGAGGTGCGGCGGCGGCCCCGGGCGACGGCCTAG
>JAGWSV010000069.1 GCA_028869315.1 Rhodospirillales bacterium
CTGCGCCTGGGCCATCGGAAAATCCCCGACCGGCACCGGGCGAACCGGATCGCCATCGACCGCGACCACCTGGCCCTGGAGCGCACCGAGGCTGATCCAGAAGGCGGTGGAGGTCGCGCCGTTGATCAGGCGCAGCCGGACCCGCCCGCCGCGTTCCACCCGCACCACCTGTGGATCGGCCAGAGTGCGGTCATTGGCGAGGTAGGCATCGTAATCGACATCGTTCAGGTCCGGCGCCGCGGCATTCCCCGAGGAGGTCCCCGTAGGCATGGCCATGCCGGACATCCCCGGCATGGATTGCCCGCCCGCGGCCCCCGCGTCGCCGGTGAGGCCAGCGAGGATCTCGCGCGGGTCGCGGAAGGTGAAGTCGTGCAGCAGCATGATCACCTCCTGTGCGTCGGCGCGCGCGTCCTCGGCGGTGCGCACGACGAGCGGGGCCGCCATCAGCATCTGCTCCTGCAGACCATGATGCGAGTGCATCCAGTGCGTTCCGGACCGCGGGGCGAAGCTGTAGCTCTGCTCTCCTCCGATCGGAATCAGCGTCTCGAGCCTGGTCTGGGTCACGCCGTCCTGGCGCACCGGCGGGGTCTGGCCGTGCCAGTGGATGATGGTCGGCTCGCCGCAGCGGTTGCGCAGCGCCACGGCGAAGCGCTGGCCAGGGTCCAGCACCAGCCCCGAGGTGCCACTGTCCTGGTGGATGCCAAACACGGATGCGGCCTTGCCGTTCACCTCCAGGCTGCGACGCGCGACGGTCAGCGGCACGGCGGCGGCGGCCGCGGGGGAAACGGGCAGTGCGCCGAGCGCGGCGGCGGCGGCGGCGGAGGTCAGCAGCCGCCGGCGGGGCAGGATCGGGATCATGGTTTCTCTCTGTTGCAGGGTCTAGCGGGTCATCCGCCCGATCGAGTCGACCAGCTCGTCCACCTTGTTGCGTTGGTCGGTGATGTCGCCGGAGGCGAAGGCGGCGGCGACGCAGTGCCCGACATGGTCGTGCAGGATCTGCTCCTCGACCTTGTGCAGCGCGGCGCGCACGGCCGCGATCTGGGTCAGAACGTCCACGCAGTACCGGTCCTGCTCGACCATGCGCAGCAGGCCGCCTACCTGGCCCTCGATCCGCCGCAGTCGGGCCGCGACGGCCCGTTTGGTCTCTTTCTGCATCTCCGGGATGCCTCCCTTGATACATTACCCTCGTGGGGTATATAGACCCGGTATCGGCCAGCCGCAAGCGCGGCGCGGCGCGGCGGTGACGGGGCCTCGATAACGGGAGAGCATCATGGATGAACACGAGCACGGACATCCCCTCGGCGACGTCAGCGCGACGGAGCCAGCCGCGCGCGATCCGGTCTGCGGCATGACGGTCCATCCCGCCACCGCCAAGCATCGCTTCGAGCACGCTGGGACCAGCTACGCGTTCTGCTGCGCCGGCTGCCACGACAAATTCGCCGCCGACCCGGCCCGCTACCTGACGCCGAAGCCCCAGACGCCACCCGCTCCGCCCACAGCACCTGGGACCATCTACACTTGCCCGATGCACCCCGAAGTTCGGCAGGACCATCCCGGCCCCTGTCCGATCTGCGGCATGGCGCTGGAGCCGCTGACCCCCACGGCGGAGGCCGCGGAGAACGCCGAACTCGCCGACATGCGCCGGCGCTTCTGGGGCAGCCTCGCGCTGACCGTGCCAGTGCTGGCGCTGGCCATGCCGGCCTATGTGACGGCGTGGCATTTCGAGCGGCTGATCCCGCCGTTCTGGTCGAACTGGATCCAGCTGGTCCTGACCACGCCCAACGTGCTGTGGGCCGGATCGTTCTTTTTCACCCGCGGCTGGCGGTCGGTGGTGAACCGCAGCCTCAACATGTTCAGCCTGATCGCCCTCGGCGTGGGCGTGGCTTATGTCTTCAGCGACGTCGCCACCTTGCTTCCCGGGGTCTTCCCGGCGGGTTTCCGGGCCGCCGACGGCTCGGTGGCCACCTATTTCGAGGCGGCGGCGGTCATTACCACGCTCATCATCCTTGGCCAGGTGCTCGAACTGCGCGCCCGCGAGGAAACCGGCGGGGCCATTCGCGCCCTGCTGAACCTCGCCCCGAAGATCACGCGGCGGCTGCGCGCGGACGGGACGGAGGAGGAAATCCCGATCGATCGGGTGCAGGTCGGCGATCGGCTGCGGATCCGTCCCGGCGACGCCGTGCCAGTCGATGGCACGGTGCTGGAGGGCCGCAGCGCGGTCGATGAATCGATGGTTACCGGCGAATCAATGCCGGTCGCGAAGGAATCTGGCGAGAAGCTGATCGGCGGCACGGTGAACGGTACCGGCGCGCTGATCATGCACGCGGAGAAGATTGGCGCCGACACGGTGCTGGCCCGCATCGTCACCATGGTGGCCGAGGCGCAGCGCTCGCGCGCCCCGATCCAGCGCCTGGCCGACATCGCGTCCGGCTATTTCGTGCCGGCGGTGGTGGCGATCGCGGTGGTGTCCTTCCTCGTCTGGGCCGTCTGGGGGCCCGCGCCGGCGCTGGCGTTCGGTCTGCTCGCCGGCGTCTCGGTGCTGATCATCGCCTGCCCCTGCGCGCTTGGGCTGGCCACGCCGATGTCGATCCAGGTGGGCGTGGGCAAGGGCGCCACCGTGGGCGTGCTGATCAAGTCCGCCGAGGCGCTGGAGCGGATGGAGAAGGTCGACACGCTGGTGGTCGACAAGACCGGTACGCTCACCGAAGGCAAGCCGCGGGTGACCAGGATCGTGCCCGCCGCGGGCTTCACCGAGGACACGCTCCTGCGGCTGGCCGCCAGCCTGGAACGCGCCAGCGAGCATCCGCTCGCCGCGGCGATCGTACGCGCGGCGAAGGAGCGCGGCGCAAGCCTGGCCGACCCGGCCGATTTCGAATCGATCACCGGCCAGGGCGTGCGTGGGCGGATCGACGGGAGCCTGGTCGCGCTCGGCAACGCGCGGCTGATGGAGGACGCGGGCGTGACGCTCGGCGCGCTGGCCGGGCAGGCCGATGCGCTGCGCGAGGCCGCGGCGACCGCGTTGTTCGTCGCGGTCGATGGCAGCCCGGCCGGGGTGATCGCGATCGCCGATCCGATCAAGGAAAGCTCGCGCGCTGCTCTCGAAACGTTGCGGGCCGAGGGGATCCGGATCGTGATGCTGACCGGCGACAACCGCCGCACCGCCGAGGCCGTGGCGCGCCACCTCGGCATCACCGATATCGACGCCGACGTGCTGCCCGACCAGAAGCACCAGGTGGTGCGCCGGTTGCGCGCCGAGGGGCACGTGGTGGCGATGGCGGGCGACGGGGTGAACGACGCGCCGGCACTGGCGGAGGCGGATATCGGCATCGCCATGGGCACCGGCACGGAGGTCGCGATGCAGAGCGCCGGCGTGACCCTGGTGAAGGGCGACCTGATCGGCATTGCGCGGGCGCGAACCCTGAGCCAGGCGACCATGCGCAACATCCGCCAGAACCTGTTCTTCGCGTTCGTCTACAACGCGGTGGGCGTGCCGGTCGCGGCGGGGGTGCTCTATCCGTGGTTCGGCATCCTGCTCAGCCCGGCGATTGCGGCGCTGGCGATGGCGCTGAGCTCGTTCTCGGTGGTGATGAACGCGCTCCGGCTACGTAGGTTGCACCTGTAATCGGTGCGGGCAAAAGCCGTGGGAGGAGGTTGATGCAGATCAACCGGCCGCGACGCATCGTATGCCAGAAGGCGC
>JAGWSV010000070.1 GCA_028869315.1 Rhodospirillales bacterium
TCAGAAGACCGTATTGCGGGATCGGTTCCGCGGACACCTGGGCGGGCCGGGCTGACGCCGGCGGCCGCATTCGACGACGGTGCGGGCTGCCGAGCGGGGCGTGGCATCCGCTTGATTGCGCGCGCCGCCGCATCCCGGCGCCGCCGGCACCCTGCGCGCCATCGGCTTCGCCAAGGCGGCCGCCCGCATGGCACGGCGGCGGCGGGCCGCATCGTCCGCCTTGTTTCCGCCCCCGGCGGCGGCTAACCGGGGGCACGATCGCAGCGAGGAACCAGGAATGCCGCAGCAACAGTGTCGTCCGGTCATGCTGACCATCCTGGACGGATTCGGCTGGCGCGAGGAGACGGCGGACAACGCCGTCCGCCAGGCCCGCACGCCGACCTTCACCCGGCTCTGGACCACCTGCCCGCACGCGTTCCTGCGTACCTCGGGCGCCGATGTCGGCCTGCCGGCCGGCCAGATGGGCAACTCGGAGGTCGGGCACCTCAATATCGGCGCCGGACGGGTGGTGATGCAGGACCTGCCGCGCATCGGCGCCGCGGTGGCCGACGGCTCGATCGCCCGCGCGCCGGCGTTGGTCGCGCTGATCGACAGGCTGAAAGCCTCGGGCGGCACCTGCCACCTGCTCGGCCTCGTCTCGCCGGGCGGCGTCCATTCCCACCAGGACCATGCCGCGGCGCTCGCCGCGATCCTGCAGCAGGCCGGCGTCCCGACCGTGGTGCACGCCTTCACCGACGGCCGCGACACGCCGCCGCAATCCGGCGCCGAGGACCTGGCGCGCCTCGCCGCGGCGCTGCCCGACGCGGTGCGGATCGCCACCGTCTGCGGGCGCTACTTCGCGATGGACCGCGACAAGCGGTGGGACCGGGTCGAACAAGCCTACCGTGCGCTGGCGGAGGCCGAGGGCGCCCGCTTCCCGGATCCCGCCGCGGCGATGCAGGCGGCCTATGCACCCGGGAAATTCGACGAGTTCGTTCCGCCTGCGGTGATCGGCGGCTACGCGGGGATGCAGGACGGCGACGGCATTCTCTGCTTCAACTTCCGCGCCGACCGGGTGCGCGAACTGCTCGGTGCGCTGCTCGACCCCGACTTCGACGGGTTCGCCCGCCCGCGCCGTATCGGCTTCGCCGCCGCGGCCGGAATGACCCAGTACAGCACGGAGCTGGACCGGTTCCTCACCACCCTGTTCCCGCCGGAGCAGCTGCACCACCTGCTCGGCGAGGAGGCGGCAAATGCCGGGCGCACCCAGCTGCGGGCCGCCGAGACCGAGAAATATCCGCACGTCACCTATTTCCTGAACGGCGGGCGGGAGACCCGGTTCCCCGGCGAGGACCGCATCATGGTCCCCTCCCCCAAGGTCGCCACCTACGACCTGCAGCCGGAGATGTCGGCGCCGGAACTGACCGAGAAGGTGGTGGCGGCGATCGACAGCGGCAAATACGACCTGATCGTGCTGAATTTCGCCAACCCGGACATGGTCGGCCATACCGGCAGCCTGGAGGCGGCGATCCGCGCGGTGGAGACGGTGGATACCGGGCTCGGCCGCATCGCCGCGGCGGTGCGGGCCCAGGGCGGCGCGCTGCTGGTCACCGCCGACCACGGCAATTGCGAGACGATGCGCGACCCCGAGACCGGCGGGCCGCACACCTCCCACACCACCAACAAGGTGCCCGTCGTGCTGATGGGCGGCGGCGGCGCGGCGGCTGCCGGGACGCGGCTGGCGGATGGGCGGCTGGCCGACATCGCCCCCACCCTGCTCGCGCTGATGGGCTTGCCGCAACCGGCCGAGATGACCGGGCGGAGCCTGATCCGCGCCCCGGGCGACGCCGACTGAACGGCAAAGTCGCACAGCGTGCCGCCCGATCCGCGGCCGCCGTGAGCGGGCCTGCCGGCTCGGGGCGCCCTGGCCGCGGGGGATGGCTGCGCGGAGGATGGCCGGGCGGCTGGCCGTCCGCGCGGCGGCAAGCCGGGCTGCTGCTGCTAGCCTGCCTGGGAAGTGCCGCGGTCGCGCAGGCCCGCCCGCCGCGCGGGCCGGACGCGGCGCGCCGCCAA
>JAGWSV010000071.1 GCA_028869315.1 Rhodospirillales bacterium
CGATCAGCTCGGCGATCGGGTATTTCCGGTTGAGCGGCACCAGTTCGTCGCGCAACGCGTCCCTTACCGCGTGCAGCGACACCGCCAGGTTCACGCCAAGCTCGGCGCCTGCCCGGTCCATCATCGGCACCACGCCCGAGGTTGACAAGGTGATCCGCCGCCGCGACAGCGCGATCCCCTCGTTGTCCATCACGATCGTCATCGCCTTGGCGACGTTGGCGTAGTTGTAGAGCGGTTCGCCCATGCCCATGAGCACGATGGTGGAAAGCAGGCGCGGCGTCTCGCCTTTCGGGCTCGGCCACTCGCCGTAGGAATCGCGCGCCGCCATGAACTGCCCGACGATCTCGGCGGCACCCAGGTTGCGGGTCAGCCGCTGGGTGCCGGTGTGGCAGAACCGGCAGGACAGGGTGCAGCCGACCTGGGAGGACAGGCAGACGGCCCCGCGATCTTCCTGCCGGTCCGGGATGTAGACCGTTTCTGCCTCCTGCCCGTCGCGGAAGCGGAACAGCCATTTGCGGGTGTCGTCTTCGCTGGTCTGCACCACCGCCGCTTCCGGCCGGCCGATCACGAAGCGCTCGGCGAGTTTCGCCTGGGTCGGGCGGGCAATCGTGCTCATGGCCGCGAAGTCGGTTACGCCCTGGTGGTAGATCCAGTGCCAGACCTGGCGCGCGCGAAACGGTGCCTCTCCGATCGCGGCCAGTTCCGCGGCCAGTTCGGCGCGCGACAGCCCGACGATGTCACGCCGTCCGTCGGCCAGTTGCGGCGGCGGCGGGTCGAACAGGGCCGATTTCGCCAGGATGCGCTCGCGTTCGCGCGCCGTCAGTCCAGCGTCAGCGGCCTCGGCCCGGCGCGTCTCCAGGACAGGGGGCATCATTGGGGTCGGCCAGTGTCCTGCCCCTGACGGTCGCCGCCCTTCGCGGCGATCGGCAGGGACCAGCAGGCCACTGAAAACGGAGATCGGATGTCCTGCCCCTGACGGTCGCCGCCCTTCGCGGCGATCGGCAGGGACCAGCAGGCCACTGAAAACGGAGATCGGATGTCCTGCCCCTGATGGTCGCCGCCCTTCGCGGTGATCGGCAGGGACCAGCAGGCCACTGAAAACGGAGACCGCGTGTCCTGCCGCCGGCTCATTGTCGGGCCGCCGCGCGTTGGGATCGAGTCACCGGGGGGAAGGTGCATCACCGATGCGCGCAGGCCTTCGTCATCGCGGCGTGCGCGTCGGTGAAGCCCACCAGGCTGAACGTCATCGGGTGGGCGCCGCGACCCGGCGGGCGCAGCACGGCGGTCGCGCCACGTTGGAACGCGACCACCGCCTGGTGGCCGTTGCGGGCGAAGGCATCGTGGCCGGAGGTATAGAGGTCGATGGCCGCCGAACCCACCTGCAGCATGGCGCCGACACCCTTTGGATAGGCCGGGCCACCGCTGACCGCGACCTGGTCCCGCCCGGTGGGACGGTCCGTCACGCTGAGGACCGGGCCGGTGCCGGTGGCCGGGTCCTGCCCGTCCGCCCGGGTGAAGGCATAGCACATCATGTCTCGGCCGCCGCCATGGACCGCCGCGATCCAGTGCCCGAACCGACCGAGTTCCCGCGGTGCGGCGGCTGCGGCCGCCCGGCGCGGCGCGGCGACGGCTGGCGGCGCAAGGGCCGGTGCCAGGGTCAGGACGGTCGCCGCAGCGATCAGCGCGGCAAAGGGGCGGAGGCGGGGGATCGGGCGGGGTTGCATGGCCGCAGAAATACGGCGTCACGAGGGGCCGAACAAGGCGCATCGGTCGCTCTGGCCATCCTATTCCGCAGCATTATCTTTATCGCCCCTGCGGCCGGTCGCTGCTTCGCCGCCGGCCCAGTCGGGGATCGTCCGGCGGAACCGCGGCCGCCCATGCCGTGCCGGCGAGCCGGTCGCGCCCCGACCGTCCGGGGACGCATCGTTGTGGACCTCGCCCTTGGGGGCGCCGCCGGGTGGCGTCATGCTGCCGACCGGTCGCTCGGCATACCGGCCCTGCTGCAGCAGCCGGTCGTACAGCACCAACGCGCCGGCCACGGCCAGATTGAGGGAAAACCGGGTCGGGATCCGCACCACGTGCCGGCAGCGGCCGAGGATCGCCGGCGACAGGCCGGACCGCTCCGGCCCCAGCACGTAAGCCGCGCTGAGAGGGTGGCGGAACGACGGGAGATCGGTCGCGCTGTCGAGCAGTTCGATCCCCACGAGAGCACAGCCGGCGGGAAGCGCCAGGTCCTCGGGCCGGTCGAAGCGCCAGAGCGGCACATGCGCCGGCGTGTCCGCCGTATCCGCGCGCCGCGCGCACCGCGAATCCCAGCCGGCGCCGACGGTGAAGCAGAACGACGCGCCGAACGCGTGGGCGGTGCGCAGCAAGGCGCCGACATTGGCCGATTTGGAGACGCCCTCCACCCCGATACCGAAATATCCGCGACCGCTCGTGCCCTGCATGGAGGGCGGTCTATGCCCGGCCCATGGACGACGCAACCGGACGACACAACCGGGTGGCGCCGCGGCACCCGAAGCGTCCGCATGGAGCGAATGCGGATGCCGCGCCGCGACCAGGCCGGAGCCTGGCGCGCTTCCGGCGGTCCGGCCGGCTGGTGCCTGCCCCGGAATTCGGACTATGCCCGGGGCCATGACCGACGCCATAGACACCCGGCTGGCCGCCCAGTACGAGGCCTATCCCTATCCAAGGCGCGACCCGCGCGAGGAGGCCAAGCGCCTCATCATCGGCAGCCCCGGCCATCTGCGCGAAATCGATTATTGGGTGTTCGGCGCCACCCGCCCGGCCAGCCGGCCGCTGCACGCGCTGATCGCCGGCGGCGGAACCGGGGACGCCACCGTCATGCTGGCCCAGCACATGGCCCGGGCGCAGCGTCCGGGCAGCGTCACCTGGCTCGACCGCTCCGCCGGCGCGCTGCGCATCGCGCAGGAGCGGGCGGCGGTGCGGGGGCTGACGGACATCGTCTGGGAGCAGCGATCGCTGCTCGACCTTCCGGGCTCCGGGCTGGGGCCGTTCGACTACATCGACTGCTGCGGGGTGTTGCATCATCTGTCAGACCCGGCCGAGGGGCTGCGCGCGCTGGTCTCGGTGCTGGCGCCGGGCGGCGGCCTCGGGCTGATGGTCTACGCGCCCCACGGGCGGACCGGCGTCTACATGCTGCAGGACGCGCTGCGCCTGCTCGCCCCGCCGGAGGAGGCGGCACCGGCCCGGATCGAAACCGCGCGGCGCGTGCTCCGGCACCTGCCGGAGACGGCCTGGTTCCGCTTCAACCACAACTTCCAGGACCACATCACCGGCGGCGACGCCGGCGTGCACGACCTGCTGCTCAATCCGCGCGACCGCGCCTACACCGTGCCGCAGCTGGCGGCGCTGCTGGAAGCGGCCGGCCTGGAAGTGACGGCCTGGATGGAGCCGCTGCGCTACGATCCGCTGCCGTTGCTGCCGGACCCCAAGCTGCACGCGCGGGTCGAACGGCTGGACCTGCTTGCCCGCGCCGCCCTGGCCGAAGCGCTGGCCGGCAACATGTCGGTCCACGTCGTCTATTGCCGGCGACGGAGCGAACCCGTGGCGTGGGCCGACCCGATGGACCCGGGCGCGGTGCCGGTGGGCCGCGAGGTGCCGGCGCCAGAGTTGCACCGCTTCCTGCAACCCGACGGCGGACTGACCCTGGTCATGGACGGGCTGCGCGTGCCGGTACGGCTGCCCGCCCTGGCGCCCGCCATTCTCGGCCTCGCCGACGGCTGCCGCACGGTGGGCGAGATCGCCGCCGCCCTGGAGGCGCGCGGCACCAGCCCGGCCGGTTTCGCGCGTGCCTGGCGCGAAACATTCCGGGCGCTGGAGCCGGCCAATCGCCTGCTGCTTGCCCCGCCTGCCTGAGCACCCAGCCTGTCTGAGCACCCAGCCCGTCTGGGCACCCTGTCTCTCTCGGCACCCTGCCGCAGCGCGGTCAGCAGCGGCTGGGCAGCAGCCGAAAGCCGATCAGTTTCCCGGCCATGACGAAGTCGCCGAAATCCATCTGGAGCGCATTCGCGACGCCGTTGGTCCAGTAGCGCATCCCCACCTCGTATTCGGGCAGCATCTCCGTCGTGTTCAGACCGAAGAAGGCGATATGCACGACAACGCTCGGCAGCGCCGCCAGGTCTTTCCAGCGCCCGGGCGAAGGGGCCGACCGATCGAGCGGGACGATGGAGCTGAGTTCCGCCCCGCTGTCATCCGTGCCGTCGAATATGGGCAGGGTGAAGAATTTGCGGCCTGCTTCGGCGGCGCGGATCACCTCGGCGGTATGCTCCATCGGAAACAGGGTGCCGGGCGGGAGGTCGACCTCCTTCACCTCGGGCTTGGCGTAGTCGGCGATGCCGGGTCCTCCGGCGCGCTCCATCCGGGCTTCGCCCTGGGTCTGGCTGGTGATCGCGCCATTGGTGGTTTGCGTCATGCGGAAGCGGAAGGTGCGGCCGTCCTTCGCCTCGGTCGTGACGTATCTGGTGACCAGATGGGTTTCGGTGCCGTCGACGCCGGAGACCGAGATATCGAGCCGCTGGCGCACTTTCCAACTCCGGCACGCGTCGATCACCTCGTAGCCCATCGTGCCGGTGGCGCCGATCACCTGGTCGCGGCCGTTCACCAGGGTGAGCCGGTACAGCGCCTGGTGCGCTGCCAGCTTAACCGCCGTTGGGGCCGCCGCGGCGGGCAGGGCGAGGAGGATCACAGGCAGCAGCACGGGCAGCAACACGGCAAGGCGACGCATCGGCAAGCTCCTCATGCGCAGGGATAAGCGACAGCTATTCGCGACGGGAGCAACCCGCTGCCCCCTGCTATGCGGGACGGGCGGTGGGAGCTCATGCCGGCTTGTCGGCCAGAATCAGCGGCGCGGGCCCTGGAGCGTCCAGGATGCGGGGACGGATGAAGCCCGCTGTGGTCAGCCAGGAGGCGATGTCCGCGAATGAGTACGTGCTCCCGGCCTCGGTGTGCAACAGCATGTTGAGGGCGAACATCAATCCCAGGGGCGGGCCGGTGCGGTCCGGATCGACCAGGAATTCGGCGATCGCGATCGTCCCGCCCGGCGCAAGGGCGGCGCAGGCGCGGCGCAGCAGCGCGCGGCTGCGGGCCTCGCCCTCGCTGTGCAGGATGTGGCCGAGCACCGCGACCTGATGCCCGGTGCCGAACGCCGCGGTGGCGAGATCGCCGGCGACGAAGCGATATCGCTCCGACAGGCCGTGCCGGGCGACAACGCGGCGGGTGGTGGGCAGCACCCCCTCCCAGTCGACCGCGACGACCTCGACGAGCGGCGCCGCCTCGGCCAGCGCGATGCTCCACACCGCGGAGCCGGCGGCGAGGTCGAGCACGCTCTGCGGGCCGGGACGGGCGGCGAGGTCGAGATGCGCGGCGAGCGCCCGCGCCCCGGGGGCGTTGTTGGCGAACAACGATTCCACGAAATCGCTGAAGAACGGGGTGCCTTCCTCCTCCCGGTTCACCGCCCGCGGCGGCGTGCCGGTGCGCACCGCCTCGGTCAGGTGCAGCCAGGACGGGATGAGCCGGGTGCTGACGTGGCGGAAGAAGTCGCCGCGATAGCCGGGGCGGCCGCGCACCAGGAAAGTTTCGGCCTCGATACCCAGCCGGTAGGCGCCGGCGGGGTCCTTGCAGAGAAGGTCGAGCCCGACCAGAGCGTTCAGCAGCGCCGTGACCCCGCGGGAGGAGGCGCCGGTGGCGGCCTGCACCGCTTCCGGGCTGTGCGCGCCCCCTGCGATCGCGTCGAACACGCCGGTTTGGATTGCCGCTTCCAGGATCAGCGGCGGGGCGTATCCCCAGCCAAGCTGCATCAGCCGTTGGGGCGTCACGTCGTCTGCCATCGCGGGTCCCTCCGCTCGGCCGGACGATCGCCCAGCCAGACGTTCAGATCGGGTCTCGCCGCCGCGCTGTCCAGCCCGCGACGGCGCTTCTGACCGTCCCGAGGCGACCCGCTACCCTTTCGACTTCAGCGGCAGGTCGAGCTTGAGCGACAATTCCTTCAGCCGCGCGGCGCTGATCGGCGCCGGCGCGCCCATCATCAGGTCCTGGCCTTGCTGGTTGAGCGGGAACAGGATCACCTCGCGGATGTTGGGCTCCTCGGCGAGCAGCATCACGATCCGGTCGATGCCCGGCGCCGAACCGCCATGCGGCGGCGCGCCGTAGCGGAAGGCATTCAGCATGCCGCCGAAGCGCGCTTCCACTTCCTCGGCCGGATAGCCGGCGATTTCGAAGGCGCGCAGCATGATGTCCGGGCGGTGGTTGCGGATGGCGCCCGAGGAAAGCTCCACCCCGTTGCAGACGATGTCGTACTGGTAGGCCTTGATGGTCAGCGGGTCCTGCGTGTTCAGCGCCTCCAGCCCGCCCTGGGGCATGCTGAACGGGTTGTGGCTGAAGTCGATCTGCCCGGTTTCCTCGTTCAACTCGTACATCGGGAAGTCGGTGATCCAGCAGAAGCGGAAGGCGCGCTGCTCGATGAGGCCGAGATCGGTGCCGAGCCGGGTGCGCACCAGGCCGGCGAATTTCCACACCTCGTCCGGCGGGCCTGCGGTGAAGAACACCGCATCGCCGGGGCCGAGATTGCAGGCCGTGCGGATCGCCTCCGCGCGGTCCGCCTCCAGGTTGCGCGCGATCGGTCCCTTGGCGCCGTCGGCGTCGAAGGTGATGTAGCCGAGGCCGCCGGCGCCCTGTTCCTTCGCCCAGTCGTTCAGCTTGTCGAAGAAGCTGCGCGGATTGCCCCCGGCGCCTGGCGCCGGGATGGCGCGCACCACCCCGCCCGATGCGGCGATGCGGGAAAACAGGCCGAAGCTCGAGCCGGCAAAGTGTGCCGTCACGTCGGTGATGCGCAACGGATTGCGCAGGTCCGGCTTGTCGGTGCCGAACTCGGCCAGCGCGGTGGCGTAGGGGATGCGCACGAAGGGGGCGGGACTGACCGCGCGGCCGTCCGCAAACTCTTCGAAGACGCCGGCGATCACCGGCTCGATCGTCGCGAACACGTCTTCCTGCGTCACGAAGCTCATTTCGAAATCGAGCTGGTAGAATTCGCCGGGAGAGCGGTCGGCGCGCGAGGCTTCGTCGCGGAAGCAGGGCGCGATCTGGAAATAGCGGTCGAACCCGGCCACCATCAGCAGCTGCTTGAACTGCTGCGGCGCCTGCGGCAGGGCGTAGAACTTGCCTGGATGCAGCCGCGCGGGCACCAGGAAGTCGCGCGCCCCTTCGGGGGAGGACGCGGTCAGGATCGGGGTGGTGAACTCGGTGAAGCCGGCGTCGATCATGCGGCGGCGAATCGAGGCGATCACACCCGCCCGCAGCATGATGTTCCGGTGCAGCTTCTCCCGGCGGAGGTCGATGAAGCGGTAGGTAAGGCGCAGGTCTTCGGGATATTTCTCGTCGCCGGCAACCTGGATCGGCAGCACCTCGGCGGTGGACTGCACGTCGAGCGCCGCCACCCGCAGCTCGATCTCCCCGGTCGGCAGGCGCGGGTTCACGGTGCCCTCGGCGCGGGGGACGACAGTGCCGGTGACGGTGATCACGCTTTCCGGGCGTGCCGCATCGGCGGCGGCGAAGGCTGGGCTGCCGGCGGGGAACACGCATTGCGTGATGCCGTAATGGTCGCGCAGATCGATGAACAGCAGGCCGCCGTGATCGCGCTTGGCGTGCACCCAGCCGGACAGGCGCGCGGTCTGCCCGGCGTCGCCGGCGCGCAGCGCGCCACAGGTATGGGTACGATAGGCATGCATCGTGGGCGGCTCTCGGCTCTGGACAGGGGCGGGAAGGGCGGCGACAGAAACGCCGCGGGTTCCAGCAAGTCAAGCCGATACCCTGGCGCGCCGGCGGATGCCGCCGGTTTCGCCTGCCGGGCCGCTGGTGTACAGATATCTTCCATGTCCCGTCCCGCCCGTTCGCGCTTTCCCGCCCCCGTCCTGATCGAGACCACGGAGGCGCTCGCCGCCTTGTGCGAGCGCCTGCGCGCCCAGCCCGTCGTCACCGTCGACACCGAGTTCATGCGGGAGCGGACCTATTGGCCCGAGCTCTGCGTGGTGCAGCTTGCCGGCGGCGACGATGTGGCGGTGGTCGATGCGCTGGCCGAGGGGATCGACCTCGCACCCCTCGGAACCCTGCTGGCGGATCCGGCCGTGCTGAAGGTGTTCCACGCCGCCCGGCAGGATATCGAGATCTTCGTCCTCCGCTACGGGGCGGTACCGACCCCGCTGTTCGACACCCAGGTGGCGGCGATGGTGGCCGGCTTCGGCGACCAGGTGGGCTACGATACGCTGGTGCAGACCCTGGCCGGCGGGCAGATCGACAAGGCGCACCGCTTCAGCGACTGGTCGGCGCGCCCCCTCTCCCCGGCCCAGGTCGCTTATGCCGCCGCCGACGTGACCTGGTTGCGCCTCGTCTACGAGGGTTTGCGCGACCGGTTGGCGCGCGAGCACCGGCTCGAATGGGTGACGGAGGAAATGGCGGTGCTCGCCGATCCTGCCACCTATCGCGCCGAGCCCGAGGACATGTGGCTGCGGCTGCGCCCGCGCAGCAACAATCGCCGCTATCTCGGCATGGTCCGTGCCCTCGCCGCCTGGCGGGAACGGGAGGCGCAGCGCGTCAACATTCCGCGCCAGCGACTGCTGAAGGACGAGGCCCTGCTGGAGATCGCCGCCACCGCGCCGGAGACCCCGGAAGCGCTGGCGCGTGCCCGGGGGATCACCCGCGGCTTCGCCGAAGGGCGCACCGGCACCGCCCTGCTCGAAGCGATCGCCGCCGCGCGGGCCCTGCCGGAGGACGCGCTGCCGCCGTCGCCGCGCAGCGGCGATGCCCCGGCGCGCCCGTCGCCGGCGCTGGTCGCGCTTCTCAAGGTGCTGCTCGCCGCCAAATGCGAGCAGCACCATGTCGCGCCGCGTTTGGTTGCCGTGTCGGAGGATCTTGACCGGCTGGCGCTTGGCGAGGAGGGCGACCTGGCAGCGCTGCACGGCTGGCGGCGCGAAGTGTTCGGCGCCGACGCGCTCGCGCTGCGGGCGGGGCGGATGGCGCTGGGCGTGAACGGACGGCAGGTACGGCTGATCCCGGTCTAGTGTCCTGCCCCCGAAATGCGAGGGCATTCCAAGGGCAGGACACAAGCGGCCGCCCGATCGAAAAACCCGTTCAGGGTGATCGAGAATTGCCATTGGACTCGTCAGGTTCGATCGACTACCCCTGCGCCCGCCGGACGCCGCCCGTTGGCGGGCGTGCGTCCAGGACCAGTTGCAGACAAGGGAGAGGGTCATGGCAGCGCTCAAAGGCAGCAAGACGGAAGAAAACCTGAAGGCCGCGTTCGCGGGAGAATCCCAGGCGAACCGTCGCTACCTCTATTTCGCCCAGAAGGCCGACGTGGAGGGCTACAACGACGTCGCCGCGGTGTTCCGCTCCACCGCCGAGGGCGAGACCGGGCATGCGCACGGGCATCTCGAATTCCTAGAAGCCGTCGGCGATCCGGCCACCGGCAAGCCGATCGGCAAGACGTCTGACAATCTCGCGGCCGCGGTCGCTGGTGAAACCCACGAATACACCGATATGTACCCCGGCATGGCGCGTTCGGCGCGCGAGGAAGGGTTCGAAGAGATCGCCGACTGGTTCGAGACGCTGGCTAAGGCCGAGCGGTCCCATGCCGGCCGCTTCCAGCGCGCGCTCGACGAGCTCAAGTAGTCCGTCTTCTCACGACACGCCGCACCTCTCCTGCATCGCGCGGGAGAGGCTGCCGCGCGCGGCGCGCGGCGGTTTGTCGCCGCGACGGCGCGTGCACCGCTTCCATTCATCTGCATTTGTCCCGGGTTCGCATCATGCGCGAAGGCAGCCTCGACGCCCCGACCCGCCACCCGATTGCCTGGCAGGACCCGGAGTTCGTCGATTCCGCGAAGATCGACGCCGAATTGCGGCGCGTGTTCGATATCTGCCACGGCTGCCGTCGCTGCTTCAACCTGTGTGACTCGTTTCCCAAGCTGTTCGACCTGATCGACGAGTCGCGCACCGGCGAACTCGACGCGGTGGACAGCGCCGCGTTCAAGCCGGTCGTCGACGCCTGCACGCTTTGCGACATGTGCTTCATGACCAAGTGCCCTTACGTGCCGCCGCACGCGTTCAATCTCGACTTCCCGCACCTGATGCTGCGCTATCGGGCGATGGAGGCCGCGCAAGGCGGGCTGGCCTTCGCCGAAAGGCAGCTGGCCGCGACCGACCGCAACGGCAAGCTTGCCGGCGTGGTGGCGCCGCTGGCGAACTGGGCGACCGATCGCGGCAACACGCGCATGCGCGGGATGCTCGCCAAGGCCGCCGATCTCGATCCGCGTGCCGAACTTCCAAAATACCACGCCAACAGCTTCGTCACGCAGGCGAAGCGGGCTGCGCCGGAGGTGAACGCCGGGGCGCCGGCGCACGGGCGCAAGGCGGTGCTCTACTCGACCTGCTTCGTGAACTACAACGACCCCGACATGGGCTCGGCCGCGCGCGCCGTGCTGGCGAAGAACGGCGTGGAGACCGAAGTGGTCCACCCGCACTGCTGCGGCATGCCGCTGTTGGAGCAGGGCCGCATCGCCGAGGTTGCGGCGGCGGCGCGGGAGGTGGCGGCGGCGCTCGGCCCCTGGATCGACAAGGGCTATGACGTCATTGCGCTGGTGCCGTCCTGCGCGCTGATGCTGAAATTCGAATGGCCGCTGATCCTGCCGGACGATGCGGCGGTCAAGCGTCTTGCTTCGGCGACGTTCGACATCAGCGAGTACGTCGTCGATATCGCCCGCAAGGAAGGGCTGGCACCCGGCCTCGCGCCGATCCCGGGGGGAGTCGCGGTGCATCTGGCCTGCCACGCGCGGGCGCAGAACATGGGGCAGAAGGCGGCCGATCTGTTGCGCCTGCTGCCGGAAACCGATGTGCAGGTGGTCGAGCGTTGTTCCGGTCACGGCGGTTCCTGGGGCTTCAAGCGGGCCCATTTCGATACCGCGGTGAAAGTGGGCCGCCCGGCGGCGCGCCAGGCGCGCGACAGCGGCAAGGGGTTCGTCGCGTCGGAATGCCCGTTGGCAGGTGTGCATCTGGCGCAGACGATGGAGCTTCTTGGCGGCGACGCGCCGCGCCCCACATTGGCGGGACATCCGATCGAGCTGCTCGCGCGGGCCTACGGGCTCGTCTGAAACAGAAGGAGTGGCGGCCATGGCGAACCGGCATGAAATCACCGAAGCGGATCTGATTCCCGCCGCCCAGTACGCGACCATGCGCGCCGAGAAGCGCCGTGCCGTCGCCGCTCGCAAGCGCCAGCGCCGGGTGGCGGTCGGGCCGCACGTGACGTTCTATTTCGAGTGCTTCGAGACGATGTGGCTGCAGATCCAGGAGATGCTGCATATCGAGCGGGGCGGGGCGGCGCAGATCCCCGACGAACTGGCCGCATACAACCCTCTCGTGCCCAACGGAAGGGAACTGGTCGCCACCTTCATGATCGAGATCGACGATCCTGTACGCCGCGCCCGGGTGCTGGCGCAGCTCGGCGGGATCGAGGAGACCGCGTTCCTCAGGGTCGGGGGCGAGACGATCCACGCGGTTGCCGAGGAGGACCAGGACCGCACGACCGCCGAAGGCAAGGCGTCCTCGGTTCAATTCGTGCACTTCCCGTTCACCGCGGCGCAGATTGCGGCCTTTTCGACGCCGGGGGAGCAGGTTGTGCTGGGCTTTACGCACCCGCACTACGGCCATATGGCGGTGCTGGCCGAAGCGGTGCGCACGGAACTGGCCGGCGATTTCGGCTGAGAGCCGGCCGCGCCGTCGCCGCCGGCTTGCCGCGGCGGTGCGACTGCGGCAGAACCCCCCCCGATATCGCTTACGAGCCAAGGGGGACATGGCCATGAAGTTCAGACGATTGCTACCGGCGCTCGGCCTGCTGCCGGCGCTGCTGGCCGGCGGCGCACATGCTGCGACCGCGCCCGCCGCGATCAAGATCGGCACGCTTTACGCGAGTTCCGGCGCCTTCGCCGCGATTTCCATGCCGGTGTTCGATTCGCTGAAGCTCTGGGTCGATCAGACCAATGCGGACGGCGGGGTGTTCGTTAAGGCGTTCAACAAGAAGATCCCGGTCAAGCTGATCGCCTATGACGACCAGAGCAACACGGCCACCGCGGCGACCCTCTACAACCAGCTCATTACCCAGGACCACGTGAACCTGCTGGTGGCGGATTCGGGCTCGGTGCTCACTTCGGTCGCCGTGCCGATCGCGAAGGAACACAAGATGTTCCTGTTCGACGTCTCCGGCACCGGCGGGACGTTCTTTACCAAGGACAACCCCTATATCGCGCTGATGGCGGACCCGGTCTCCACGATCTGGCCCAAATACATCGCCGATTACTTGAACGACGTGGCGGCGAAGGAGGGCGTGCACAAGCTGGCCATCCTCTATTCAACGAACGACTTCACCGGCACCCAGGCGAAGGCGCTGCGCGGCTTCATCGAGAAGGCCGGGAAGCTCAAGATCGTCTACGACCAGGGCGTGCCGACCAGCACCTCCAACTACACGGTCCTGATCAACAACATCGCCGCCCACCACCCCGACGCGGTGGCCGAGCTCGGCTATCCCGGCAACGACATCGCCTTTCTGCGCAACCTGCAGGATTCCGGCGAGAAATTTCGCTTCCTGTTCAGCATCTATGCGGGCGAGGAATTCGACCTGATGCTGAAGAACGTCGGTCCCGACGCCATGAAATGGGCGTTCACCTACGTGCCGCCGTCGAACTACAGCTACAAGGTGAATTACGGCATGGACCTCGCCCAGTACAAAGCGGCGTGGGACAAGAAATACCCGAAGGGCTCGGGCGTCGATTTCGGCGCCAACGCGATCTATGGCTACCAGACCGGACTCGTCATTCAGCGCGCGCTGGCGACGGCGACGAGCCTCGATCAGATGGCGATCCACACGGCGGTGTTCGGCCTGTCCGGCAAGCTCAAAACCCTGGACGGACCGTTCGAGCTGGACGCCGAGGGCGCGCAGATCGGGGCCATCACCCCGCTGGGCCAAGTGCAGCCGGACGGCAAGACCGTGACCTTGAAGTCGGTCTATCCGGCTGCGTTCGCCAACGGCAAGGCCGTGCTCGGGAAGTGAGCATGGCGTGCGACACCGGGGGCGTCGCGCTGCGCGCGACGCCCTTCGGCCCTGCCTCTGGGGGCGGACGCGCATGCTGACCGGCGCGATCGTCGCCGGCGTGGTGTTCGGCCTCTATTTCACCCTGGTGGGGCTCGGCCTCAACCTGGTGTTCGGGGTCATGCGCATCGTCAATCTCGCGCATGGCGATTTCCTGATGCTCGGCGGCTAC
>JAGWSV010000011.1 GCA_028869315.1 Rhodospirillales bacterium
CCGCGCCCACGGCCCGCGCGGCTTCCGCCCGCCGCTTTTCGCCTGCTAGACCGGGGCCTGCCGTCGTGTGCCGATAATATTACGATGTACCAATGTAACTATCCTCCGACGCCACCCCAACGCCGGGTGCGGCCCAAAACGGCGCGGGAACCTCAAGCCCCGCGGCAGCGAACCCGCATCGCGCTCCGGGCCGCTGCCGGCGCAACGGCCCGGGCGGCGCCACGGACATGCGGCGATCGTGCCGCCTACTCCCGCCGCAACACCCGGTCGTTCAGAAAACTCGCCACCCCCCCCGCCCGGAAATCGCGCTTCAACCCCTCCGGATCATACCCATCCCGCACCCACTCCAGGAACGGCACCCGCCCCTCCGCCGCCCGCGCGTAGGCCAGGAAGAACGCGTCCAGAATCCCGGTGCGGGACGCCCGCACATGGCCGAACCGCCACGACAATTGCCGCAGCGCCGCCGCCGCGGTGCCGCCTTGCAGCAGCACGAACAGCCCCGCCGCCAACCCGGCGCGGTCGGCGCCGGACTTGCAATGGATCAGCGCCGGCGCCGCCATGCTGCGGTAGATCTCCGCCAGCCGCAGGATCCGCTCGGGCTGCGGGGCGCCGCGGCTGTCCATCGCCATGTCGATCACGGTCAGGCCCAGCCGCTCCGCCGCCTCCCGCGCCAGCGCGTCCGATCCGTTGCCGGTCGGCCCGCGCAGGGTGATCACGGTGCGCAACCCCCACCGCCGGGTCAGCGCGGCCAGCCGCCCGGGGGTCGGGTGGTTGCAGCGGTACAGCAGGCCGGGCGCCACCGGCGCGGCGTTGCTCCAGACCAGCCGGAACACCGCATGGTCGATGAACAACGCATCGGCCCAGGCCACCGCCCGGCCCCTGGCGGTGGAGAGATCGCCGCGGAAGATCGAGTCCATGGAACCGCGGGTTCAGCCGCCGCTGGCGTCGGCGCCGGCAACCAGGGCGGCGACGTCGGCCCGGCCCGCCTCGGTCAGCCCGGCGACGACGCCGGCGCGGTCCTCGGGCGGGCGGTTCTGGCTCATCTTCCACTTGCCTTCCAGCCGCGCGATCGGCAGCGAAACCCCGACGATGCCTTTCAGCATGCCGGCGATGAACGCCTCCGGCGCGTCGGCCACCGCCCAGGGCGCGGCGCGGGACGCCTCCGCGCGGTCGGTCAACCGGGTGACGACGTCGCGCAGCCGTGCCGGATCGTCGAAGAACGACAGCTCCCCATAGGCGTGCACGGCGACGTAGTTCCAGGTCGGCACCACGGCGCCGGTGCGGCGCTTGGTTTCGTACCAGCTTGGGGTGACGTAGGCGTCCGGCCCCTGGAAGATCGCCAGCGCCGCCACGCCCGGCGCCACGCCCCGCGCCTGCGGATTGGGGCGGGCGAGATGGCCCACCAGCACGCCGTACGGCGCCGGCTCGGGGTCGAGCAGCATCGGAATATGGCTCGCGACCAGCCCGTCATGCGTGAGCGTGACCAGGGTCGCGAGGCCGGCGGCGCGGATCGCGCCGTGCAGCACCTCGATGCGGTCTTCGCGGAACGGAGCGGGAACGTACATACGGTCAGGGTTCCTGAAAACGGGCGCGGCGGATCAGCCCGCCGGGCCTCGGCCGATACCCGCCCGGCCCGGCGCGCGGCCGGCGAGGCGCCGCCTGATCGCGCCGGCGCGCGATGTCCCGCCTATCGGCCGGGATGAGTATGAACCATGCCGAGCGCGGCATAAACCCGCATGCTCGGGGGCCAGGCCCGCATGATCGGTCCGCGCCAGACCGCCGCCGCCGCAAGCGCGCCGATCACGACCAGCAGGCTCAGTACCCAGGCCAGGCGCAGCCCGGCGGAGTGCCCCGGCGGCGGCCGGCCGGGGAGGCGCGGCGGCGCGGTGGCCGCTGGAGGAGCCATTGGTGCGGGCGGCGCTGGCTCGGGCGGCGCTGGGTCGGGCGGGGTTGGTGCGGGCGGCGTTGGTGCGGACGGGGCTGGTTCGGGGGGCGCGGCGGCGCCAGGTGCCCCCTCGCGCGGCGCCGCATCGGCTGCCGGCGCGGCCTCCGCCGGCGGATGGCCGGCGCCTGAAGCGGACGGCGTCCATTGCTCGCCGCAGCGGGCGCAGCGCACCGCCTTGCGCCCGACGAGCATCGCGTCCGGCACATCGTAGCTGGCGGAACAGGCAGGGCAGTCGATGCGCATCGCACCCCTTGGCGTCTGGCAGCGGAACATGATCGTGCGCGAGACGACGCGGGCTGGCAATGCGCGCAGGGCCGATTTCCCGGGGAAAACGACCCGATCCGCCGTCCCGGCGCCGGTCAGACCCGCTCGACGCTCGCCGCCAGCACGTAGCCGCCGCTGCGGACGGTCTTGATCAACTGGGAGTCGCGCCCGCCGTCTTCCAGCTTGCGCCGCAAGCGGCTGACGGCGACGTCGATCGCGCGGTCGAACGGACCGGCCTGCCGCCCACGCAGCAGATCGAGCAGCATGTCGCGGGTCAGCACCCGGTTGGGCCGTTCCGCCAGCGCCAGCAGCAGGTCGTACTCGCCGCCGGTCAGCGCGACTTCCGCGCCTTCGGGGTTGAGCAGCCGGCGGCGCGCCGGCTCCAGCGTCCAGCCGGCGAAGCGCAGGGAGCGGGCGGCGGTCGGTTCGCGCAGGTCGGCGGGTTCGCCGGCGCGGCGCAGCACGGCGCGGATGCGGGCCAGCAGTTCGCGCGGGTTGAACGGCTTCGGCACATAGTCGTCGGCACCGAGTTCGAGGCCGATGATCCGGTCGGTCTCCTCGCCCATGGCGGTCAGCATCACGATCGGCACGTTCGACTGGCTGCGCAGGAAGCGCGCAAGATCGAGCCCGCTTTCCCCCGGCAGCATCAGGTCGAGCACGACGAGGTGGTAGTGCCCGTTGGGCCAGGCGCGGCGGGCCTCCCGCGCGTCCCGCACCGCGGTGACGCGCAGTTGGTGGCGTTCCAGGAAGCGGGCGAGCAGATCGCGGATCTCGCGGTCGTCGTCCACCACCAGGATATGCGGGGCCGTTTCCATGACAGCAATGATAGGGTGGTCTTCGGGTTTCCGGCAGTGGCGTGTTGCATTCGGTTTCACTTCGTCGCGCGCCGCGGCCGTGCGCGCAATACCCGTCGCCTATCTCCCCCCTTGTCGCGACCGGATCGCGGCTTGAAGGAGACCCACATGCGGAAATCAACAGTCCTGGCGGCAGCCGCCGCGCTCGCGATCGCCGGCGGTTCGGCCGGCGTCCTGGTGGCCCATGCCGCTCCCCCGCCACCGCCGCCGCCCGGCCCGGCCGGCGGGCCCGGATTCGGCCCGCACGGCCATGGGGGGTGGCACCACCGCTGGGCGCATCGCGGCCCGGAAGGCTGGCGCCACCACCGGCTGGTCGCGCCGGGCACGTTCGCGCTGCTCTACCATCCCGCCAACCGGGAGATCACGGTGGCCGACGCACAGGACATCGCCACCGGCTTCCTGCGCTGGAACGGCAACCACAGCTGGAAGGTGGTGGACGTGAAGCAGCTGTCGGACAACGACATCGGCTTCGCCTACGCGACCGCGGACAACAGCGTGATCGCCCGCTTTACCATCAACAGCCGGACCGGGCAGATCCGGCGGGTCGGCTGACCGCTGGCCGGCCCCGTCCCCGCGCGCTCCCCGGCGCGGGGACGGCTCGGGCGCGGCGGCCGGCTCGGTCGGGACCGCGAGGGCGCGCGGCGGCGGAGGACGCTGGCAGGCAGGTGCGCGCCGCACCGCTTGGTGCTTCACTCGCCCGGCATGGACTTTCCCCACCCTCCTCGCCCTGCGCGTGATGCGCTCGACCGGCTGACCGCGCGCGACCCCGACCTTGCGGCGATCGAGATGCGGGCCGGTCCGCTGCCGTGGCGGGTGCGCCCGGACGGGTTCCCCGGCCTGCTCGCCGCCATCGTCGGCCAGCAGATCAGCAACCAGGCCGCCGGGGCCATCTGGCGCCGGCTGCGGGCGCTGCCGGGCGCCGATCAGCCGGAGGGGCTGCTCGCGCTGCCGGACGAGGCGTTGCGCGGCGCCGGGCTGTCGCGGCCGAAAGTGGCCCATGCGCGCGCCCTGGCCGCGGCGTTCCTTGACGGCGCGCTGGACACGGCGCGGCTCGCGGCGATGGAGGACGAAGCCGCGATCGCGGCCATCGCCGCGGTGCGCGGCCTCGGGCGCTGGACCGCGGAGGTCTACCTGCTGTTCGCGCTGGGCCGGGAGGACGTGTTTCCCGCCGGCGACCTGGCGCTGGCCGCCGCGGCGGCGCATCTCAAGGGCCTGGAGGCGCGCCCGGCGCCGGCCGCGCTGCGCGGCCTGGCAGAGGCGTGGCGCCCGTCCCGCGCGCTGGCCGCGCGGCTGCTGTGGCACCACTGGCGCCACGTCACCGGCCGGCCGGCGATGGACGAAGTGCCCGCCGGCCAAGGCAGGGTCCCGGCCTGAAACCCACCTCCGCGCCGCCCGTCGAACGACGCCTGCAGGCCGTCGGGGCATGCGCGTCCCGCGCCGTGGTTTTCGCGATGATGATGGCGCAGGGAGGCGCGCACCCTCCCGCATAGGACAGCCCGCGCCGCCCTGCTAGGCTCGCCGACAACGCGGGCCGGCCCGCCGGCCGCGAGGGAGGGATCATCCATGATCACGAAATTCGACAGCCTGTTTGCCGGGCATGTGGATATGGACGACGTGGGCTATGGCGGCGTCCCGGTGAACGACCGGCGCTACCCGAACGAGCACCTCGCCACCGTGTTCGAGAAAGCCGAAGCCATGGCGCGGCTGATGGACCGGCTCGGCTACACCACCTTCTGGATGGCCGAGCACCATTTCCAGCGCGAAGGCTACGAGTGCATCCCCAACGTGCTGATGCTGGCGCTGCACCTCGCGCATCGCACAAGGCGCCTGCGCCTCGGCTGCGGCTTCAACATCGCGCCGATGTGGCATCCGCTGCGCCTCGCCGAGGACTACGCCACCGTCGACATCCTGACCGGCGGACGGGTGACGTTCGGGCTCGGCCGCGGCTACCACACGCGCGAGGTGGAAACCTTCGGCGCGCCCCTGCGCGACCAGGCCGCCAACCGCGAGCTGTTCGAGGAACAGGCCGATATCATCTTCAAGGCGTTCAACAGCGAGCAGTTCTCCCACCACGGCAAGCACTACACGCTGCCGGCCGCGGTGCCCTATCGCGGCTACGACCTGAAGGACCTCACCCTGGTCCCGCGCCCGCTGCGCCGGCCGGTCGAGTGCTGGCAGCCGATCCAGGGCGGCAGCGCGCGGGCGCTGGATTTCATGGCGAAACACGGCATCCAGGGCATGGTCGGCGGCGGCTCGGCCGAGGGCGGCGCCATGCACAAGACCGTGCTCGCCTGGCAGGACGCGCATCGGCGCGTCGGCAAGGAGCTCGCGCTCGGCGAACGGCTCTGTTTCGGGTTCCACTTCTTCATCGCGGATTCGCGCGAGCAGGGCATGCGCGAAGCGGCCAAATACTACGAAGAGAACATGAAGATGTTCGGCGAACTCCGCCTCGTGCGCGCGCTGACGGAGGAGCAGATCGAGATCATGCGCGATCCGCTCCGCGCCCCCGGGGCGAAGCTGCCGCGGATCGAGGAGGCGGTCGCCTCCGGCGGCTTCCTGTGCGGCTCGCCCGCCGAAATCGTCGACCACCTGAAGCGGCTGGAGCGCGCCTATCCGGGCCTCGATCGGGTGTCGATCAGCCTGTCGGTCGGGGTGCCGAAAGCGGTTGCGCTGGACCAGCTGGAACGGTTCGGCACCGAGGTCATGCCGCATTTCGCCGGCGCGGCGGAGCGCGCCGCGGCGCCGCAGCCGATGCCCGCATAGACCGGCCGAGGACCGGCGTATGCCCATCGCCCCTGGCCCGACGGCAAGGGGCGATGGGTCAGGTGCCGGCCGCGCGCCGGATCAGGACCGGTAGGAGCCGTTGATGTCGATGTAGCCGTGCGTCAGGTCGCAGGTCCACGCGGTGGCCTTGCCGCGCCCGAGGCCCAGATCCACCGCGATACGGATCTCCCGCCCTTTCATGTGCGCGACCACCGGCGTCTCGTCGTAGCCGGGCACCACCCCGCCGTCCTTCGCCATCCATATGCCGCCGACCGCCACCGACAGCTTGTCGCGATCCGCCGGCTCGCCCGCCTTGCCCACCGCCATGACGATGCGGCCCCAGTTCGCGTCCTCGCCGGCGATCGCGGTCTTGACCAGCGGCGAATTCGCCACCGCCATGGCGATCCGCTTGGCCGAACGCGCCGAGGTCGCCCCCGTCACGTCGATCTGCACGAGCTTGCTGGCCCCCTCCCCGTCGCGGATCACCTGCAAGGCGAGATCGCGCAGCAGGTCGTGCAGCTTCGCCCCGAAGTCGCGCAGCAGCGGCCCGCCTTGCTCCGGCACCTCCGGATGCACCGCCTGGCCGGTGGCGAACAGCAGCACGGTGTCGGAGGTGGAGGTGTCGGAATCGACCGTGGTGCAGTTGAAGCTCGTGTCGACGCCCTTGCGCAGCATCCGATCGAGCGCCGGCGCCGGGATTTTGGCATCGGTGGCGATGAAGCACAGCATGGTCGCCATGTCGGGCGCGATCATGCCGCTGCCCTTGGCGATGCCGTTGATGCGCACCGCGACCCCGCCGATCTTCGCCACCCGGGAGGCAGCCTTGGGGAAGGTGTCGGTGGTCATGATGCCGCGCGCCGCCGCTTCCCAGCCATCCGCGCGCAGCCCGGCATGCAGCGCGGGCAGCGCCGCGGTCAGCCGGTCGACCGGCAGCACCTCCCCGATCACGCCGGTGGAGGCGACGAAGACCTGTTCGGCCGCGCAGCCGGCCAGCCGCGCGGCGGCGGCGGCGGTGACGGCGCAGGTCTCCCGCCCCGCCCGGCCGGTGAACACGTTGGCGTTGCCGGCGTTCACCACCACGGCGCGGGCCTGTCCGCCCCGCAGCGCCGCGCGGCACCAGTCGACCGGAGCGCCCGGGCAGCGGTTGGAGGTGAACACGCCGGCGACCGTGGTGCCCGCGGCGAGCTCCAGCATCACGAGGTCGGTGCGGTTGCGGTAGCGGATTCCGGCCTCGGCCGCCCCGAGCCGTACGCCGGCCAGCGGCGGAAGCTCCGGCAGCTTCACCGCCAGAGGCGAGGTTTTTCCGTCCATGTCCTGTTCCTTCAGTTCTTGCCGGCGTAGCTTTTGGCCATGCCCTCGGCCGGCTCGGCCTGCGGCCCGAAGGGCATGATGGGGTAGCGCAGCCCGGCCTTGGACAGCCCGGCGAGGCCGGTCACCGCGCGCTGCAGGTCTTCCGGCGGGCAGGCCATCAGCATCTCGTCATCCGCCACGGCGCCGTAACGGCGTTCCGCATAGCACGGGATCGACAGGCTCACCTCGCGGGTCTTCAACGCATGGCCCCAGGAATCGGCGCAGGCGCTCTCCCCGGTGATGGAGAAATCGTAGCGCCGGTAGGCCTTCCATTGCAGCCCGTTGATGAACAGGATCATCTGCGCGGGGTTGGCGTAGAACAGGCAGATGTCCGGCGGGTCGAGCCGCGCCGTGCGCAGCGGCGAAACCACCAGCCCATGGTAGCGCCCCGGCGGCACCCGCGGCATGCCGGCCTGGTGCGCCGCCGCGGCCTCCCGGTTCTCGAACCACACCCCCTCCATCTTGCGGCCGGAGGTGTAGATCTCCCCCGGCGCGTCGAGGCCGATCACGCTCGAGCAGCTGGAGAACTCCGGCACGTTCTCGGTTGATGCCCGCCAACCGATCCTGGAAAACCGGGATGACGCGGGATGACGCGGGACGACGCGGGATTTTACACGGCGGATCATGGGGTTGCGACTGCGCGCGGCGGCGGGGGCACGGCCGGTTTGGAAACTGGAAAACGGGCGCCGATGACGGAGTTTGCCATTGGAACCTGGAAAAGCGGGCGCCGCTGCCGGGAAGTGCCAAGGGGGTCTTAGGGAACTCTTAGCGGGCTGCTGAGAGCAGTTCGGAAACGGAGGGGTTCCAATCCGCCGGGATGGCGACGGCGTGATGGTGGATGCGCGCCAGGTAACCGATCGCGGCGGACCACGCGGCGTTCTTCTGGCCGGTGGTGAGGGGGGCGCACTGTGCGCGGGCGTTGTCGTGGGCGAAGGCGGAATTAGGATCCGACGACGGCGACTCGATCACGAGGACCATGGCCCAGGCGCAGGCGTGCACCTGGTCGGCGGGCATCCCGACATAACCCAGCTTGTCGCAGTGCGGACAGCGATCGACCACCGAGAACGACGTAAAAGTGCTGCCCTGGGCTGCGTAATCGCCGCCGAGTGCGCGTACGTATTGCTCCACGAAGTTGGCCTGGTTGCGGCGGCAGAGGCGTTGCATACCGCTGTCGTGGAAGCGGCAGGGGGAAAGATAGGCGCGCGCTTCACGCTCGGGCTGCTGGAGCTGCGGCGCGGCGTTGGCGGCCGCGGGGAGGGCGAGCAGGGCGGCGGCGAGGATCAGGTGGCGCATGGAAGCGGGTCCTTTGAGGGGAGCTGCACGGCGATCTCGACCGTGAGGATGCCGTTGATCCGGATCGAAATGACGGGCGCCGGCCGCGGCTGAGGGGGTGTGGCATCTGCCAGTTCAGCGCGGGCGAGGGTTTCAATCATGTCGGCGCTGCCTGGCATATTCTGAGTCCACGACTTGTTGTTCCGCGATAGTGATCTCTCGCACGAGTGTGGTCAATCAGGTTTCAGAGTGGCTGGGATTTTTTCTGCGGCCGCGATCTCGTTGCACAGCAGCAGTAGCAATTGAGCGA
This sequence comes from Rhodospirillales bacterium, assembly GCA_028869315.1. Classification (GTDB taxonomy): domain Bacteria; phylum Pseudomonadota; class Alphaproteobacteria; order Acetobacterales; family Acetobacteraceae; genus JAJZVS01. The sequence goes on from JAGWSV010000011.1 coordinate 8,759, forward strand.
AGCGGCGACGGTCTGGCAGCTTACCTTGATGGGCTTCCAGGATGGGGCCGGCGCGTTCGAGCGCCCGCGCCATCCGGTCGATATCGGCCGGGGACGGCATCGCGGGCGGCAGCGGCATGGCTGGCCCGGCGGCGATTGCGGTGCCGTCGGGGAGTTCGGTGCCGACGGGCGGCTGGCCGGCGCGGGGCGGCACGAAATCGTCCGCCAGGCGCGGGCCGCGGCCGGTGGCGAGCCATTCCAGGTTCACGTGCGTCGCGTGCGCCAGGGCGATCATGGCGCCCACCTTCATATCTCGACCGGCCAGGTAGTTGTTGAGAGTGCCCACCGGGACCCCCGACCGGGCTGCCACGGCCTTGTTGCCCCCGGCCCTTCCGACCGCCTCGCGGAGGCGCGCGGCCCGTTCGGAGATTTCGGAGTTCGGAGCCGGATCTCCGAAATCCTGAAATTCGGTTTCAGCAACCCCGAAATCCTTGTTTTCGGGCGTCATATCAATCTCCTAAGCACTGACGAACGCCAAATGGGCCGTTTTCGAACTGCGAAATCGCCATTCGGCTATTGACAGGGCGACGCGCGCCCGAGCAGTCTCCAGAATGTTAGAGCTTCGGAGACGAGATGCCCACCTCCCCGCGCCACACTCGCGCGCCTCGCACGGCCCCGGATGGGGGCGCCTGGCACCCGGAACGGGTGAAGGCCGAGCTGCGTATCCTGTTCGGCTCGACGAAGGCGGCTGCGGCGGCCTGGGGTGTCGATCCCTCCCTTATCGCACAGGTCCTGCGGCGCCCGTTGGCTTCGATCCCGGTGGAGAGGCGCATCGCAGCCGCGTTGGGTGTGCCGCCGCAGACGATCTGGCCCGGCCGGTGGAGCGCGGACGGCAACCCGCTGCCGCGATCCGGCCCGAAGGCTGCCACCCGCAAGCCCGCAATTCCCAGCCAAAACCGAGAGGCCGCATGAACGTAACACCCGACACGCTGCTGGTGCTGCCACTGGACGCGGTGGTGATCCCTGACGACCGGCTGCGGGAGGTCGATCCCGACCGGGCCGAGGCGATGGCGATCTCCATGCGCGAGCGCGGCCAGATCACACCGATCGAGGTCGAGAAGGAAGGCGAAATCTACAAGGTGGTTGCCGGCGCGCACCGCGTGGTCGCGATGCGGGCGGCCGGCTTCGACAAGATCGCGGCCACCGTGTTCGAAGGCAGCCCCGATGAGCGCCGCCTGCGGGAGATCGATGAAAATCTGTACCGCAAGGAGCTGACACCTTACGACGAGGCGGCGTTCCTGGCGGAGCGGCTGGATATCTTCCGCAAGCTGCACGGGACGTTGTCAAAGGGGCGCCCGAAAAAAAGCGGAGCGAGCTCGCACCGCTTTCTGTTCTACGCCGAGGTGGAGGGCCGCTTCGGCCTCTCGGTCGACAAGGTGAAAAAGTCCCTCGCGCGGTTCGAGGCCTTCACGCCGGGGCAGCGGGCGATCCTGCGGGACTTCGCGGCGACCTTGTCGGGCGCCGAGATCGACGCGCTGAAGCGGCTGCCGCTGCACGAGCGGGACATCGCGATCGGGCGCCTGATCCACACCCCCGCGCGGGAGGTTCTGGGCGAATTCCGCGCCGCCGCGGCCGGCGCCGCGGACGCGAAAACCCCGCTCGACCGGCTCAAAAGCGCGTTTATCCACCTGTCGGCGGCCGACCAGCGTGCCTTCCTGGCCTGGGCGAAGAAGGCGACCGGCTGATGAAGCCCGAACCGCGCCAACTGGACCTGCTGGGCTGGACGCCACCGCAGCCGGTGGCGCGGTTCGATACGCGCAGCGTGCGGGCGCGCACCCTGCAGGCGCGGATGTGCCAGGCGATTTCGGCGGCGCTGCGCGAGGCCAGTGTGCCGCGTCAGGTGATCGCCGAACGGATGAGCGAATACCTGGGCCAGACGATCGGCGTGAATATGTTGAACGCCTACGCCAGCCAGGCGCGCGAGGATCACGTGATCAGCCTGCCGCGCTTCCTGGCGCTGGTGCACGCCACCGGCGACCGGCGGCTGATGCAGGCGGCGGCCGACCTGTTCGGCTGGGCCGTGATCGAAAGCCGCTACCTGCCGATGATCGAACTCGCCGCCGTGTCGGAACAGCAGCGCGCGCTGGCGAGGCGCGCGCGGGTGCTGTCGCTGCAAGCGCGCCGCGAAGGAGGTCGCGCGTGCTGAGGCGCGAATGGTTCACCGCCGCCGAGCTGGCGGGGATGTCGCTGCCTGGGCTGCCGGCATCGGCGCGCGGGATGCAGATCGCGCTGGGGCGTGATTGGAGCGATGCACGCTTCGAAGGCGTGCGCTGGCGCGGGCGCGAGGGTCGCGGCGGCGGCGTGGAATACCACTACACGGCGCTGCCGGCGCCGGCTCAGGCGCAGATTGTGTCGGCGTTCAACGACGTGGCGCACGCCGCCGAGCGCGCCGGGGCGCAGGATCGCGGCGCGCGCGAGGATCTGTGGGGCTGGTTCGACCGCCTGCCGGAGAGAAAGAAGGCCGAGGCGCACCGTAGGCTGGAAGCACTGGACGCCGCCGTCGCCATGTCCGGCGCCCGGATCGGGCGCACCGAGGCGATGAAGATCGTGGCGCACGCGCGGGGCATCGGGCTTTCGTCGCTCTACGCCTGGGCAAGTGCGGTGGACGCGATCCAGCGGCACGACTGGCTTCCCTACCTCGCGCCCCGCCACTCGGGCCGCGCGGGGCACGAGGTTGAGTGCGCCCCCGAAGCCTGGGACTTCCTGAAAGCCGACTATCTGCGGCTGGAGCGGCCGACCTTCGAAGCCTGCTTTCGGCGCCTGGAACGCGCGGCGGCGCAGCACGGA